>JBAPOI010000425.1:0-1522 GCA_049279555.1 Candidatus Sulfotelmatobacter sp.
CGCGTTGAGCAGCCGTTCGACTACCAGACCGAGCACGCCACACCGGAAGCGTTCGGCGGTGCAGTCGGTGCGGCGGAACAGCGCGCTGGGCAGCAGACCGAACAGGCTGGCAGCAATGTCGCGCAGATCGCGATCATCAAGCAGCAACGCCAGAACGATATCGCCATCAATCAGGGATGGAACGATTTTCAGCAGTTCTCCTATGACCAGACATACGGGCCGGACGGCATATACGCCAAGAAGGGCAAGGCAGCGATGGACGCTGCCCCAGCGGCTCTGGACGCGATCAACAGTTATCGGTCGCAGATTTACAATAACCTTCAAAATGATGCTCAGCGCCTTCAGTTTGACCAACAGTCCCGTCGGCTTCAGATGTTCACCGCCGATACCATTGGGCGGCACGTTGATCAGCAGTCAGATGTGTACGCACTGGCTCTAGCGAACGCG
This sequence comes from Candidatus Sulfotelmatobacter sp., assembly GCA_049279555.1. Taxonomy (GTDB): domain Bacteria; phylum Acidobacteriota; class Terriglobia; order Terriglobales; family Acidobacteriaceae; genus Sulfotelmatobacter. Next base: position 448 of record JBAPOI010000425.1, read on the forward strand.
GGCGAGGACAACACGATCCGCAGCATCGCGACCAACTACAATGACGAACGTGCGTATCGTAACAGCATGGTTGAACTCGGCGCGAATGTCCACGACAGGATCAGAGCATCCTATGGTCCCGACGCCGCTCCGGCTCTCGTTAATGCGGAACTTTCGCGCGCTACATCCAGGGCGGTTGCGGCCAGAGCGGAAGCGTGGGGGGCGAACGATCCTGCCGGCGCATTAACTTGGCTGAAAGCCCAAGCAAACGACATTGATCCTGTCGTCTATTCGCGACTTGTGCATTCGCTTCAGCCAAGGGCGGATGGTGATTATGTGGACGACAGCATTGAACGGTTGTCCAACGGGCAGCCATTGAAGCCGTATGATGTTCCGTCGGTCGGTGGCTCGGCGACTGTGCCAGGATTGGCGGGAGCAATTACTGGACAGGAAGGCAGCGGCCCTAATTCCGTCAGCCCAGCCGGCGCTCGTGGAACGCGACAGGTTACACCAACCTTTTTCCAGCACTACGCGCAACCCGGAGAAGATTTCAACAAAGAGGCGGACCGGGTTGCTGTATCGGATCGAGGGATTGCCGACCTGTCGCAGAAATACAACGGCGACGCAGGGCGTGTTGCCGTCGCTTACTTCTCTGGGGAAGGCAATGTTGCGCCTCCAGGAAGTCCGACACCATGGATACAGAATAGAACGGATGGGCGCACGTCAGTCTCGGACTATGTAGCCGGCGTTGAGAGAAGGCTGGGTGCGACGCCAGCGCCGGCCAATCAAAATACGCCTCCAGTCTCTCCGCCAACTCCATCACTGGCGCCGGGACAGGCGCGCGACCAAGCCATTCCGGGTCGCTACTTTGATGAAATGAAGATGTTGCAGAATGCCTACGAGCAGACGGCCGGTCTGTCGGAAAAGTTGCAGAAGCGAATACGCGACGGGCTTTACGAGCGATTCTCTCAAATCAACACATTGGAGAACGGCGCGGATGCGAAGGCTGATCGGGCGCTGAAGAATTTCCAGACTGACAATGAAGCGCAGTTGATCGGTTTTGCCGCACAAGGACAGGTAATTGGCGACAAGGATC
>JBAPOI010000426.1:0-9688 GCA_049279555.1 Candidatus Sulfotelmatobacter sp.
GACATCACCCTAGTGGGATTGGACCGTTCGTATCTGCCGATCACCCGCTATTCCATCGATCAGAGCGACGGCGTGACCGCTATCTCGAACTATTTGCGCGACCGCACCATGCGGGTTTTCGATGTTAAGAAAGAAATCGAAGTCATCTACAACTCGGTCAACTGCGACGTGTATTGCAGAAGAGAGAACGCGGAGCTTCGCGCGGAGTATGCTCCGAAGGGAGAACGGCTCTTAGTTCACCTTTCCAATTTTCGCCCGGTCAAGCGAGTTACAGATGTGGTTGAGATATTTGATCGCGTGCACAAGCAAATTCCGTCCAGACTTTTGCTGATCGGCGACGGTCCCGACCGTTCGGTCGCGGAATGGCTGGCGGTGCAAAAAGGAATTCACGAAGACGTGCTTTTCCTGGGGAAGCAGGACCAGGTGCAGGAAAAACTGGCAATCGCCGACATCATGCTGATGCCGAGCGAACTGGAATCGTTTGGACTGGCCGCGCTCGAGGGGATGGCCTGCGAAGTCGTCCCGATCGCGACCCGCACCGGCGGCGTACCGGAAGTCATTGAACACGGCACCAGCGGCTACATGGCTGACGTTGGAGACGTGGACACCATGGCGCGTTACGCGATCGAACTCTTGAATGATGAAAGCCGGCTGCGCGCCATGGGAAAAGCGGCTCGCGCCGTGGCAAAAGCTCACTTCTGCTCCAGCAAGATCGTTCCGCAATACGAAGATTTTTACCGCCGTGTGCTTGAGCGTTCTTCGTAGAAACTCTCAGGAACCGCTCCCATGGCCTGCAACAGCGGCAAGCGAATGCGGACCAGAGTTCCCTTCCCTTCGCGGCTGTCGATGGTCATGCTCGCAGCATCTCCATACAAAACCTGGAGCCGTTCGGAGACGTTGGCCATGCCGATTCCAGCGCCTCGCGCATTGGTCGACTCGACGAGTTGCCTGGCTGCAATGCCAACGCCATCGTCCTCCACCTCAATCACCAGGCCGGAATCTGACAAGCGGCTGCGCAGGTAGATGCTACCGCCTTCCACCTTCGATGAAAGTCCGTGCTTGATCGAGTTTTCCACCAGCGGCTGCAAGAGCATACTGGGAACCATCACATCGAGCGACGCCGGAGCGAGTTCCTTTACCACGCGAAGTTTATCGCGTCCGAAGCGCACGACTTCGATATCCAGATAGTTGTCGATGAATTCTACTTCCTCGCGCAGCGGGACGAACGAGTCGGCGCTGTTCAACAGGCGCCTGAGAATGGTAGCAAGTTTGGTGATCACTTCACGGGCTGTATCCGGGTCGAAGCGAACCAGCGACGAAATCGAGTTGAGGGTGTTGAAAAGAAAGTGAGGATTGATCTGGTTCTGCAGTGCTTCCATGCGCGCATGAAGCAACAGCCGCTCCTGCTCTTCGAGTTTGATCTGGATGCGAACGCTGTTGAAGATTTTGAGTTCAATTCCAATGGCCATCGCCGAAGCGGCATAGATGGTTGCCTCGACCCATAGCTTGCCGCTGTCCAGGCTGAAGATGGATTGCGGAAAATAGTGTGCCATCTGGCTCTGGACAAAGCGCAGACCAAAGATGGTCGTGAAGAACATGATCTGCCAATCAAATAAGCGTGGCGTGGGGAGATTGCGACGAATCAAACGATAAATACTGAGATCGATAAACGGAGAAAAAGACCAGATATCATCTTTATCCAATGCCATCGTACGCAACTGGCCGGCGATGAAGCCGCAGAGCACCAGGAAGGGCAGTGCCGCCCACTCCCCGTGCAGCAGAGCTGGTGCGGCCATGACGATGCCCCCGAGAACGCCCGCCCAGCGGCCGCCAATCACACCCAACAAGAGCACGGTCTCAAAACTTAAATCACCGGCGAGAAAACTCTTAACGGAAAACCTGATCCAGACGCCGATGGTAATCGGCAAAGCCATGCACAACACCAGATAGATCTTCTGGCGCAAAGTGCGCTCTTCGCGAAACAACAGAGACTTGAATTCCTTGGAGCGCACCAGACTGCTGGAAACAGCCGCAGCTACACCCAGCTTCAGCACGAGATGGATCAGAATGAGCTGGGGTTCCATGGAGTTCGGCACTATCGCCCGTGAAAGAAATGTAGCACGAAGAAGATTGGGCGATTGGGTGATCGGGCCGTCGGGTGATTCTGTGTTGGCATCGCACGACGTTTTCGACGCTGGAAATTTTTGGCCCGCGCCGTTTGCATCCTCGGTTTGAGCTGGAATCCAGATCAAAAAAAATCACAGATCAAACCCGCAAAATCTCTGGAATGAACCAGTTGCGGGAGCCAGCCCAGAGTTGATCCGGCTAAAATATTGCATCGAAACGACTTGCATGCAAAATATTCCAGGTAAGGGAGTTAGCGCCTATATTCAGTTTTCAAAGAGCGAGTAAAGACTTGGAGCAATCATGGAATAAATCTGGGCTGCGCGCAAGGTTGGATGTCACATGTGGGTGGTGGATTATTTTGGCCGCCGCTTCGGCCCTTACACACTGCAGGCTGCGCGCCTATAGAATCAGAAGAAATCACGCATCGAAAAAACGAAGATGGAAGCGACAGCACCTCAGCGCAACATTCAACAGCACTTTGTGACTGCTGCCTACCTCGTCGGCTTCACGCCGGACGAAAGGCGAGATTCGCAGCTCTACGTTTATGAACGGAATACGGAGAAGATGTTCCGATCAATCCCAGACGAGGCGGCAAAACGCCGTAATTACTACAGCGTTCCCTTGCCGGATGGAGGGTTTGATGACACGGTCGATACGATGTTGACCGCGCTCGAAGGACAAGCTATGCCGAGCCTTCGCAAGGTAGTCGATGGAGATTACAACTTGTGCGTTTTTGAGCGTGGGCTGCTTGCCTTCCTCATCGCGTTTCAGGAATTCCGAACTCCTTGGACGCGGAAGATATTTCGTCAAATGCAAGAGAACATAACCACCTCGACCATGCACATGGCTGCTAACGCGCCGGGTTGTTTCGAGCGAACCTTCGAGGAACTGAAGGAGACTGGTGAGATCGATGGTTCGGTAACCCCTGATCAAGTTCGGGATGCGTTGAGAGAAAGGAGGATCGTAGCGAGAGCGCATCCGCAATCAGATCTACACCTCGTCGCGTATATGGGTCAGGAGATCGGGAACAAGTACACGCGAATGCAGTGGACCGTAGTTCGCGCGGTTGAGGGTGACTTCGTAACCTCCGACACGCCCGTCGTGCGCCACGACCCGGAATTCAAAGGAGGATTCTATGGTGGCGGCCTTTACAGCTCAACCGCCGAAGTCTGGTTCCCTCTCTCGAAGCACGCGTGCCTCGTAATTACTCACGATCACGCCGGACAAAAGAAGTTCTTCGAGCTCCTCAGAGCAAGGCGGACAGAAGAAGCGGAAGCCGTTCGGCGGGAACTACCTCCGATTCGAGAGCATCGTATCCATCAAGCAGCGGTCCACGCCATAAATCACGACACAATAGCGAACGCGGACCGCTTCGTGTTCTCACCATTTGAGTCAGCGGATATTTCCAAAAGGTTTCAGGGCGAATGTAAAAACATGCGGATCGTCTCGTCGCCTCCCCCTCCCATTAGAAAGAAGGGTGAGTGAATGGTCATTAATTATGTCCCGAGTAGAAAGCGCGCGTCCCGCTCATCGTCCGTTGAAGAAAATCCTCAACGCCCACCGCTGGGTGCCCCTCCGTGGGAATAGTGCACGCAAAGATCATTAAAGGTGGGCCGCCCTCTACTCCCTGAGGGGGGTGAGACGGGGACAGACGGGACGTTCCCCATTTTTCTGTGAACCGGTGGCGGGCCAAAATGGTGTCAGTCCCGTCTGTCCCTAGATTTCGTCCCTAGATTTCCCGTCCCTAGATTTCCCTCTAGATTTCCCTAGATTTCCGTCTGTCCCTAGATTTCTAGATTTCCTCGTCCCTAGATTTCCTAGATTTTTTCCCTAGATTTTCCCGTCCCTAGATTTTGATTTTCGTCCTTAGATTTTCCTAGATTTTGGCCCGCCTCTGCGTATGGATAGGATCGGTAGCTACTCCACCGCCAATCCTCCGGACACGCCACCAGTCCGCACACCACCGGATTGCGATGCATGTACCTCAGCTTCCCAGCCTCTTTCTGCTGGCCATGCCTGTGACGGATTAACGTTGGCCGGGCTTAGAATGAGCTCAAGCCGAAAGCCCCACCCTTCGACTTCGCTCAGGGCAGGCTTTCTCGCAAAGGACGCGAGAAATGGGGCACCCTCCGCATTTGAGTGGACGGTGAAAGCAGATTCCTCCTGTCTCGCTGCGCTCGCGCGTCGGAATGACAACTCTTAGATTTTCCGTAGAAGACGGAGGTCTGTTCCCGTCATTTCTTTTGGCTCGTCGATCGCGAGCATTCCGAGCAGCGTCGGCGAAATATCGCGCAGCGAGCCATTCGGCTTTAGCGTGTACTGCTTGGCATCTTCCGCGACTACGATAAAGGGCACGGGATTGGTGGTGTGCGCGGTGTGCGGGCCTCCGGTTGCGGGGTCGATCATCATTTCGGCGTTGCCGTGATCGGCGGTGATCAGCATGGCGCCGCCTTTGGTACGGACAGCTTTTTCGATGCGCGCCAGGCACGAGTCGACGGTTTCGACGGCTTTCACCGTCGGCTCAATCTTGCCGGAGTGGCCGACCATATCAGCGTTGGCGAAGTTTACGATGATCACGTCGAAGGTTCCTTCTTCAGTGGCTTTCACGACGACATCGGCAATGCCGGCCGCACTCATCTCCGGCTTCAAATCGTAGGTCGCGACCTTGGGAGACTGCACCATCAAGCGCTCTTCGCCGGGAAACGGCTGCTCCACGCCGCCGTTGAAGAAGTAGGTGACATGCGCATACTTCTCCGTCTCGGCCACGCGCAGGTTGCGCAGGTTGAGGCCACCCATCACGTTGGCCAGGATGTTGGCCATCGATTCCGCAGGAATCACCACCGGCGGGCAGAAGTTTTTGTCATACTGGGTCATGCAAACGTAGTGCAGATTTTTCGGAACGCGGTCGCGCGGAATCGCGGAGTCGAGATCGGCCGCGCCGGGAAGATCGCTGCCGGCTTTTTCATTCAGTCCGCTGTTGCGCGCGAGGGCGCGTGTAATCTGGCGGACGCGGTCAGCGCGGAAATTAAAACAGACACAGGCATCGTCATCGCGGATTGTCGCGACGGGCTGGCCTTTGGTATCAGTGCAAACAAAGGGTACGACGAACTCATCGGTCACATCGCGGTTGTATGCGTCCTTCATTCCCTGAACCGGGTCGGCAAGCTTTCCGCCTTCCGCGTCGCCGAAGACCATGGCGTTGTAGGCTTTCGAAATGCGCTCCCAGCGCCGGTCGCGATCCATCGCGTAGTAACGTCCGTTCACCGTGGCAATTTTTCCCGAGTTGTACTCGCGCATTTTCTGTTGCAGTTGTTCCAGATAGCCTGCGCCGTTGGTAGGCAGAGTGTCGCGTCCGTCCATAAAAGCGTGAACGAAGACGCGATCGACGCCGTTCTGCTTGGCCATTTTCAGAAGCGCATAGAGATGAGCCTGCTGCGAGTGCACGCCTCCATCGGAAACGAGCCCGAAGAGATGCAGTCGGCGCTCGCCGACGCGCGCATGCTTCATTGCCGCGAGCAACACCGGATGCGAGAAGAACTCGCCGTTCCGGATCATCAAGTCGATGCGAGTGATGTCCATGTGAACGATGCGCCCGGCGCCAATGTTGAGATGGCCGACCTCGCTGTTGCCCATTTGCCCTTCGGGCAGACCGACGAACGGCCCACTGGTATGGATGAGCGTGTTGGGATATTCGCGCAGCAGGCGGTCGTAGGTTGGCTTGCGGGCAAGCGCAATGGCGTTGGCTTTAGTTTCAGCGCGGTAACCCCAGCCATCGAGGATGATGAGGATGAGGATGAGTGGTTTTGGGCGAGTCATTTGTTGAAGAGTTCCTGTTCCAGCTGAGAGCGTTCAATTCTCAGGTAGTCCGCAACGTCGGAAAGGATTGCACTGAGAGTCCCTACTCGCATGGTCTTGTGATCGGGGACTGTCAGGCGGTGAATATCGCCGCGAAGGCTCGACTCCAAGCGAATATGGCTGCCTACCTGCCGAGTGCGTTCGTAACCGTATCGCCGAAGCAGGTGTATGAGTTCGTGACCGGAGAGATCACGAGGCAATCTCAAGTCGAGATGACCTCATCTTTCACTGTATGCAGGCGAATCACCGGTGGCGCCGTGCCAGCATTAAAATGACACTGGACGGCCTCTCTCACATTTCGCTTCAACTCGTCGAAAGTATCTGCCTGCGTGAAGATTGAATGACCTAGCGCACGCGCTTCGTATCCGCCTTCGGGCGATTCTTGAACTGAGAAGATGATCTCGCTATCAGGCATGGCTGATTATAACGCGGCTGCCAAGTTCTTAGCGCAAAGCGCTTCACGGGGAACCACGCCAAGCATTTATACTCGAAAACACGGAGACGATCATGTCAATCAGCGAATTTCTGGTTCCCGAGTTCGATGCAGAAATGAAGACTACGCGCACTACCCTGGAGCGGGTGCCCGCGGACAAAAAAGATTTTGCACCGCACAGCAAGTCGATGCCGTTGGGAAAGCTTGCGCCGCATGTCGCCCAGCTTCCCAGCTTTGGGCTCAGGGTGCTGACCACACCCGAGCTTGACTTCTCGAAGGGCAGCTTCACTCCTTTGCAGTTCGAGTCGGTCGATCAGCTGGTGAAGGCTCTGGATGAAGGTGCGGCCAAAGTGCGTGTCGCTTTGCAAAATACCTCAGACCAGGCTTGGAAAGAGAACTGGAAGCTGAGCTTTCAGGGCAAATCCATCTTCGAAGGATCACGCTTTCTCGCCTATCGCGAAATGTTCCTAAACCACCTGGTGCATCATCGCGCTCAACTGGGAGTGTATCTGCGCCTGAACGGAAAACCGGTGCCGGCGAGCTACGGGCCTTCCGCCGACGACACGATGGGTTTCTAGTTTCATTGCAGATCTTTTATAGCAATTCACTTCTGCGGTGCGTCGACCTTTTCCTCGGCTCGTCGCATCGCAGCATCCACTTCTTTCTGAATTCTCGGGTACACCGCGCGCATGGTTTCAGAGGTGACATCAGGCATTTCGTGGAGAAATTTTTGCCCCGCCGGTGAGGAATAGAAAACCGTCATGGCATCGATATCGGATTTCGCGAAGTGCTTCTGGTAGACCGGAACCATATCGTCCAGCATTTCTTCGAGAGGAAAATGCTTGATCAGGTCCTCCGACTCGTGACCCATTCGGGCCAGCTCGCTGTCAGTGATGTCTGGATGCTTTTTCTTGATCTGCTCGCGGCTCATGTTCTGCATCTGCGTGAAAAGCTGCTGCATCATCTGAGTCATCTGATCGCGGCTTAACATGACATCGAAAAGCTTCTTGATGTCTTCTTTGGAGGCCGCGTCCGGCGCAACGGAAACGGTGGTTTGGGCGGCGCACATCGATGCCAGCAGCAGGCCGATCAATGGCAATAATGGGGATTTCACGTGGATGACTCCTTCACCAAACGGTCGTGACCTTCGCAGTAAGTTCCCCGGCGGGTCGGTCATGAGGCAGGATCATTGTACTCGTTGAAAAAATTCGTCGCGTTCCAGCCGAGTAGAGCTGTTTACTCGAACTGCAGCACCACGATTTCCGGATTCGATCCCAAGCGCAGTGGAGGACCCCAGGTTCCGGCCCCACTGGAGGTAAAGACCTGCATCTTCCCGATCCAGCTTAGACCATAGACGAACTGCCGGTAGATCTTGCGCGCAAACCAACTCCAAGGGATGAATTGTCCGAGATGCGTATGGCCGGAGAGCTGCAGCGAAACGCCTGCGGCTTCGGCGACTTCGGGATGATCCGGGGCGTGAACCAAGAGCACGCCGGCGCGGTCGCGATCGAGGCGGACGGATTTCAACGCCGAGGCCAGATGTTCACCTCGCGTGGCGTGATTATACGGCACGCCTACGATCTGCAATCCATCGGCTTCGACTTTTTCGTTGTGCAGCACACGGACGCCGGCAGATTTCACCGCCTGCAGATACTTGCTGTCGTCGCCAAACTGCTCGTGGTTGCCTGCGACAAAATAGACGCCGTGTGGAGCGGTCAGCTTGATGAGCGGCTCCGCAGCCCGGGCGGCATCAATGTAGGTGCCATCGTACAAATCGCCCGCAATGAAGATTGTGTCGGGGCCTTCTTTGAGCACTTTCGCCACCATGCGCCGCAGAAAGTTTCCGTTGCGAACGTGCCCGAGGTGAAGGTCGCTGATGAGCGCAGCTTTGCGTCCGCGCCACGATTCAGGAAGATTCGCCAGTCGCACGGTGGCGCGGGTGATGCGAGTCCAGCCGGCATTGATCACTCCCGCAAGGCCGACGAGAAAAGCAGCTCCGAACGTCCACTTCACCAGATAGTGAAAATTGATCTGCACGCCAGCAAGGGATGCGATGCCGTAGATGCCCCATGAGGCAACAGCCGCGACAAAAAGGAAACTCACGAGGCCAAGCCACACTGCCGCGGCTCGGTAAAAGGCGCGCAGCGCGGGATTTGTATAGCGAAAGGCTGCGACTGACGCGGTAACAAAACTCACCGATAGCAACCCGAACGCCAGGCCGATCCAGGTTGCGCTGGTTTTATCGCCGTTAGAAAACATCCAGGTCTGATACAGCAGGAAATGGGTAAAAAATAAAACCGTCTGGACTATCGCGATGAAGCGAATAATCCTTCCATGAGTGCGCATGGAACATTAGATTCAGCTGCGGGGCGTTCGGATGGAAATGGTTGGGGCGGCCGATATCTTAAAGCGAGATCAACTCGTCCTTCACCATATGTATGCGGATTACCCGCGGAGCCTGACCTTCATCGAAGTGGCAACGCACAGCGTCACGGACGTTGTGCTTTAGCTCGTCCATCGATTCTGCCTCGGTGAAGATCGAGTGTCCCAAGGCGCGAGCTTCGTAACCGCCCTCAGGAGACTCTGCTACCGAAAAAACGATTTCGCGGTCCAGCATCTCTACCTCACGTGTTCGGTGTAAGCCTCTTCGCCGATTTGGCGCAGAAGCTCCTTGGATTTCTTTGGGAGCGCTCCGGTTACGCGGAAGCGGATGCTTCTGGCTGGCGTACCGCCAGTTAAATCGAAACCGGCCTTCTTTAATCTAGCACTCCATGTCTCCGTATCCCGAACCCGCGCTCGTACATTCACAAATCTTTGTTTCGGTGCAATTGTAACGAAGTTGAAGGGCTTTTCCCCTAGAGCGAAACCCCAGAAATTTTGTAAATAAGTCACTCGGAGGGATTTCTCGGTCGACTGAAATATTTTCGCGAGTGAGTCGGCGGTGCGAAGGATCGATTGGGGACGCTTCTGGGCCCAATAATTGCGATCTACATCCACCCGACCCGCATCGTCCTCTTCGGCTCCGTCTTGCTCAAGCTGATCCTCGCCGTCAAAGAATTTGGTGAATGTCAGGGCCGTCTTCCCGCCGACATTCAGCGCAGCCACTTCCAGTACGGTTAGGGGAAGTTTTTGACTGAGGAACTCAACCACAGGGAAATAGCGGCTCTTGCGAATGCTTTCTGCAGCGAGTACGGCTATGACCTGCCAACCCTTGTTCGACGGCTTGCGCGATTCCGCCAGCCAATAGTCGATGACCCGGACTATGTGTGAGTC
>JBAPOI010000427.1:0-1688 GCA_049279555.1 Candidatus Sulfotelmatobacter sp.
TGCTAAGCGCGAAGGCCGGAAGAAAATTCACGCCATTCACAAAGCCAATATCATGAAGCTCTCAGACGGACTTTTTCTAAAGTCCATCCGCAACGTTGCCCCGAAGTATCCCGACATCGAGTACAAAGAGCTGATCGTTGACAATGCCTGCATGCAGATGGTGCTGAATCCGCAGCAATTTGACATGATGCTGCTGCCAAATCTTTACGGCGACGTGATGAGCGACCTCGCCGCCGGCCTCGTTGGCGGCCTCGGCGTCGTCGGCAGCGCCAATGTTGGCAACGAAGCCGCCATGTTCGAGGCGGTACATGGGACTGCCCCAGACATCGCGGGAAAGGGCCTGGCAAACCCCACGGCGCTGCTTCTGAGCAGCATCATGATGCTTGACCATCTCGGGGAAAGATCGGCCGCGCGCCGCATTGAGAATGCCCTTGAAAAGGTCCATCGCGAAGGCAAACATATAACGCAAGATGTCGGCGGCAAGGCTGGCACAGAGGAATTTACCGAGGCGGTCATCTCGTCGCTACCGCCCAAGTAATTCCCTGCGGTATGGTTGCGCGTCGCTCATACGCGCTGGTTTTTGGCGCGGTAAGTCCTTGTTTTTCTTGGGTAAACATGGCAAGCTCTTTGCGTTAGTCCCCCTTTCAAAGGCGGATGAATGCATCGGTCCAGATACCCTGAACGCCGGCGAACCGTCCGAATTACACTCCAAATTCCTCTGAGAGTCCGTTGCCAAATGCCGGAGGGCGAAGCTATCGATTTGAAGGCTTCGACGCAGTACGTCAGCGCCGGAGGGGCGCTCATTGTGATGGATGCTCCCCTGCTGCCTGGGCAGACCGTGCGACTCTTCAACGAAATGACTTCAGAATCGGTCGAATGCTTTGTGACTTCCGTGCGCGAGAAGCAGGAACAGCGGTTTATCGGGGTCGGTTTTGCTGCGCCGAGGAACGATTTCTGGCATGTGGTCTTCCCCAAGGCGGGGACGAGGCAAGCAATACGCTCCTCGCAGACAGGTTCGCTCGTCTCGCCGGAAAACGGTTTGAACATACCGCCGCGCGTTTAGCGGAGTTTGGTCTCCCCGCCTCCGTTCTTTCGTTCCTTTAGCTGATCAGATTAGCCTCAGTGAAGAACTGCGCTAACTCACGTGCGGAGCGTAAACCTGGTAAAGCAGCAGGTAAACAATCACGCCCGTGACGGACACATAGAACCACAGCGGCAGAGTCCAACGCGCGATGACACGGTGCTTATCGAACTTTTCCAGCCACGCCCGCCGCAGGGTGACCAGGATCATCGGCACGATCACGATAGCCAGTATCGTGTGGGAAAGAAGCAGCGCGAAATATACAGGCCGGATCCACCCCTGGCCCGTGAAAGCAACGTGACCGACGCGGTAGTGGTAGATCAAATAGGAAGTCAAAAATGCGGTGGATACCGCGAAGGCCGCAATCATAAAAGCCTTGTGGACCTTCATTTTCCCGGCTTTGATGGCCGCGTAGCCGCAGGCCAGCAGAATGGCGCTGGTTCCGTTTAGAGACGCGTTTAGCGCTGCTTGTGAAAACATCCGTTGAAAAATGTCCTTCCCGGCAGCCGTCAACTCAGCGCGGAATTTTGTCGTAGACCATCAATCCGAGAAGCAAAGGAATGTGCAGCACGGTTGCGTGCATGAGCCATTTGGCCCGCACATTGGT
>JBAPOI010000428.1:0-6753 GCA_049279555.1 Candidatus Sulfotelmatobacter sp.
CGCCGTGGTAGAGCATCGTCAAATCTACGTGGCGAGCGGTGACGTGCGATAAGGGAAGAAAAGAAACGCTGCTATCGCCGGGTTGAATGCCAAAGCCAAGCAGCGAGCACAGAATGTTAGAGGCCATGTTGCCATGGGTCAACATCGCTCCCTTGGAAACTCCCGTCGTGCCGGAGGTGTAGATGATGGTGGCCAGGTCGTCGGATTGAATGGAGCGAGCGAAAGATTCGGTCTGAGAGTCGAGAGCGGCTGAGCCTTGCGTGGTTAATTGATCCATGGACAGGCAGGTTGCGGCCGGATCGCCAGTGATCTGGATACGGTCCATGATCACAATTTTCTGAATTTGCGTCTGGGGAAGGATGGCCTGCACTTTGCGCAGTTGAAGTTCGGTCGAAACGAAGACGACCGTGGCGCCGGAATCGCGAAGAGTGTAAGCGGTTTGTTCGGGGGTTAAGGTGGCGTAAACGGGAACGGTGACAGCGCCGAGCAGGAGAATCGCGAAATCGGCGATCGTCCACTCGGGGCGGTTCTCGCTGAGAATCGCAATGCGGTCACCTTTGCGAACGCCTAACGCCTTCAGCCCTTGCGCGGTTCCGGCGACTTTGCGGGCGATCTCCGACGATGAAATGGGCACCCACTTGCCCGATTCGCGGTAGAGCATGGCGAGGTCGAGATTGTGTTCCGCGGCGGCGAAGAAAATGTCGTTCAGGGTGGCAATGCTCATCGAAGGCTCGTTTGGACGCGAATGGGAGTCCGAAAAATGAATTTACTGGTTCGAGTGACTTTCGGCAATGCGAATGTTCAAGTACCAGAATAAGTCAGTTATAGGTTGCGCCAACCGGAAGCGACAATTTTTTACAGAGGGTGAGTTATCATGCGGTCCAGGAGGATCATCATGCAGAAGAAACTTACGAGGAGGGTGGCAAGGTGGCTCGTGGTGGGCGGGTTGACGGTTGCAATGGCAGCTCCGATCGCGGCGGCGAGCGCGCTGCCGGACGCTGCGGCATCATCCATGCCTAAGGTCGGGGAAATGGCGCCGGACTTCACGCTGAACTATTTTGACGGCAACGATTTAAAGAAGGTTTCGTTGAGCGAATACCGCGGAAAGAAGAATGTAGTGATGGCATTCTTCGTTTTCGCCTTCACCGGTGGTTGAACCAAGCAGATGCAGGCGCTCCAGCATGATTTAAAAAGGCTGGACGCCACAGACACCCAGGTTCTGGGTGTGAGCATGGATAGTGCCTTTGCCAACAAAGCCTTCGCCGACCAGATTAGCGTCACGTTTCCCCTGCTGAGCGACTGGGGCGGTGAAATTACCCACAAATACGGAATTTACCTCGATAAATACAAAGCCGCGCGCCGGGTGAACTTCCTGATTGGTAAGGATGGGAAAATCCTTGAAGAGCAGATCGATAATGACGCGATCGATCCCACGAAGATTGTCGATACCTGCGAGAGGCCAAAGCTGAAAAACTGAGGGTGACCGTTCATGCGGCGGGCAGGTCGAAGGAGAATACCGAGCCTCGGCCGACTTGGCTGGTGACGCTCACGGACCCGTTGTGCGCTTCGACCAGGGCTTTGGCAATCGCCAGGCCCATGCCAGTGCCTTGCGCATTGTAGCGCTGGTCGCGGCCGCGGTAAAACTTGTCGAAGACCAGCGACTGCTCGAAGTCGTCGATCCCATATCCTTGATCGGCGACGCTGGTGATGATGCGCTCTCCTTTCGTCTCGGCGGTAATCGTAATCGGGGAGTCGGGCGGAGAGTATTTGGCGGCATTCTCCAGCAACTGCTTCAGCACTTCCGCAATGCGTTCGGAATCAACACAAACCTTGGGAAGTGGCACGGGTACTCGCAGCTCCATGGGATGATCGGCGAGGACCGTTCCGGATTGCTCCACCGCCAGTTCGATCACGGTCGAGATATCGACCGGAGCCATGTGGAGTTCGACCTTATGGGCATCGAGTTGTGCCATTTCTGTGGCTTCTCCAACCAGGCGGTCGAGGCGATCGGTTTCTTCGTTGATGACAGTCAGCAACTCGCGGCGCTCGGTCTCGTCGAGGTTGTAATCCGAGAGCAAACCGGTAACCGCCGCCTTAATGCCGGTCAGCGGAGTGCGCAATTCATGCGTCACAGAATCAAGCAGAACGGCGCGAAGATTTTCGCTCTGGTGAGCGGCCTCGATCTGCGAGAGCTTCTCTATGGCTCCGGCGCGCTCGACAGCGATCGCGATCATGCTGCCCAAAGCTTCGAGAGTCGCGCGGGAAAGAGCTGCGCCGGCGATGCCTACAGCGCCCGTCGTCCGAGTGCCCAGGTGTAGAGGAGAAAGAGAAATCCCACGCTGGCCGTCGATAACGGGCTCGCCCCGAGAACTCACCATTTGCAGGTCCTGCAGGGCAAGCAATGTGGCGTTCGGATCGGTGCGATAGACCTGTTGCGAACTGAGCAGATAGACGGCCGCGGCCTTGCCTCCAAATCCTTCGCACACATAGAGAGGAATTGCATTCAACAGTTCGGCGACGTTGTCGGTGGCGAGCAGGCGCTGGCTGAAACTGTAGAGCCGTTCCACATCGCGGCGGCGTTGGTTGGCGTCGGCGGTTTGGCGGCGGGCGCGATCCGCAAGTTCGCTGGCGATGCCCGCCGTAACCAGAAAGGCAAACAGCGCTACCCAGTTCTGCGGGTCCGCTACGGTAAAGGTTCCGACGGGGGGGAGAAAGTAATAATTGAAAGCCAGCGTGGCCAGTATCGCGAGAAAGACGGAGAATCGAAATCCCCAGTACGCCGCGACCCACAGCACCATTAAGAGGAAAGTCAACGCTACCGTGGTGGGATTCACGTGGACCAATCGCCGGTAGATTTGTGCCACCAGTTCGGCAGCTACAATGCAAGCGGCGTAGCGAAACAGATGTTGTAGCCAGCGAACTTTCACGGCAGCGATTGTAACGTGACTGAAAGGCTTTCACCACGGAGGCGCCCTTCGGCTGCGCTCAGGGCAGGCTCCGACACGGAGAAAGTCTCTTGTTGTTTTGACTTCTGGTTTTTTCTGCGGTTCTGTGCCTCGTGTGAGCGATTCGACAATTCCGGCCTCAGCGTGGAGAATAACGGCGATGCCCAAGAGTCCCGAACAATGGTTGGCGGAAGTGGACACGGCACAGCGTCCGGCGGTGTTCAAGCTGTTTCTGGGCTATGCCCCCGGCGTGGGAAAGACCTACGCCATGCTGAGCGAAGGCGTGAGGCGGGCGAGCCGAGGTGAGGAAGTGGTGATCGGCGTAGTCGAAACGCACGGGCGCAAGCCGATCGTGGAATTGTCCTCGCGCCTGGAGACCGTTTCGCGCCGCAAGCTGGAATACAAATCGACCATCTTTGAAGAAATGGACGTCGATGCAATTCTCGCCCGCAAGCCGCACGTCGTGCTGGTCGATGAGTTGGCGCACACCAACATCGAAGGCAGCAAACACGCCAAGCGCTATGAAGACGTATTCGAACTGCTGGATGCTGGAATCGACGTTGTCTCCACCTTAAATGTGCAGCATATTGAAAGTCTGTCGCCAACGATTCGGCAACTGACTGGCGTGCAAGTGCGGGAGATGGTGCCGGACTGGGTGATCCGCCGCGCAGGTGAGATTGTGATGGCGGATCTGACACCGCAGGCATTACAGACCCGCATGAAGCGGGGAGATATTTATCCGTTGGAGCGGGTCGAGCGCGCGCTGGCGAATTTCTTTCGGAACACGAATCTGGTTGCTTTGCGCGAACTGGCGCTGCGGCAAGTGACGCAGGCCGTGGACCGCACCCTCTCCGAATTGAAAACCGAAGATGGCCAGCTGCTGCAAGTGCGGGAGCGGATCGCGGTCTGCATCAGCTCGAATCCAGCGGCGCAGTACCTAATCGCGCGCGGTGCGCGCATGGCGCAGGCGATGGATGGCGATTTCTTTGTGCTTTACGTGGATACCGGTGCGGATGAGAGCGACGAGAACCAGCGGACGCTAGCTGACAATATTCGCTTCGCCGAAAGCGTAGGCGCGAAATTGGTGAAGGCCGAAGGCAAGGTGGTGGCGGAAAAAGTTGCGGAGTTTGTCCGCGAGCATCACATTACGCAGGTAGTTTTTGGCAGATCGGCGACGAAGGGTTGGAAGCGATATTTCTACCTTTCCACGATTCACAAATTCTTGCGCGATACCCCAGCCGTGGACGTGCATATTGTGACCCAGGAAATGCGATGAATGATGATTGGCGATGAACGAGCATAAGAGGATCCTGGTGGTGGATGACGAACCCCAAATTACCCGAGTGCTACGCACTACGCTCTCGGCGCAGGGGTATGACATTCGCGTGGCCAACGATGGCGAAATGGCTCTCGAGTTATTGAAGAATTGGACGCCGCACGTAGTGGTGACCGACCTGGCGATGCCAAATCTCGATGGCGTCGGACTGTGCCGCCAGCTTCGGTTGACGTCGCAGGTGCCCATCATTGTGCTGTCGGTGCGCGGGCAGGATCGCGCAAAAGTCGAAGCGCTGGACGCAGGCGCAGACGATTATGTAACCAAGCCTTTCAGCATGAACGAACTGCTGGCCCGAATTCGCGCGCAGTTGCGGCGCAGTCCGGCAGTGGAGGGAGAATCCAATGCGATCGCGGCCGGCGATTTTTCCATCGACCTGTCGGCCCGCTCTGTGAAAGTTGCCGGAAATGAAGTTCATCTCACCCCAAAAGAATTCGATCTGCTCGTCTACCTGGCGCGCCGTCCGGGCAAAGTAGTCACACACCGGACCCTACTGGCCGCCATCTGGGGCCCTAACAGCACCGAGCAGCCGGAATATCTGCGCGTCTTCATAGGGCAACTGCGCAAGAAAATTGAAGCAGACCCCTCCTCTCCGAAATATCTGGTGACGGAACCCTGGGTTGGATACCGCTTCGAGCCGGGCTCGTAGAGTCGTTCTCAGCGCCCTCCGCCGTTGCGTCTTTACGAACATTTTACGAAGTCCTTATCCGAATTTTCTGCGACTCCGTGTCCAACGGTTGTGGAGCTGATAAACAGCTCATGTGATTAGGAAATAAGTAAGGAGAGATTCCATGTGGATTAACGAAGTAGCGCCGGAACGGTTGGCACAGCTTTTCCATCACTATCATCAGGCACTGACGCCGGAATCTTCAGGCAAAGGCAGCGAAGTGCGTGCGGAGTGGAAGGAAGTTCCACAACAAGAGAAGAACCGCATGGTAGCGGCAGCACGCCTGGCCCTGCTCGAACTTGAATCAATGACCGATGAGAAAGTGACCAATGAAAGAGCAAAGTCGCGCCAGTATTTTTCCCAGCCCGGCGAAGCTGAATGGGGTTGCTAGTCTCAGCGACGGTAAGCCGTCGACCTGCCGGAAATCGGCCAGCCCTGGCCGAAGGTAACCACTTACTCGCCTAGTTACTAAGGGAACTAAGCGGTCCCTGTCGGGTTTACATAGACTGGGTACGATTACAGAACGATTCGTATCCATTGAGGCAAGACACTATGCGAACCTGCAAACGGTGGTGGAATTGGGCGGTGATAGTGGCGGGCTTGGCATTTATGATTCAGGCTCCGCTCACCCTAAGAGCGCAAGACGCGCAGGTCGCGCAAGATTCCCAAGCGTCACAGGATGCGCCGGCATCCCCTGACCAAGATCCGCCGAGCCGTGTCGCGAGACTGAATTCCATCGATGGCGCCATTTCTTTTCAGCCCGGCGGCGAGAACGACTGGGTCGATGCGGAGATCAACCGCCCCTTGGTCACCGGTGACAATCTTTGGGCAGACGACAACTCGCGCGCCGAGGTCCACATTGGCTCGACCGCCCTGCGCCTTGGCCCGAAGACTGGAATTACCTTGCTCGATCTTAGCGACCGGGCTGCGCAGATTCGCCTCGCACAAGGATCGCTCATCGTGAAAGTTCGTCACGTGGATGACGAAGATTCGTACGAGGTCGATACGCCGAATGTTGCGTTCGTCGTCATGCAACCGGGAGACTATCGCATCGATGTCGACCCGAGTGGAGGCCGCACCGACGTCACGGTCTGGCGCGGGCGCGGTGAGGTTACGGGTGGGGGATCTTCTTACGCGGTTGTGGCCGATCAGCATGCATCATTTTCCGGCACTGACCAGTTGAGCTACGACCTTGGTCAAATTCCAGAACAGGATGGACTTGATACCTGGGCCTTCAACCGCGACCAGGCGGAAGAAGGTTCCGATTCCGCGAATTATGTTTCGCGTGAGATGACGGGATACGAAGATCTCGATCAGTATGGCGATTGGAGCTACGTGGCAGGCTACGGAACCTGCTGGCGTCCGCGGGCGCTGGTGTCGGGATGGGTGCCCTATCGTTTTGGACACTGGGTTTGGGTTGGCCCGTGGGGCTGGACCTGGGTGGAAAACGAGCCTTGGGGATTTGCGCCATTCCACTATGGACGCTGGGCCTATGCAGGGACGGGGTGGCTATGGGTTCCGGGACCGAGCGTAGTGCGTCCGATTTATGCGCCGGCGCTGGTGGCATGGGTTGGGGGCTGGCCACGATTTGGCTTTGCGTTCTCATTCGGAGCCGGAGTGGGCTGGTTCCCGCTTGCTCCCAGAGAGGTATTTATCCCGGGCTACCGGGTAAGCCGCGCATACGTGAACCGCGTGAACGTTACGAATACCAACGTGAATATTACGCGCGTTACCAACGTGTACAACATGGTGGTGATCAACCGGACGACGAACGTGAACAACATCATCTATGCGAACCGGAATATAAA
>JBAPOI010000429.1:0-1729 GCA_049279555.1 Candidatus Sulfotelmatobacter sp.
CGCCCGATGTTGGCACAACTGCGAAGACCAATGCTGCCATCGCGCCGGCGGCGAACATTCTGGATACGGGTTTCCTCATACTTTAAATCCTCCTGTCAGCGATCGTGTGAAATTCCCCCCTGTAAGATCGTTTGAAACTCCCCCCTCCCGAGCAAGGAGGAGAAGGGAGCAATGGAAGCAGCACGGGACCGGATAGTTTCTCTGTCGACCGCAAGCGGAGCGGCGGAGGAGCGGATGTTAGGAGCGGACTTGGTGAGCGAGATGGTCGCGCGCAAGGACCGGGGCGCAGGGATTAAACAGATTGCGCGCGAGTTAGGGGTGGATCGCAAGACCGTCAAGCGCTGGCTGAAGCTGGGAGCGTGGCAGCCGCGGCAAGTGCAACGCCGGGCGCGGCAGCTGGATCGGTTCGCGCCGTTTATTGAGCAGCGCGCAGCCGAGGTCGGCTTTAACGGCGCGGTGCTCTACCGGGAGCTGCAGGGGCTGGGATTCACTGGCGGCATCGTGCAGGTGCAACGCTGGCTACGGCCACAGCGCGAGCGCCGGAAATGGTCGGAGTTGGCGACGGTGCGGTTCGAGACCGGGCCGGGCGAGCAGGCGCAGGTCGATTACGGCCAGCTTAAGGTCTGGATCGGCGAGCAGTTGGAGAAGGTTCATCTGTTCGTGTTCACGCTGGGGTATTCGCGCCGGCTTTATGCGCACGGCTATCACCACGAACGGCTGACGACCTTGCTCGACGGCCACGAGCGCGCGTTCCGCTGGTTCGGCGGCGTGACGCTGAGCTGTCTTTACGACAACCCGCGCAACCTGGTGCTCGGCCGCCGCGAGCACAAAGTGTTGTGGCATCCGCAGTTCGAGGATTTAGCCCGCTACTACGGGTTTACGCCGCGCGCCTGCCAGCCCTATCGGGCGCGCACCAAGGGCAAGGTCGAGAGCGGCGTCAAATACGTCAAGCGCAACGCGCTGGCGGGCCGGCGTTTCACTTCGTGGGAGGATCTCAACAGTTGGCTCGAACGCTGGAGCGTCGAGGTCGCCGACCTGCGGATCCACGGCACCACCCATGAACGGCCGGCTGATCGCTTCGTCCGTGAACAACTGACCCCGCTCGGAACCCGACCGCCATATCGTTATGAACGCGTGCAGACTCGCCAGGTCGCCAACGATGCCCTGGTAACGGTCGGCGCGGCGCGCTACTCGGTGCCGGTCGCCTATGTGGGCAAGACCGTCAGTGTGCACGAGGATCCCGGACACTTCGAGTTCTTCCATCAGGACCAACTGATCGCGCGCCACCAAAAGGCGGTCCGAAACAGCGTGGTGATGGAGCCGGCGCATTATGCGGGCTTGTTGCGGCAGGGCGATAATCTGCCACCGGGCACACCGCCGCGTTTCGATCCCTACTACGGCGGCTTCGGCGAAGTGCTGGTGCGCGATCTCCAACTCTACGAGGCCATCAGCCAGGGCGCGGGAGGTGACGTGCGATGAGCACTCCACAGCTCGACCGACTGCGCGAACAGTGTCATCAACTCCGGCTCTATCAGGTCGAAAATGAACTTACCGCGCGCCTGGAGCAGGCGGCGAAAAAGGAACTTTCCTACGCCGACTTCCTCGACCAACTGCTGGCCTGTGAGGTCGACGCGAAAACCCACAAGCACCGTCAGATGCGTATCGCGATGGCGCGCTTCCCGTTCCAGAAGACCCTCGAGAGCTTTGACTTCAAGTTCCAGCCCTCGCT
>JBAPOI010000430.1:0-2991 GCA_049279555.1 Candidatus Sulfotelmatobacter sp.
GGCAACGAGGTTGTTAACGTGCACGACGTTGTTAAATCCGTTCGTGATATTGATGCTCTGGGCTGTGTTGGTGGGAAATCCTGAGCCGTTGCAGGTGACCGCGCCACCAGAGAAAGTGCATCCCGAGATCAGTAAACTGGCGGGGCTCACGATGACCCCAGACGCCACTGCCGCAGGCTGCGTAATATCTGCGATCGCGTCCGGAATGCTGTCGGCGCAGTCGCCGACAAAGCCGAAGGAGCACGTTCCATTGTCCGCCATGTGCACCATTGAAGGACTGGTTATCCCGCCGAATGAATTGCCCACGTTATATCGCTGGCCTTCATAGGCCCCAAAGAAGAACGCCTTATCCTTAATGATCGGCCCGCCAAGGCTGCCGCCAAACTGCTCAAGGGTGCGCGTCAATTTTGGATTTGGGTCGTCGTTGAAATAATTCCGCGCGTCCATCACTCCGTCGCGACCGAACCCAAACGCGGTGCCATGAATCCTATTGGTTCCGGACTTGAGGCCCACGTTAACCACCGCTCCCGGTTTCCAGCCGTACTCGGCCGGCGGATTTTGCTGCAGATTAAATTCCTGAATCGCATCGATGGGCAGGATCGTCGCCGAATCGCCGGCGATTCCTGATCCGTTAATGATTGCCTGTCCGGAATACGGCTCGCTGTTGAAGAGCCCTTCGACAAAATAGGCGTTATCCTCCGCGCGAAGGCCGTTGGCGCTGGTGGTGGAGAAGCCGCCGCCGGGGTAGCGCATCACGCCGGGACGCAACTGCAGCAGGTTTTCATAGTTGCGGCCGTTCAGGGGCAGATCGTTAATTTCCTGATTGCTTAGCGTTCCACCCAGCGTTGCTGAGGTGGTGTTAAGGAGAGGAACTTCTTCATTCACCACGACAGTCTCACTTACTTGGCCGGTTTGCAGAGAGAAGTCGGCGCGAACGTCGGTAGCGACCTCGATGACTACGTTCGGTCGCTCCACGGACTTGAAGCCCTTGGCCTCGACATGAATTTTGTAAGTCCCTGGGGCTAGGTCGGGAGCGGCATAGGCACCGGCATCATCCGTAGTAAGGGTTCGTGAGGCTCCACGTTGTACGTCGGTGATCACTACGGTCGCGCCGGCAACGGAGGCGCCACTAGGGTCGGTGATGCTGCCCAATACTCGCCCTGCGGTGGACTGGGCCACGGCTGGCACACTGAGCAGACATCCGGTGAGAACAATAATAAGAAGAGCAATCCGGATGGCGGCAGTCGTGACGTGACCCGCGGACAGGGCGGTGCTTCGGAATGTCATCGGAACTTCCTCCATTTTCTGGTCCGACAGCCATACCATTGTTCATCGAATGAAGTCAAGAAAATTTTCCTATATTGAGAGTTAAAGATCCGAGTCGAGCCTTGTTGGTAAAGTTCTACAGAGCAGATTTTTGCAGGTTTCCGGTTGAAAGTGCGCTTTTCGGCTAGCACTTGCACTCTAGGTTGACGGAGTGATATTGTCATTGCTATCATACCACCATACCTAGAGACCGCCAATGCTCGCGTCATTGCTGAAACCCGCAGAAACTGCGCCGCAAGTTCTGGACCTGCGGTATAGTAGCCAGACCATCGACGCATGCCCTCGTGTGGGAGAGAACTTTGTGTACAAAGTTGTCCGGACCTCGCGGCTCTATGAACAGATCGTTCAACAGATAGAAGAGTCTGTCCTGAACGGGTCTCTGAAGCCCGGCGATCAACTGCCCGCCGAGCGAGAGTTGGCACAACGTCTCGGCGTAAGCCGCACGGCGGTGCGCGAAGCCGTCAAGACCCTCCGCGAAAAGGGTTTAGTCGAAGCGTATTCCGGGCGCGGCACGTTCATCACGAATGGAACGTCTCAGGCTGCACGGCAATCGTTCGACCTGATGGTGAAAGTTGGTCAGCAGGAGGGGTCGCCGCATCTCGCAGAGCTGCGTTTGATTCTTGAACCAGGAATCGCCGCTTTGGCCGCCGTGCGCGCCAAGGAAGAGGATTTGTCTGCGATGCGTGACGCCGTCGCGGTGATGGACCGATCACAGAGGGATCCGGGCGCCTACATCGAAGCTGACCTTGATTTCCATCTTGCACTCGCCGAGGCCGCTGCGAATCCGCTGATTCTTTCCTTGATCGATTCCATTGTTGGACTGCTTCGCGAACAACGAATCAAGATCTTCAATGTCGAAGGCGGTCCACAGCGTGGACAGTTTCACCACAAACGAATTCTTGAGGCCGTCGAACGCCACGATGCGGAGATGGCCAGAAGCGCGATGCGCGCTCACCTCGAGCAGGTGCGTCAGGATTCGCAGGCTCCTTCCACCGGCAGATCTTTGGCACAGGGGAAGCTCGCGCCGGCAAGACCGAAAGATACTGCGTAGAGAGAGTGCTGTAGAAAAAGAACATCACGGCGGATTTCAAAACAGATTTCACCACAGGAAATTCCTGGAGGTTTGCGAGCGGATGGCGAAACTCGGCTTTATCGGTCTCGGAGTCATGGGCAGCCAGATGGTCAACCGTCTGCTCAGCAAAGGGCACAGCGTCACCGGCTTCAATCGCACGCGCGCCAAGGCGGAGTGGTTGGTTGAAAAGGGAATGCAGTGGGCCGATTCACCGCGCGCGGTTGCGAGCGCCTCCGATTTCACTTTCGCGATGGTGACGAATGCTGCTGCCATCGCTGCAATCACGGAGAGGTCGGATGGAATGTTGGCGGGCCTGAGCGCCGACAAGATTTTTATCGACATGAGTACCATAAGTCCTGCGGTGAGCCGCGCGCTGGCCGCGAAGGTAAGAGAAAAAGGCGCGGACATGGTCGACTCGCCAGTCTCCGGCAGCGTGATTACGTTGCAAGAGGGCAAGTTGTCGGTGATGGTCGGCGGCCGCCGCGAGACCTTTGAAAAGATCAAGCCCCTGCTGTTGGATATTGGACCGAAGGTTACGCATGTGGGAGATAACGGTCTCGCGCTGGCGATGAAAATCGCAGTGAACTTGAGTT
>JBAPOI010000431.1:0-1554 GCA_049279555.1 Candidatus Sulfotelmatobacter sp.
GGGGAGAGGTGGACCCCTATTTTTAGACCACGGGTAAAGTTCGACTTTTGGCGGTCTGCTGTAGATAAGAAAGAGCAGACCTATGAAAGCAAAACGCAAACGACACAGTGCGGCCTTTAAGGCCAAAGTGGGATTCGAAGCCCTGGTGGGGCTCAAAACGGTCGCGCAATTGGCGCGAGAATATGCGGTGCATCCGGCGCAAGTGACGCAATGGAAGGCCACGATTCGGGATCATTTGCCCGAGCTTTTCGAGCCTGGGCAGCCGGGGACGGAGGACCAGGAGCAGTTGATCGCCCAGTTGCATCAGAAGATCGGGCAACTGACGGTGGACCTGGACTGGCTTAAAAAAAAGTCCAGACAACTGGGGCTTTAACATGCGAACTGATCAGCCCCGATCCCCAGGTCAGCGTCCGGCACCAGTGCGAGTTGCTGGCGGTGTGCCGTGGCAGCTATTATTACGAGCCGTGTCCGGAGACGGAGGAGAACCTGGCGCTGATGCGGCGCTTGGACCAGTTGCATCTGGAGCATCCGGTGTATGGCAGTCGCAAGCTGACGGTGCTGTTGCGCCGGGAAGGCCGCTGGATCAATCGCAAGCGGGTCGTGCGGCTGCTGCGGGTCATGGGGATCGAGGCCATTTACGCCAAGCCAAAGTTGAGCCAGCCGGAGTTGGGGCATCAGATTTACCCGTATCTGTTAAGAGACTTGGAGGTCACGGGGCCGGACCAGGTCTGGTGTTCGGACATCACCTATGTGCCTATGGCCACGGGGTTTATGTATTTGGTGGCGGTGATGGATTGGTGGAGCCGATATGTGCTGGGGTGGCGGCTGTCCAACACGATGGAGGCGGCCTTTTGTGTGGACGCCTGGGAGGCGGCGTTGCGGGTGGGACGCCAGGCTCCGCTGATCTCCAACACCGACCAAGGCTCGCAGTTCACCTCACCGATGTTTATCGACGCGGTGGAATCGGCCGGAGTGGACGTGAGCATGGATGGCCGGGGCCGCTGGCTGGACAACCGCTTCATCGAGCGGCTCTGGCGGAGCGTCAAGTATGAGGATATTTATGTGCAGGATTACGGCGGCGGCTTGGACGCCGGGCGGGGGCTGGGTCGGTGGTTTGACCGTTACAATCAGGAACGACCGCACCAGGGGTTGGGTTATGCCACGCCTGCGGCGGTCTACTTCGATCCCGGCGCCTATGGAGCCCAACCGGCCCGCTGGGAGGCGATGCAGCCGCAGCGAACCCAGAAAACTCGCTCTATTTGACAGCGAGGCCGGCGGGAGCAAAAGACTTGAACTCAGACCGCCTGCGGCGGTAGAGTTTGGAACCCCAAGAAAACGGAGAGGGAGGACGGGCAGTGCCAGGCACGGCTTGTTCTCTCTTTTCGAAAGGGTTTTGCAGCACAGAGTGAACGACAGTCAAACAAAGTTACAAATGACAGCAGCCGGCGAAAGTCGCGCTTATTTTAGACGCTCTGTGGTCTAAAGGACGG
Source organism: Candidatus Sulfotelmatobacter sp. (assembly GCA_049279555.1). Classification (GTDB taxonomy): domain Bacteria; phylum Acidobacteriota; class Terriglobia; order Terriglobales; family Acidobacteriaceae; genus Sulfotelmatobacter. The sequence continues at coordinate 1,491 of JBAPOI010000431.1, forward strand.
GGTCCACCTGTGAAACCCAGACCCGAAAGCAGTGTTTCGCATCCATCGGGATTTGTGGAAAATG
>JBAPOI010000432.1:0-2367 GCA_049279555.1 Candidatus Sulfotelmatobacter sp.
AGTAAATGGCGACGCTTTTCCAGTTTCATGAACTATTGCTGACCACTCAAGCGGATCCAAATCTAGGGCGCGTAGAAAAGCGAACATAGCATCACGAGCGGCTATGTTCCGACCATACACAACGAAAACTTTTCGCGAGTCGCTGCTCTGCGAACTGATGCCATTCGATGTGTTCTGGACCTGAACGTTTTTCGCAACCCTTAGCAGTCCGTCTATAAAAGCAAGAAGTCGCGCACCTGCCTGTCGTGCCAGTTCAATGTTAGCCGCCTGCTCTTGCCTTGCAGTTAATTCATTCTGATGATCGTCACCGATGACATATGGTAAATCCAACCACTGTGGGGTAGCAGATGCCTCTCGAAAGTCAGATAGATGATCGGGCCAATAGGCACGTATGAGCGGTTTTGCCTCTGCAATCCATGCTTCAACAATATTCCGATCTGTTGGATCAAGAACCGACAAGCGATTTCTTAGCGTCTTCAATTCTTGAATCGAACTATCCATATTAGCCCCGTGTTCAGACGCTAGCGGTGCCGTAACTGGGCCGGTCAACAACTGTACCGCAATGCGGCCGAAACTGTGAAAAGGTCAGCTACGCTGTGCTCAGCTTACCAAGCTTCGAACCCAACTCACGCTTAACAGCGACATTGATGTGGTATCGTTGCATGACCGCCGCAGTTAGAGCCTCGGGTGAGAGCGCTTTCTCGATCTCAGCCGTCGACCATTCCTTAGAATTGCGAAGTGCTTGTACTCCGATCACGGTTTCAACTAGTGCTTGTTCAAACCAGTTACGGCAAGCGCTTTCGACGACCTCTCGGCGGCCTGATCCGTCACCCAGCTCATGAGTCCAGTGGTCTATCATGTCAATGAATCCACGGAAGTCTCCGTTGATCTGTAGTGTGTTGAGGTCGATCAGATACTTCGCTGCGCGGTCCTCCAAAAAACCTCCCGCACGCGTCCCGTCCGAAACTTGAACCCAAACGACATGCGGGAACGGGTCCGGCGTCACTCGCTTTGCTGGCGAGCCGTGCTTTTTCTCGAAGAAAGAGTATATATTGCCGCTTCTGCCGCCGGGCCTACCTCCTCCTCCTCCATCCCTTGCCCCCCGCGTCGAATTGGACTGATTACTTGTCGGCTTTCCGCCGAACGTGCTCTGTGACTCGTCGACCGCAAATTCACCGTTCGGCGATGGACGATATCGTGTCAGCTTATAGAGGCTGAGAATTGATTTCAGTCGCTCGCGAATTGACTGCGAGTGGTCTGTCGACGAGGCGGCTGCTCCCTTTTCGTCGATGAACTCCTTAAGCTCGCCGGGCATGAACTCTCTGAACTGTAGTGCCCACTCGGCCCACGGAAGAGGCATACCATTAATCGACAAGTGCGTGCGGGCGGTATTCGTTGTTACGACTGATTCTTTGTTGTCGTTAGGCTCGATGTATATCACAACTTGGCGGTAGCCGAAGACCACACCGAAATGCTGCAGTTTGCTCATACCCCCGCGCCCGGTCTCGTGCTCATAGAGCTCGTTTCGGTATAGCGCTGCGATATGACCCGACGACTCAATGTGGCCTGAGTTAGAAGTCAGGGCTTTCTCATCCATGAGGATCCACCAGTGCGCCTTAGCGTTCACAAGTTCGACAACGCCGCTGGTGATTTTGTGTTCGTCGAGATAATTCTTCTGCCCTGTCAGTTTTCGCAAAACATTGTTGTCGGTGTCATTCCTTGGATTCTCCCAGCCTTGTCGGGCGCGGACGTCAATGCCTTCAGGAAACGTGAAGTACCGAGAGTTGAGGTACTTAGCAATCCACCGCGATGGAGACGCCGCGTCTATTGGCGCTGCCATCGTGTCATCCTCCGCACTCTTGCCCAAAAGTATTACCATCGTGCCGTGATCTTTTATGCAATCTGGTTTAATATCTTCTTCGACAGGCATGTGGTAAGTGTACGACCCGTCCTGCAGCCGAAACTGTTTGAGGCCGTACTGGCCACTGTTTGGGTCACGGGCGAGGTGGATCATATTACCTTCACCATCGCGCCACGAGATGTAGATTACGCCGTGTGGGCTCTTAGTTGCGGCCGTAATCTTCGCGCCGACGCCGTAGTTGCCCGTCAACGACTGCTTGGAGAGGGACGAAGAAAGTCTGTTTATGTACTTCTCAAGATTGTCCCCGGTCATGCCATCGCCCGTATCGATGACACAAAGCTTGAAGATGGGCGGATTTGAGAGGTCGTATGTGTTCCAATCGACGTCCCAAATAATCTTGCCCGGTGCGCCAGTGCGGCCGACCGCTTCGATTCCGTTCTGGGTCAGCTCCCGAAGAAATTGAAGAGGATGACAATCCTGCCCGAGCCTGTCGAGCAAAAACCCCG
>JBAPOI010000433.1:0-1982 GCA_049279555.1 Candidatus Sulfotelmatobacter sp.
TCCATACGCGACGGGCGCGGAAACGAGCTGCACAAACGTCTGTTCATCGTTCAGCAGAACGCTGACGGTTCAATGGACCTGAAGCAGCCGACGTATCTTCTTGATCTGATGGCTGCACCTTCGGGGACGGCTGTCCCGGACAATGTCGTGCTGGACGACGCGGTCGCGGAACGATTCGTGGTGGGGGAGGCGCTTCAGCCGTTCCTTGCCGAAATCGTCAAGGAACGCACCAGGGAAATCGAAACGATCAGCCGTCACATGGAAATCAGCCTTAACGAGCTGATTAACCGCCAGCAGTTGCGGATGGGTGATCTGTATGAGCAGCAGGGGAACGCCGACAGCAATTCGCCTGTCGCGGCAAATATCAAACAGGTCGAGGATCGCCTTGACGAGCTGAACGGCCGACTTGAGCGCCGGAGGTTAGAGCTTGCACAGGAGCGGCATTGCACGATTAGCGACATCCGCCGGGTCGGCGTCGCATGGGTAGTGCCGCATCCCGAGCGAAAGTCACCAGGCGTCGCACCCTTTGTCCGCGACGATGAGATCGAGCGCATTGCTGTCGAGGCGGTGATTGCCCATGAGCGGGCGCGTGGTTGGGAAGTCACCAGCGTGGAGGCGGACAACCGCGGCTTCGACCTGATTTCTCGTCGCCCGCATCCGGAAGATCCCCAGACCGCAATCGAAGTCCGGTTCATCGAGGTAAAGGGCAGGGTGGCCATTGGGGAGGTGGCTCTCACGACGAACGAGTACCGGACGGCGCAACGGCTGAGGAAGGACTACTGGCTCTATGTTGTCTTCAACTGCGGCACCAAACCGGAGGTCAATGTCGTTCAGGACCCGTCAACGCTCAACTGGGAGCCGCTCGTCAAGATTGAACATTACCACTTGAATCCAAAGGCGATTTTGGACGCGGCATCGTAAAGCAGGGAAAAGAATAGTGCATCAGTATCCAAAGCGCCTTATCGAAGTGGATCTGCCCATCAAGCAGATCTCGGCGCACGCGCGCAGAGAGAAATCCATTCGACATGGCCACATCTCGACGCTACATATCTGGTGGGCGCGCCGTCCGCTGGCAGCCTGTCGGGCAGTAATTTGTGCGGCGCTGTGGCCTGACCCCGCGGACCCTCTGTGCCCGCCGAAGTTCCGGGAGGATGCTTGTCTTCTGATAAACGCTTTTGCGGCCAAAGCAGCCACGGATAAAACTCTCGCTGAGCATTGTTCTCATGACACCTGGAAGAAGTGGCAAGCGTTGGCGAAATCCGACGGCGGACTTGACTTCCGCCGAGAGGCGCACTGGAACGTACTTCGTTTCGCCCTGCTGGATTTCATTGCCGATTTCGCCAATTGGGACAACGCCACAGTTTCCGAATACCTCAACACCAGCCGCGCACTAACTCAAGCCGCCCATGAGGCCATGGGCGGAACACCCGGTACCCGTCCTTTAGTGGTGGACCCGTTCGCAGGCGGCGGATCAATCCCACTCGAAGCCCTGCGCGTAGGCGCTGACGCATTCGCCAGCGACCTCAACCCGGTGCCGGTGCTCCTGAACAAGGTTGTTCTCGAATATATTCCGAAGTACGGCCAACGGCTCGCGGATGAGGTCTGCAAGTGGGGTCGTTGGATCAAACGCGAAGCAGAGAAAGAACTGATTGAGTTCTATCCCAAAGACCCAGATGGCGCGACTCCAATGGCATATCTCTGGGCTCGCACAATTCTTTCGGAGGCACCGACAACGGAGACGCATCCTGTCCAAGTACCGCTTCTCCGAACCCTTTGGTTGTCAAAAAGGAAGGAGTTTCTACGTGCACTACGTTGGGTCAAAAATAAGGATGGCGAGATAGTCACAGAAGTAGTTACGCTCCAGCAGGGCGCAAAGCCAATTACCGTCATCAGGCCTTTGTTGGAGATTTTTTCACCCACCAGCGCAGACCAAGTGGCGGCTGGGACCGCCAAGGCTGGTTCTGCCACCTGTCCAATAACTG
>JBAPOI010000434.1:0-3349 GCA_049279555.1 Candidatus Sulfotelmatobacter sp.
AACAAAAAAGCCGACGTGGCTGAACACCCTGAGGTATTCGGCCACGTCGGCTTACTCGTCAACGAGCTTTCCAGCAATGCTGGAGTGCTCTTTGTCTAGTCATCCGGCAACAACATACTAACTGTACGGCAGTACCGATTTTGAATTCAGCGGTACTTCCGACAACAAAATTATAGGCCTCGAAACCGACAACACAAGCGGGTACTGCGTTTGTGTTTCTTGCATTTAGAGCTTGAATCCTTGAATTGCTCGGGAGAACTGGAGTCCAGGTCTAATCGCCGCGTCAAGGCATTGCAAGTGCGGACTCTGACGGCGAAGTGGGTAACGCTGGAAGTTGGCATAAAAACACAGCGAGAAATCGAGGCGCTATTTCGGAGGGCCTCAGTCGTTTAAAACACGGCCGCGGCAGGCTCATTCATCCGGATGCCTCCTGGGAGCTAGGATTGTGCCAATAGCCGTCTGCTGCAATTAGGAGATCAGCGTCTTTCGGTCCCCAACTGTGGCGCTTGTAAGGGTGAGCCCGGTGGTGGCTCTTGAGGACTGGATCGACCACCGCCCAGGCAGCCTCAACCGCGTCCTCACGGGTGAAGAGCGCACCGTCGCCGGTCATCGCGTCGCCTAAGAGCCGCTCATAGGGTGATTCCTCACCCGGCTGTTCTTCGATTAAGAGGAGTTCTCGCTGGTCGCCGACGAACTCCTTCCCTGCGCGCTTGACGCGAGCGGCAAGGGCGATGGCGGAACTGGGTGAGATCCGAAAGCGCAGATAGTTGGCCCGGCCAGTCATCGGCGCGGAGTCGGCGAATAGCGCCTGCGGCGGCGACTTCAGCTCCACCAGAACCTCGGTCGCCGTTTGCGCTAGGTATTTGCCGGAGCGCAGGTACCACGGCACCCCCTCCCAACGCCACGAGTTGATAAACAGCCGTAGGGCGCAGAATGTCTCGACGTCGGAATTCTTTGCCACATTGGGCTCTTTACGGTAGCCGGCGTACTGCCCGCGGACCACGTCCTTGGGCTTCAAGGGGTGCATGGCCTGAAAGACTTTTGCTTTCTCGCTGTGGACGGCTCCGAAATCTCTGTCGGCCGGCGGCTCCATGGCAAGCAGCGCGACGACTTGGAAGAGGTGGTTCTGGATCACGTCGCGCAGACAGCCGGCGGTTTCGTAAAACGCGCCGCGGTCTTCCACGCCGAAATCCTCGGATAGGGTTACCTGGACGCTGGCCACGTAGTTGCGGTTCCAGATCGGCTCCAGGAACGAATTGGCGAAGCGAAAATACAGGATATTCATGATCGCCTCCTTCCCGAGGAAGTGGTCGATTCGGAAGATCGCGTCTTCTGGGAACACCGCCCGCGCGACCCGGTTGAGCTCCCGCGCCGAGGCCAGGTCGCGTCCGAACGGCTTCTCGACAATGACGCGCGCGTGCTCAGCTAAGTCGGCGGCACCGAGCCCTTTGATCACCGTCTCGAAGAGCGCGGGCGGGATAGCGAGATAGTGTGCCGGACGCCGAGCACTACCAAGCGACTTTTTTATGTCCATAAACGTGCCCCGCTCGTTATAGTCCCCGCTGATGTAACTGAACTGGGACAGAAGATGGTGCAAAGCGCGCTTGTTATCGATCCCACCTGATCGCTTGATGCTGTCCGTCACGCGTTTATGCAGACGCGACAGACTCCAATTCGGGAAGGCCACGCCGATGATCGGGACTTTGAGTGTACCTCGTTTCGCCAGCGCATAGAGCGCCGGGAAGATCATCTTGTGGGCAAGATCGCCCGTCACACCAAAGAGCACCAGCGCATCCGAACGGGAAGCGGACATCAGGAGCCTCAGTCGCCTACTTTTTATGGCTGTTCAGGGTACGGTTCTGTAATTCGTGCAGCGCATCCAAGGCCGCCAGTGGGACGATCACTGCGGGTTCAAAATCGTCAAATAGTTTAAATAGCGGTAGCAAGAATTCACCGGACATGCGATGTGCGAAGTGCGAAATCACGTGATGGGCGCCTTCCCGCACCTCATTAGAATCTGCCTTCGTCAATAGCGCGATCAGCGTCTGCTTTAGTCCCTCCGACCCGACCGCAATCAGTCCTTCGGCGGCCAACCACCGCACGTCGTGGCTCGCGTGGTCCAACGTTTCGGCCAAAGCATTGGCTGAAGCCGGGTCTTTAATCTCACTTAGCGCTTTGGCTGCTTCCCAACACACGTGCTCCGATGGCGCCTTTAACTTATGTAGCAAGGGAATCACGGCTTCGTGCCCAGCGGCCACCAAGCGCTTCCGCGCCCGCTCGCGCTCGATCGGGCTGGTGCTTCCGAGAGTTTCGACTAACTTCAGAATCTCACTGGTCGACAGCGTGATTTTACGCTTCATAGTTTTCATTTGTGCCTCATTTTCGCCTCACGCTTAAGTGCGAACGCACGGGCTTGGGTGCGACACGCAGCAATCATGTCGTAAACGATAAATGCGCTTGTTAGCGCTCATTTCGTTCCGAACGACAAAGGCCAACACTTCATCGATCATCTAACTAATGCTTGCTCTTTGGGCTCGCCGTTCTCCCTATTGATCGCGCCCTCCTGACCAATCCCCATGGTCAAGGCGGTCGACCCGGCAAGCCCACCAAGTTGCATGCTTTCCACGGCTGTACTGGGGACGACGACAATCGTGGCGTTGTCCTTCAAACCCTCGTACAGCATGTTCATGGCCCTTAAATGAAAGGCAACCGGATTATGCTGGTAGCTGTTGGCAGCTTCGGCGAATTTCTCCGCCACTTGTCGCTCTGAATCTCCCAAAATCACTCTGGCTTGACGCTCTCTTTCCACTTGGGCCTGCATCGACATCGCATCCTCCAAAGCCGATGGGATCAAGACATCTTTCACCTCGACGGAAATGACGTTGATGCCCCAGGGTTCGGTGCGGTCATCAATAATTTTCTGGAGCAGGTTGCTGATTTTGTCCCGGCCTTCCAGCATGTCCGAAAGCATGGTTTTGCCGATCACATCGCGTAGGGCTGTTTGGGAGGCCCAACTGATAGCGCTTCGATAGTCGGCTACATCCAAGGCCGCCTTCTTGGGGTCCACGACTTTCCAAAACAGTACCGCATCGACATCGACGGGCACCGTGTCTTTGGTAAGGGTTTTTTCTGCCTTGAAACCGGTCGTGATGACGCGGGTGTCGATCCAGTAGGGGATCGCATCGATGACCGGGATAATGAAAAACAGTCCCGGCCCCTTCAGGGCGTGAAATTTACCGAGACGCAAGATCACCGCTTTATCCCACTGATCCGCAATCTTAATAGCCAGCGAAGTAATAACGGCAATTGCAAAGGCAATGACCCCAATGCATGCGCTAGCCGTGTAAGC
>JBAPOI010000435.1:0-5483 GCA_049279555.1 Candidatus Sulfotelmatobacter sp.
ATCCATTCTCATGTCCAATCTTCACTCGACCCTCGCCGAGGTACTCACCGACCGCTTCACCGCCAACGCCGCCCGTGTCCACGAACTAGCCGCGCCCCTTACCAATGCTCAGTTCTGGCAAAAGCCCTACCCTTACGGCAACAGCTTCGGCCACCTCGTCCTGCACCTCACCGGCAACTTGAACTATTACATCGGCTCACAGATGGCGAAGACTGGATACGTACGCGACCGCCCGCGGGAATTCAACGACCCGAATCCTCCATCGAAAGACGTAGCTCTGAAACGTTTTGACGAGGCCGTGCAGATGGTTATCACTGCCGTCCGCGTGCAATCGCCCGACGATTGGTCGGTAGAATATTCAGGCGCCGGGAGCAACGCGAAGAATCGTCTCGAAATGGTCGTGCAGTGCGCCGCCCACATGCAGCACCATATCGGCCAGATGATTTATCTGAATTATGAGTTTCAGCGGCAGGCCCAAAGCGGATCGAAATGAAATCCGGGTCCTAGCTCGTGTTTTTCTCTGTGTCGGAGCCCGCCCTGAGCGACGCCGAAGGGTGCCGCTGTGGTGAAATGATTCCGTGCAACTGAAGCAAGCCCTCACCGCCGCCGTCGCGCGCCTCACGGCGGACCAGGTTCCATCCCCGCGCATGAATGCGGAGCTTCTCCTGATGTTCGCGCTCAACGTCGATCGAGCCTATCTCTACGCCCATCCCGAGCGCAAACTCGGTGCCGATGATCAGAACCGTTACGATGCGGCCCTCGCCGAACGCGCCCGCGGCGTTCCCGCGCAATACATCACCGGACACCAGGAATTCTGGGGCATGGATTTAATCGTTTCTCCCGCCGTTCTGATCCCGCGCCCCGAGACCGAACACGTGATCGAGACCGTATTGGACCTTGTAGGGCGGGCGCCGTCGCCCGCCAGCCCCCCGCGCATCGTTGACGTAGGCACCGGCTCCGGTTGCATCGCGCTGTCCCTCGCCAGAGAACTTCCGCAATCCGAAATCCACGCCACCGACATCTCTCTGGCTGCACTCGAAGTCGCGCGTGCCAACGTCTCCCGCCACCAACTCGAATCGCGAATTCACTTTCACCAAGCCGACTTGCTGGGCGAATTCGAGGTAAAAGACAAATATGATAACTATTTCGATTTCGTCGTCTCTAACCTGCCCTACGTCGGCGAATCAGAAGAAGATCAAGTCCAACTCGAAGTCCGAAAATTCGAGCCCCACAATGCCGTCTTTGCCGGCCACACTGGGACCGAGGTGATCGCGCGCCTCATCCCGCAAGCCCACGCCGCGCTCAAACCCGGCGGATGGCTGGTGATGGAAATCAGCGGAGCGATTGCGGAAGAAGTAACGCGGCTGCTTGCCCGTTGGAAAGATGTTCATATCAGGCCGGACCTGCAATCGATTCCGCGCGTCGCGCTGGCGCGCAAGGATTAACGCGGAACGCTTGCCGGCAAGATCTCATCCACATCCACAATGTTCGTCGGATACTTCCCGGTGTAACAAGCCGAGCAGTACGAAGTTTTCTCGCCCTCGCCGCAAGCTTTCTTCAGTCCGTCGAGCGAAAGGTAAGCCAGCGAATCAGCACGAATATATTGGCGAATCTCGTCGACCGATTTATTGGCGCCGATCAGCTGATTTTTCGACGGCGTGTCCACGCCATAGTAGCAGGGAGAAATCGTGGGCGGACACGAAATGCGCATGTGCACTTCTTTCGCTCCCGCGCTGCGAATCATGCGCACGATCTTACGGCTGGTGGTACCGCGCACAATCGAATCATCGATCAGCACCACGCGCTTGCCCTCGAGAAGCGAGCGTACCGGATTCAGCTTCAACTTCACGCCAAAGTCGCGCACGCTTTGACTCGGCTCGATAAACGTGCGCCCCACATAATGATTGCGAATCAGCCCAAAGCGAAATGGAATCCCGCTCTCCGCCGCATAACCTACGGCCGCCGTCACTCCGGAATCGGGCACTGGCACCACCAGATCGGCTTCCACTGGCGCTTCGCGGGCCAATTGCCGCCCGAGTTCTTCGCGGCTGGTCTGCACTGCGCGCCCAAAAACAATACTGTCAGGCCGCGAAAAATAAACGTGCTCAAAAATGCAGCTCGATTGCGGAGCGGCCGTCGAATAAAAGTGTGAAGTAATACCTTCCGGGCCGACCACGATCAATTCGCCTGGTTTTACGTCGCGCTCGTAAGTGGCTCCGATCAGATCGAACGCGCAGGTTTCGGAGGCAAAGACAATTGTGTCGCTCTTCTGTCCTTCCAGCGCCGGAATGCGCCCCATCGCCAACGGCCGGAAGCCGCGAGGATCGCGTGCTGCGATGATGCGGTCCGGGCTCATCACCACCAGTGAAAACGCGCCCTCGACTCGGCGCAGCGCATCCGCAATCGCCTCAGGCAGCGTATGTTCCCGCGAAAGTGCGATCAGGTGCACGATCACTTCGGTATCGCTGTTCGTCTGAAAAATCGATCCCTGGCGCTCCAGCCGCCCGCGAACTTCCGTCGCATTCACCAGGTTGCCGTTATGCGCGACGCCAATCGATCCCTTATTTGACTGCACCAAAATCGGCTGCGCATTCAGCAGAGCCGAGTCGCCCGCGGTCGAATAGCGCGTGTGCCCGATCGCAAGCGTGCCGCGAATCCTGGAGAGCACCTCTGGGGTGAATATGTCAGCCACCGTGCCCATCGCTTTGTGGACGCGCGAAGTCAGGCCATCGGAGGTGACAATCCCCGCCGACTCCTGCCCGCGGTGCTGCAGCGCGTGCAGACCAAGGTAAGCGAGCTTCTCCGCCTCCGGATGAGCAAAAATCGCCACCACCCCGCACTCGTCGTGAAATTTGTCGGATCTCAGCATTTAGCCCTTAGCGGTTAGCCTGCAACTACCACGCTTCATGTAGGGACAGCCGCCCTCGGCTGTCCGCGTCGCGAAGCGACGCAGCTTTAGTCTGCCACCACCAACTCCGGATCAGTCCGCAAACTAGACTCCAGCGCACCCTCGTATATGCGGCTCAACTCCGAAACCGCCGCCGACACCACTACATGCCCGTTCAACAAGATCTCCAACCGCTCGGGAATCGTCTCTCCCAGCACGTCCACAACAATTCCATGTTTCTCCGCTACCTGTTTGATTCGCCCAACATTCCCTGGGTCGCACGAGACCGCGATGCGGCTTGCGTCTTCACCAAATAGTACAAACTCTGCGGGAAGCCCGTTCGACGCCAGATTCACCCGCGCTCCAACCCCTTTCGCAAATGCTTTCTCCGCCAGCGCGACCGCGATTCCGCCCTCGGAACAATCGTGCGCTGAATCCATCAGACTCTGCTGAATCAATTCGATCACAGCCTTCTGCAGCTCAACTTCTTTCTCCAGGTCGAGTTCCGGAGGATATCCCCACAGCGCACCGAGAATCTCTTTGGCATATTCCGATGACCCGAACTCACTCTCCACATCGGCGATATCGGCCTGTTCGCCGGCACGCAACAGCACAATCGCACGTCCCGGCGAAGCGAAATGCATCTTTGCGGTTTTGTGTACGTCCTCAAGCGTGCCCACCACTCCAAGTACCGGCGTCGGGTAAATGCCCTCGCCAAGCGTTTCGTTGTAGAAGCTGACATTGCCGCCCGTGATCGGAATCTCCAGCTCCTCGCAAGCTTTCGTGATGCCATCGATGGTTTGCGAAAACTGCCACATGATATGCGGCTTCTCAGGGTTTCCGAAGTTAAGGCAATTCGTAGCGCCCACGGGAGTCGCCCCTGAACACGCGACTTTGCGCGCAGCCTCGGCAACGGCATGCATTGCCCCCAATCGCGGGTCGAGATAGCACCAGCGGCTATTCCCGTCGAGTGCCATCGCGAGGCCACGCTGAGGAGCACCGAGGTTCGGATTCTTGATGCGAATCACGCCCGCATCGCCCGCACCCGGAGCTTCAACCGTATTCGTCTGCACCATGTGATCGTATTGCTGCCACACCCACCGCTTGCCGCAGATGTTCGGACTCGCCAGAAGTTGCTTGAGAGTCTGCGTGAGATCCTCGACTCCGTTCAGTCGAATGTGCGCTGGCATCTCGCGCGGCACCGGCGGCTCCCATCGCGCCAGGGGACGCTTATACACGGGCGCATCGTCGGTGAGCGCCTGGTTCGGAATTTCTGCGACCACTTCGCCGTGGTGAAGCACGCGCAGTTTATTGTCGGTCGTGACCTTGCCCACCTCGACTGCATCCAGTCCCCACTTCTCGAAGACGCGGAAGACTTCCTGCTCCCGGCCTTTCTGCGCGACCAGTAACATGCGCTCCTGCGACTCGCTGAGCATAATTTCATAGGCGCTCATGCCGGTCTCGCGCTGTGGTACGCGATCCAGTTCAATCTCAATTCCCACGCCGCCGCGACCGCCCATTTCGCAGGTCGAACAAGTCAGCCCCGCCGCACCCATGTCTTGAATTCCGACGATCGCTCCAGTCTTCATCGCTTCGAGGCAAGCCTCCAGCAATAACTTCTCGAGGAACGGATCGCCGACCTGTACATTCGGACGCTTCGCTTCCGACGCTTCGCTGAACTCTTCGCTGGCCATCGTGGCACCGTGAATGCCGTCGCGCCCAGTCTTGGCGCCAACGTAGATCACCGGATTTCCCTCGCCGGCCGCGCGCGCATAGAAAATCTCATCCTTGCGTACCAGCCCCATGGCAAAAGCGTTCACCAGTGGATTGCCCGAATAGCAAGCCTCAAACTTGGTCTCGCCGCCGAGGTTCGGTACCCCAAAACAATTGCCGTAGGAAGCAACCCCGCTCACCACACCTTCAAGAATGGAGTGGTTCTTGTGAATCTCAGCCTGGGTCGGCGCAGCCGGTGTAGGGACAGCCGCCCCCGGCTGTCCGGCCGAGCGAAGCTCGGCAGTCTTGCCACGACCCACAATCGGTCCAAACCTCAACGAATCCATCACCGCAACCGGCCGTGCTCCCATGGTAAAGATGTCGCGCAAAATTCCGCCGACGCCGGTGGTTGCGCCTTGAAACGGTTCGATAAACGAAGGATGATTGTGCGACTCGATCTTGAAAGCGCACGCCCAGCCGTCGCCGATGTCGATGATGCCGGCGTTCTCTCCCGGTCCCTGCAACACGCGTTTGCTGCGCGTTGGCAGCCGCTTCAGATGCACGCGCGACGACTTGTAGGAGCAGTGCTCGCTCCACATCACGCTGAAGATGCCGAGTTCGGTGAGCGTGGGCTCGCGGTGGCCGAGCAACTGTTTAATTTTTTCGTACTCATCCGTAGTGAGGCCGTGTTGCCGGAGGGTCTCTGAGGCAAATGCAGGAGTCGTGGAAGTGGCCATGGAAGACCTCTATTGTCTCATTTTGCGGCGTCTCTAGAAAGCGAGAGTTTTTAAGGAAAATTAAGCATTGGAGCGGCGGACGCCTTCGTCCGCCCGTTTCGAACTCTTTCCGCCGGGCCTTCGCTCTCGGGTACCAACTCTTAGCC
>JBAPOI010000436.1:0-22606 GCA_049279555.1 Candidatus Sulfotelmatobacter sp.
CCTCGTGATGGATGAGCAGCGCCTTCAAGTGCGAGTCTCCATTGTCTTCGCCGGTTTCATGATGCTTATAATTCTTGCCAAACGGAGCCAGGTGCTCCAGCCATTGGTCGATGTCTTCAATTAACCCGCTCTCATTGTCATTGACGTAGACGCCCGCCGTGATGTGCATGGCAGAGACCAGAACCATCCCTTCCTTGATTCCGCTACGGCGCACGATCTCTTCGACCTGCGGCGTCAGATGAACATAGGCTCTATGGGTTTTGGTATGAAACTTCAAGTATTCGGTGAGAACTTTCATGGCAACTCCTTATTTCATGCTCGTCGCTATAGGAATGTGTGGGAAATCTTATCCGAATCCGAAGTGGATTTTCTGTCGATTACTTCCGTCACGCCGATCAGCGAGAGATCACAGAAACCTCCTGCCAGTTGCGACATACTCGATTTGTCTAGGAGGTTTCGGTGCTGTTCAGGTTGGATTATTTGTCCTGCATTCTTACCGTCGTATCGACCATCTTGTTGGGAAAACGCTGCTGGGAGGGGTGGATTCTTGCGGCGATCAATAGCGCCATCGTCTGCGTCATCGGATTCCAGACCGCGCAGTTCGGCTTCATTCCGGCGAACATATTTTGCATCGCCCTCTATGCGGTAAACCTTCGCTCCTGGCGCAAGCCTGAAACTCATTGAGCCGGAGTGGCAGGCGCGACTTTCCGCGCTCAAATGGGTTATCTCTGCATGAAGTCCTCGCAACGGCAAGACGAAAAGAAGCATCCATTTACGGCTCAACTTTATTTCAGCGAGGAATTTTAGCAAGGAGAAAGAAATGCGATATTCAGCACCACGTACGAAAATCACGGTCGCTGTTTTTGCGTTGGCGGTTTTTGTCGGATTATCAGTTTGTCCCGGACGTGCCCAGGCCCCAGATCAGGCGTCCCCGCCGCCCCAGGATCAGGCACCACCCCCACCAGATCAAGGGCCGTCCCAGCCAGCGCCTTCTTATTCGCCAGAGCAACTCGATAAACTAGTTTCGCGAATCGCACTGTATCCCGACCCTCTGCTGGCGCAGGCGCTGGCTGCGGCTACTTTTCCCAACCAGATTCCCGACGCCGCCAAATGGGCGGATGAGCACCACTACTTAACCGGAGACGATCTCGCCAAAGCCATTACCGCGGACCAACTGCCGTGGGACCCGAGCGTGCAAGCGTTGCTGCCCTTTCCCTCGGTCCTCGAAACCATGTCTTCAGACATGGATTGGACGAGAGATCTGGGCAACGCTTTTCTTGCGCAGAAGCAGGATGTGATGGACGCGGTGCAGCGCATGCGGCAGAAAGCCAAAGACTACGGCTATCTGCGAAGCAATGACCACATCGTCGTCAGCGGCGGTCCTTACATCACGATTGATCCGGTGGATCCAGCCTACATGTGGGTTCCCGCGTATGACCCGCTGATTGTCTACGGCCCTCCACGTCCGGGATTTTTCGTAGGTGGCGCGATTGGCTGGGGCTTCGGTATTGGGCTCGGGATAGGGTTTCGTCCCTGGGGTTGGGGCTATACCCGCTTTGACTGGGGTGCCCATGCCGTCTTTATCAACAATGCTCCCTGGGGCCGCACCTGGGTTAATCGCGGATTCTATGCCCATTCTTATGGCCCGGGCGTGCGCCGCTGGGAGCCCGCGCGCCGCACCGAAGGTCATCGGCTGATCCAGCGTAGTGAAGAAGAACGGCGCGCTCCACATATGGGACACGCCCGTCCGGAAGAACGCCACCACAGGTAAGCATTGAACGCAAAAAGAGGCGACCCTCAAGATAGGGTCACCTCGAAAACCAATCTTCCTGGAATTAGGATTTGAGCCCGAGTTCGCCGTTGAACAGCTGGGTGATTCCGTAGCACTCGCAAGCCGAGCTTTCGAGTTTTTTGCGATTTAGAATTCTAACGGCTCCATGCGTGTATTCGATGATGCGCCTCTTCTGCAGCGATCCGGCCGCGAGGCTTACGCTGGGGCGATCCGTCCCGAGCATCATCGCCAGAAACTCGTGAGTAATCCGCAACAAACCGGATTTAACCCGATCCTGAGTTAGCAGCAACCATCGGCATAGGCGCTGCTCCAGGTTATGCAGACGATTGCAGCCCGCCGTCTGCGCCACTTGCATTCCATGCACAGCCGCATACCGGTTCAGCAATTTTTGAAACTGCGGACTTGACTGCAAAGCTGTTTCAAACACATCGCCACTCAGACTGAAACCTTCTCCGGCAACTTGTATCACCGCACGGTGTGGGCTTCTCCTTATGCCGGCCGCCATGGCGACGGGCGTGAAACCTTCGTTCCCGACTACGCCCACCTCAACGCTCTCACCACTTCGAGTGGTAAATACCAGCGAGACCATGCCTGTATTCAGGAAGTAAGCGAATTCGAGTCTTCGGTTGGGTTCGTGAAGGCTCCGATAACGCGGCAACACAACAAACTGCAGATGCGCGCGGATCAACGCAAATTCGCAATCTGGAATCGATAGCAGCAGGCTATTCGCAATGGGTTTTCCAGCGGCGTTGGTGCGCTCGCCCGGATGTAGAGGTTGAGGGTCGCTACTCACGCCAGTTCGATCGGTCCTACTCATGGCTGCCTCGCGAGTTTGGTTCATGCTTTATCGGAAATTTGATGCGATCAAAGGAGCAGCGGCATCTCAGAACTTTCCCCACCCAAACCAGTGCTCTAGACCACTTTAATTCAGGGTTTAGCGAGTGTTCGATACCCAACAGACTGTAGTTCTGGTTCAAAGCTAGGCGAAAAGGCCACTACCCCACAACCAATAACCATCCGGTTTCGACCTGTGGAAATCGTGCTGACGAAAATGCGTTCCTAGCTTAAGATTGGTCGCATGGCAAAGAAAACCGGAATGAGCGATTCGTCTTTGTGGGTCATCGCTATTATGTTGCTGGCGATTGCCGCATGGACGTTCTTCAAGAAGTAAACGCAATCAAGATCTTCTTGTGAATGGCGGCGGTCTCCATGCGAACCGTGGACGGCGCAATGGGATTGGTATTCCATCTAGTTGACGGCGGCCATCGAATTCCTGCTGCCGAAACCTGAAACTCAATATCAGGCAACTGCTCCACTGCGCGACGCAGGGATTCTTCCCAGCTGGAGTGGATAAGGTTCAGATCGCGGTTCCCCGAGTACTCTCCGTGCGTTGGCACGGCAGAAACTAGAAAAAACCCCCTAGCGCATCGTCTCTTCAATCTCAGATATCCAGTCCGGCCGCTTTAACACTTCGCGCGGCTTGGGACCATCTGCCGCGCCCACGATTCCGTCCTGTTCCATCAGATCGATCAGATGCGCCGCGCGGCCGTAGCCAATACGCAGACGCCGCTGCAGCAGGGAAGTAGAGGCCTTCCCGAACTCGATGACTAACTTCACCGCATCCTGATACAGAGGATCGTCCTCGCCTTCGCCTTCTGAACCAGCCGCTCCGTCGCCGCCGCTGCCAGCCTCACGTTCGTCTTTCGGTGCTTCCAGGAATTGCTGCTGATATTCCGCGGACCCTTGCTGCTTCCAGAATTCAACCACCGACGCAATTTCTTTTTCCGTTACCAGCGGCGCATGCAATCGGTGCACCCGCGCCGATCCCGAAGGCAGGTAGAGCATGTCGCCCTTGCCCAGTAGTGCTTCAGCGCCGTTCGCATCAAGAATAGTTCGTGAATCGACCTTCGTCGCGACGCGGAACGAAATGCGCGCCGGAAAATTCGCCTTGATCAATCCCGTAATCACGTCGACCGACGGTCTCTGCGTTGCCAGCACCAGATGAATGCCCACGGCTCGAGCCATTTGTGCCAGCCGCGTAATCGACTCCTCCACGTTGCTGGAGTCAAGCATCATCAAGTCGGCCAATTCGTCGATGATGATCACGATATACGGAATCGGTTTGTCGTCCGTCTCTTCCTCAAACAGGCTCGGTGTCCCGCCGCTATCAAACAGCCGGTTGTATTGATCGATATTGCGCACACCCTTGGCCGCCAGCAGCTTCAGCCGCCGTTCCATTTCGCGCACGGCGTTGCGCAGCGCATTCGCCGCCAGCTTCGGCTCGGTGATGATCGGGGTATAAAGATGCGGCACGCCTTCGTAGTTGCCCAGTTCAAGCCGCTTCGGATCGACAAGAATCAGACGCACCTGATCCGGCGTCGCCTTGTACAGAATCGACATGATGAACGCATTGATCGCCACGCTCTTGCCCGACCCGGTAGACCCGGCGATCAGCAAGTGCGGCATGCCATTCAAGTCAGCCGTGACGATGCGACCGTTGATGTCTTTACCCAGCGCCATCGTCAGCTTTGACTTCGAGCCCATGAATTCCTGCGACTCGATGTTCTCCCGCAACCAGATGATCTCGCGCTCGCGGTTCGGCACCTGAATGCCCACCGTCGATTTCCCCGCCATGCGCTCGATCAAAATACTCTCGGCCTTCAACGCTAAACAAAGATCATCGGTCAGGTTCGTGATGCGGCTGTACTTGATTCCAGCATCGGGCTTGAATTCAAACGTCGTGACCACGGGCCCCGGATTAATCTGCGTGATCTGCCCATGAACTTCAAACTCTGCATATTTTTCCGTCAGCACCTGCGCCAGCAACTTCAATTCGTCGGCATCCACGGTCTGGTGCTCGTCGGCGCGTTGCAGCAAGCTGCTGGATGGCAGCTTGTAGCCTCCCGCGGCGATCTTCGGCATTGTCGTTTTAGCCTTGTGATCGCTGTCGGCGCGCTGCGTTACTTCCGGATCCCCTGTCATGCTGAGCGAAGAATGAGATCGCGCAGCGATCTCATTCGCAGTCGAAGCATCCCTATCGGTAAGTGCGACCTCGGCCAGCGATTCCGGCAGAATCCCGCCAGTCACATCACCGTCCTCAATCTCAGGCTCAAGCGTTCGCTCAATCCCAGTACGTCGAGCTTCAACCCGAGCCTGAACCGGCGGCGAAGTTGCACCCTGCCGCGACGGGATCAACTGCGTCTTAACCACCGGCTTCGAAATCCGACGCCTCTCTAGCTCCTTTTGCTGCTGCTTTTTGGCCCGGTCTTCCTGCCAGTCCAGATAGCGATTCCACAACGCCGTCACAAATGCAAATCGTGTCGGAGCCCACAGTTGAATCGACGAAAACGAAAACGCCGTTGAGAGATAGAGCGCGACTGCCAGCACGCTGGCGCACACAATGTAAGCGCCTGCGAGATTCAAGTAGTGGATGAGCCAGTCGCCCAGCACGCGCCCCAGCAAGCCTTCAATCGGAACCACGTGCAGCCAGCGCATCTGCCCCGGCAACAGCGCCAGCAATGCCGGAATGAACATGGCCAGCCACACTCCGCCCAGGCTCTTCGCCATCGGCGACTGAATCTTGCGCGAAGCGAACCAGCGCATCCCCAGCATGCCAGGGAATACCGGCAGCAGAAAAGCTCCAATGCCGAAGAACTGCAGCATCAGGTCTGAGATCACCGCGCCGACCACGCCGATCCAGTTGCGGGCCGCGTGGCTTCCGGTCAACACCGAAGCGCTATTGAGCGAAGGATCGAGCGGCGAATACGAAGCCAGCGCGAGGAAAAGGAGGAGCGCAGAGATGCACAGCAGGAAACCGATCAGCTCATTCAGCCGCCGGTTGCCCGTGGGGACAAATATGCTTTCCAGAAAACCCATGTGGGCCGTTGTTCCCACGGACAGAATATCCCGTGGCGCAAATCGGCCAGAGCCTCACCATTATGCCAAGAAGCCGCGGCGTCGGCAATGGTGGAATTGAATAGGGGTGTAGAGTTGGCTTCCCAAGCGGACGCGGCGCCTGGATCACGGCCCAGAAATAGTCGGGAAGGGCACGAATTTATTCGTGCCGCTAAGTCGTCGAA
This sequence comes from Candidatus Sulfotelmatobacter sp., assembly GCA_049279555.1. Classification (GTDB taxonomy): domain Bacteria; phylum Acidobacteriota; class Terriglobia; order Terriglobales; family Acidobacteriaceae; genus Sulfotelmatobacter. Next base: position 5,872 of record JBAPOI010000436.1, read on the forward strand.
AATGAAGATGCGCTTTAGCGCCTGAGGGCTGCCCTGCCGGCCATTCCATTCCTAGGTACTCTCCTGATAGATGTACCAATAGTGGTACACTCTTTCCAGCTCTGAAACACCCCGAGCATGAAGAAAAAAAACATTGGCTCAACTTTCGATAGCTGGCTGCGTGAGGGAGGCCATTATGAAAAAGTCAGCGCCACGGCAATCAAGCGGGTGGTCGCACGCCAAGTTGCGGCCGCCATTCAACAGAAAGGCTTGACCAAGGTTGAAATGGCGCGGCGAATGCGCACCAGCCGTTCCGCCCTCGATCGGCTCCTCGATCCCGACAACGATGCCATTACCCTAACCACGCTTCAAAAGGCCGCAGCTGTTGTCGGACGCCAAGTCCGACTAGAACTGGTCTAACGTGGGATACCGTAGAATCCAACGTTCCGGGCCCACTCAATAGCAGCGGTCCACCTTAATCCCGCCAACCTTGACTCCGCAAGCTGCCATCTATTGCCCAGGCACTGCCAGCCAAAAATAATATGGAGGATGTATGTACAAGATTTTCCCCTTAGCGGTTTTCTGCCTCGCGGCCAGCCTGGCCTTCGGGCAAAGCAGCTACAGCTATTACACGTTCGATTATCCCAATGCCACCGGAACCTACCCCCACGCCATCAACAACTCGGGCGAGATCGTTGGCGATTACGTCGACAGCAATAATGTCATCCATGGATTCTCGTACATCGAGTGGACGTTCTCGCCGATCGACGTTCCGCATGCAACGTTCACCGCTGCCAATAGCGTGAATAATCAGGGAATCATTGTCGGTAACTTCGGAGTCTCTTCTTCGCAAAGTGAGGGATTCATCCTGCGAAACGGTTCATTCGAGGTGCTGGAGTATCCCGGTTCGTCCTCGACTGGCGCAAACGGCGTCAATGATTCGGGCAAGGTAGTTGGCAACTACAGTACCCCAAATGGCTTGAACGGCTTTGTTTGGAAGCCTTCTGACGGTTACAAAAAGCTGGATTACCCCAACAGCACTTCCACCTCGATCAACGCGATCAATAATCAAGGCCAGATGACCGGACAAGTCAGCCCACCGTTCATCAGCGCGTTCGAATATGGCAATGGCCAATGGACCGATTTCTATTATCCCGACGCCATGACCACGACAGGCGACGGAATTAACAACGCAGGAGAGATCGTCGGAATCTGGAGCCCGCAGAATCCTACTGCGCCGCAGGAAGGCTTCTTGCGGGATTCGGAAGGCAATTTTACGGAAATCAATTTCCCGAGTTCGTCGGGCACGGCAGCATCGGGTATTAACGACTCCGGCGTAATCGTTGGATACTACACAGACAGTTCGAATAAGACGCATGGGTTCGTGGCTATTCCGATCGCCAAGAAATAGTGCAAGGTAAACGAATGAAGCGATTTGGACGCGGCTACTTAGCTCGCCAAACAACGACAATAATCCGCCGTTGCGCGGCGATCAGGATTTCCACTTCGTTGCCGTGCCCAATCGCTTTCATCCGGCGGATTTCTTCGAACTCCACATCTGGGCGCGGCTTTTGACTTTTGCAGCGTCAAAGTATTTCTTGCGATGCGCGCAAGTCTACCCCGCCAGTCTCGCTGCGAACGCCAGCACCAAAGCTCCCACGATGAGCCGGTAGATGGCGAAGGGCACAAATCCATGCTTTCGCACGTAGGCCATGAACCACGCCACTGATGCGTAGGCGACGATGTAGGAAACCACGAAACCAATGGCCAGCACGATCCAGCCGTGAGCATCGATCTGCGAAACCCCGATCGGGTTCTCGCCATGTCCGCCCCGCAGCGACTTGAACAGCGTGTATCCCGTGGCGGCAACCATGGTGGGGATCGATACGAAGAAGGAAAATTCGAGCGCTGATGCCCGCGACATTCCGGCAAGCTGCCCGCCCGCGATAGTCGACATGGACCGCGAAGTGCCGGGGAACACCCCCGAGAAGATCTGGCAGAACCCGATCCACACCGCTTGCCCCAAGCTCATATCTTCCATCTTCCAAGTATGAATGCGCCCTCCGCCGCCAGACGGCCCTGCGGCCTCGGACTTCGCATTCATGGCGTCGACAATCCACATGACAACTCCACCAATCAGCAGCGACCAGCCGATGATATACAAGCTCTCCAGGTGTTTGCCGATCACTTTGGTCAGCAGAAACGAAGGAATCGCGGTGACCACAAATGCAACGGTGACCAAGCCCAGCGGGTGCGTGAGCGGCGTGCGGTCGCCACGCTCACCGCGAGGGAATGTCGAAAGAAAATTTGCGATGCGCCCGCGAAAATAAACCGGCAGGCAAAGAATCGCGCCCAGTTGAATGACGATGGAATACATCTTCCAGTAGCCATCCGACAAGCTGATGTGCAACAGCGCCTCAGAAAGCCGCAGGTGCGCGGTCGAACTAACCGGTAAAAATTCGGTGAGACCTTCGACAATGCCCAATATCAGAGAGAGCAGGTAATCGTTCAATCGACCTCCGGAAGTACGGAACAGTATCGCAGAAAAACTTTGCCGGGAGGTTACTCGAAAGAACTCGTGGTAGTAGTGCGGCTCGGCCCTTTGTTGGCGTCATCCTGAGCGTAGCCGTATTTCAGGCGTAGCGAAGGACCTCAGGCTCAATCGGTATCGAGCGTCAGCCAAACCCCACAGCCGAAAACATCTCAGTCGCCCGTGCTGCCATACGTTGGAATCCCCTGCTGCATATAAAAAATCAGCTTCTGCGCCCGGTAAGCCCAGTCGCTCTGCCCGTACTGGCTTACCACCTTCTGCGCTAAGGCGAGCGCCCGGTCCTTCGACTCAGCAGACTTTTTTTGATTGGGCTCCGTCCGGTAAATTTCGATCAGCGCCGAGCGGCGCCACGCCGCGTTATACAAAGCCTCCGGCGCTGACGGAGACTGCGCGTGCTCCTTCGCATAGTTCTCGTAGAGATCGGCTTCCTTGTCCGGACATTTGGTCATGCCTTCCCAGTCGCCGCAAAGTTTGTTCTCGAGCAATCGAAAAGCCGCAAGGTCGGCCCACTTTGTGCCGGGATATTTTTTCATCACCAGCTTCATCCACTCTTCCTGCATCTGGCCGCGCATGTAGGAATCGCGCTCGCGCGCCGAAGGACGCGTCATCACATCGGACCGCTCGATCTGCCAGCGAATATCGGCAGCCCGGTAGAGTGCTTCACCGGCCAGCGGGGAAGCAGGCATCAAATCGTACAAACGGTAGTAGAGCCGCATCGCATCCTGCGCGGCATCGCGCCGCCCACGGCGGCGGCTGGCCTGATCCTCGGAGTCCGTCGCCTCACCAAAAATAATTCTGTCGCCGTCCTGGGTCGTGCTGGTTACCACCGCCTTGGCTGCGACCCATCCTGTGATAATTTTTCCTTCCTGTTCCTCTTCGGTTGCGCCTTCGTCACGCCTCGGCGGGGCCAGGATTGCTTCCGCATGAACCCAGTCGCGTGTAGTTTCAAGAATCACTAACTCGTTCCCGCGTCCGGCGATACCCAGCTTGGCCGAATCCGCGCCCGGAGAGATGTGGATCGATTCCTCCGATACCACCGTTCCGCGCTGCGCATCGGCGTAAGCGAACGTCGCCCAAGAGAAGATCAGAAAAATTGCGGGAAGCGTTATTGCAAACGTGTTTGAGAATTTCGGTTTCATAGATTGCGGAAGCCCGCAGTTCTCCGGCGTGACCTGTCACTAAGAATGGGCCTGACTACACTGTGGTTGCAAGCCGCGCCTTTATTTTGTGCGCTCACAGGCCCATATTCAAGTGGTGCTCGCTTCTTGCCGGCACAGGAAACGGATTCCTATCATGCGCCGTCATCGTGGAACGCAAAACAACTGTTAGGATGGCTCACCGGACATCGTTCCCATGAGCCCCCTAACCATCTTCGGATTGTTCGCGGTGACAGCGATGCTGGTGTGCTATGCGTTGGAATCTCGCAGTCGATGGTTCATCCTCGCCTTTGCCGGAGCCTGCATGCTCGGCTCGGCCTACGGATTCCTGCAGGGAGCATGGCCGTTCGGATTGGTCGAGGCGGTATGGTCGGCTGTCGCGATCCGTCGTTTCGCGAAAGCTCCTACCCCAAAATGATCCATACCGTCGCTTTAAGTTTTTATCCGCGGCGAAACTCTTCCAGCATCTCCGGATCGATGTTACCTCCGCTGACGATAGCCACGGCAAGTTTGGTCTCCGGTAACTCGGCAGCATGAAAAATGAATCCGGCCGTCGCGACTGCGCCGCTGGGCTCGGCCCGGGTTGCAGGATTTTCGTTCAAATATTTCGCGGCTTGCCGAATCTCATCTTCCGTCACCGTGATAATGTCGTCCACATACCGGCGAATGTGCTCGAAATTAATGGGCCCAATACTCTGCGTGCGCAGCCCGTCGGCAATGGTGCGTGAGACCTCTGTAGCAGGGAACTGAACGATCTTCCCGGCGCGGAAGCTCGCCTGCGCATCGCCCGCCAGCTCCGGTTCTACGCCGATCACCTTCACCGAGGGCTTGCTCAACTTGAGGGCAGTCGCAACTCCGCTGATCATGCCTCCACCACCTACGGGCGCAAGAACCATGTCTACATCTGGCAGGTCCTCGATAATTTCCAGTCCCATCGTGCCCTGGCCGGCGATGATGTGCTCGTCGTTGTAAGGCGGGACAATCACATATCCATGTTGTGCTGCGAGCTCTTCGGCCTTGGTCTGCCGCTCGGCGCTGCCAGGTCCAACGGTGACGATCTCGGCGCCAAGTTCCGCCGTGGCTTCGCGCTTGATCGCGGGAGCATTGTCCGGCATCACGATGACCGCTCTCACACCCAATGCCCGCGCTGCATAGGCGACGCCCTGCCCGTGATTGCCGCTGGAGTAGGTAATCACTCCATGCTTGCGGTCTTTTTCCGGGATTGAGGCGATTTTGTTATAAGCTCCACGAAGTTTGAACGCGCCGATGGGCTGCTGATTTTCCGGCTTGAGAAAAAGCCGTCGCGGGTCCGCGTCACAGAGCTTGAATTCGATCAGCGGCGTATGGACGGTCACGCCGCGAAGCCGCGTGCTGGCGGATTGGATGGCGGAGAGTGTGACCATTCGTCTCACATTATCACGCGGCGAACCGCCGTCCTCAAAAGGTTTCATTTTGATCTGTCTGGGCGCGTTGCACTTCTGCTACTCGTTTTCCTGGTTCTTGAGCATCTATGGGCGGACTTCAACCCAACGACCGCATACGCCGCCGGAGGCGTATGCGGTCGTAACCGTAACGCAGTTCTCCGGAGGAGCAATTTTAGGGTTTTCGTGCGCTGCCAATAATAGAGCAGGGGATTGCTATATCCTCACTAGAGAGTAGAGTTGCTGGGTAGCACTGGCGGAATGCTCGTTGGTAATTGCGGCTGTGGAAGAACCTCGCTCCGACGGTTAGTGTTCCAGCCTGCTAGATCTCCAAGATCACCGGCATAATCAGCGGCCGCTTCTGCGTCTGCTTCGAGATATATCGCTTCAAATCGGCGCGAATCTTTTCCTTAATCACACCGTAATCCGCTTTTTCTTCCTCGCTTGAGTGCGCTAGCGTATCTTCGACGATGCGCCGCGCTCCCTCCATCAATCCGTCATCTCCGGGATTGAAGCCGCGGGTCACGATCTCCGGCGTAGTCTCCACGCGGCCAGAAAGCTTATTGATGGCGATGATGGGCAACACGATGCCGTCTTCGCTCAGGTGCCGGCGATCCTTAATAATTAAATCTTCAACCACATCCGTCCGCGAGCCGGAATCGATGCAGACCCGTCCCACGTTTACTTTTCCCGACTTACGTGCGCCTTGCTCGTCGAAATCCAAAACCTCGCCGCTCTCAATCAGAATCACCTTGCCCACCGATCCTTGCATCGATGCCGCCATTTCCGCGTGCAGCTTCAACTGCCTGTATTCGCCGTGCACAGGAATAAAAAATTTCGGTTTCACCAGGTTAATGATGAGCTTGAGTTCGTCCTGGCTGGCGTGCCCGCTGACGTGAACCGGCGGATACGAGCCATCGTCATAGATCACGTGCGCTTCGCGGCGAAACAGGTGATCGATCATGCGGTAAATCGTCTTCTCATTGCCCGGGATGATGCGCGACGAGAGCACGACTGTGTCGCCCTTCTCGATCTTGGCGTGCTTGTGATTGTCCACTGCCGCGCGCGACAGCGCCGACATCGGCTCGCCCTGGGTTCCGCTGATCATCACGCAAACTTTTTCGGGCGGAAAATTCCTCATCTCTCCGGGATTAATCACCAGGCCTTCGGGAATTTCCAGGTATCCCAAGTCCTCAGCGATTTCAGCGGAGTTGTTCATCGAACGGCCGATGAACGCAACCTTGCGCCGGTGCTGGTGAGCCAGTTCAACCGCTAACCGAATGCGGTGAATCGAAGAAGAGAAGCACGAAATGAATAACCGGCGTTGCGTGTGCGCAAAGACTTCGTCGAACTTCCGCCGCACGGCGCGCTCGCTGGGCGTGTACCCTTTGCGCTCAACGTTGGTCGAATCCTGAAACAGCGCCAGTACGCCCTGCTTGCCGTATTCGGCGAAGGCATGCAAATCGAAAAGATGATTATCGGTCGGAGTGGGATCGACTTTGAAGTCGCCGGTATGGATGATCACGCCGAGCGGAGTATGAATCGCCAGTGCGACGCAATCCACCAAACTATGCGTCACCCGAATCGGATGAATGGTGAACGCGCCGGCCTTGAATCGTTCGCCGGCATGAATCTCGCGCAGGTCAGCATCGTCCAGCAACCCATGCTCGTCGAGCTTGTCCTCGACATAAGCCAGAGTAAACTCCGTCCCCCATACCGGCACGTTGAGCTCAGAGAGAATCCACGGCAATGCGCCGATGTGGTCCTCGTGCCCGTGCGTAAGAATGATCCCGCGAACCCGCTGCCGGTTTTCGATGAGATAGGAGATGTCGGGAACAACGATGTCGACGCCGAGCAATTCGGCTTCGGGGAACATCAGGCCCGCGTCGATGACGATGATGTCATCGCCCCAGCGCACAGCCATGCAGTTCATACCGAACTCGCCGAGGCCCCCCAGGGGGACTACCTGCAATTTTCCACTTGGCATTATTTTTGAAGTAACAGCAATGCTAGCACACAGATGGCATAAAGCTTCGGCGCGCAAGAGAACTTCTGGCTACGGCTTGATGGTGTTCGCACTTTCAGACACTACCTAACAGCGCCCGACCGATGGCATTCCCCGCCGCTCTGAGTTAAGGTTAACCTAATGGCCGACGCGCAACCCAAATCATGGCTTCGCGGCCGCATCGAGAAGGCGCTCAGCCAGGGCCTCACTCGTGCTTACTCCACGGTGCAGGTCGATCCTGACAAATTTTTGCTGCAGCTGCGCACCGCCTACAGAATGCCGATTAGCGGCTATCACGGCGTGTATTCGCTGGAGATGGGCGAACTCGATGTCGTTGCCGACGAAATTATCCGTAGCGGCATGAAGCTGGCCGCTGTCGAGGGCGCGGGCTTCGGCCTCGGAGGATTGATTACCATTTTTCCCGACCTCGGCATTCTTTCCGCCATCACCATGCGCACCATTCAGAAGCTGAGCCTGGTTTACGGTTTTCAGTTCAATACCGACCACGAAATCGCCGAACTGTGGATCGCCGCCGCCAGCGCGGCGGGTGTCGACATTAGCCGCGAGCTCCTCGAAAAAGAAGTGGTCAACAAATTCGTCCCGCGCGTGATCCAGCGCATCGCTGCCCGCGCCAGCACTGAGGTCGTCGAGAAATGGGCCGGACGTGTGATCCCGCTTGCCAGTTCCGCCATCGGCGCCGCTCTCAATTACTGGTTTGTGCGCGCCTGGGGCCAGCGCGCCAAGGCTCACTTTCGCCAGCGTCATTTGCAATATCGCCAACGCACCCAGGAACTTGCTGCACAGCCTCCGCTCATTTTGCCGGCGTCGAACCTCTAGTGCTTTCTCACTGTGATAGAAAAAAGGTGATAGAAAAAACAATGACAACTTTTCATTGCGCTGCGATTCTGTTCGACCTCGATGGAGTTCTTGTCGATTCCACCGGCTCCGTCGATCGCCAATGGCGCATCTGGGCCCGCGAACGGGGAATTGACGAAGAGAAAGTGATTGCCATCGCGCACGGTGTGCGCGCCCTCGAAGTCATACGCACAATAGCGCCGCACCTCGATGCCGAAACGGAAGTCAGCAAACTCGAAAACCGGGAAGCCGCCGATCACGATGGTGTCGTAGTGATGCCAGGCGCCATCGACCTTGTACGCTCCATTCCCGCCGGCCAGTGGGGCGTGGTTACCTCAGGGAGACACCGCCTCGCGAGTTCGCGCCTGGAACTTGCTGGCATCCCCACTCCCAAGGTGATGATCGCCGCCGATAACGTCGAACATGGAAAGCCGCATCCCGAGCCGTATTTAAAAGGTGCGGCAGCGCTCGGCGTCGATCCGGAGCAATGCCTGGTCATCGAAGACGCGCCCGCCGGAATCCGCGCGGCACATGCCGGTGGGATGAAAGTCATCGGCTTGACCAGCACCTATCAAGCTCGAGCGTTGAGCGAAGCCGATGCCATCGTGCAGAAACTCGCACAGATCAAACTCGTTTCCGCCGCAGGCAAGCTCACCGTAAACCTCGATTGAACTTTCAAAGAGGTTTGTCATTCCGAACGCAGGCGAAGCCGCGCCCAAGCGCGGCGAGACCAGAGAGGAATCTGCTGTGCTGGCTGAGTCCTACGGAGCAAATCGACAACGGCTACCTAAGCCAATCTTCCAACCCGGTTCCACGATCCGTCTTCTCGTCGCGGTATTTCACAATCACCGGCGTATATAAAGAGATTCCCAACTCCGCCGCCGCGCCTTTCTTCACCGCTCGCGACCCGGGCACCACCACTGCGCCTTCCGGAACTTCGAGCGGCGCTTCCGCCGTCGCACGGTAAACTTCGTCGCGCACCAAATCGTAGAGCGGTGTCGATCGTGTCAGAATCGTTCCGGCTCCCAAGACCGCCCGTGCGCGCACCAGAGTGCCTTCGTAAATTCCGCAATTGCCGCCCACCAGCACGTCATCTTCAATAATTACCGGCGCGGCATTCACCGGTTCGAGCACTCCGCCGACCTGCGCCGCGGCGCTCAGATGCACGCGCTTGCCCACTTGCGCGCACGACCCTACGAGCGCATGCGAATCCACCATCGTGCCCTCATCGACATAAGCTCCCACATTCACGAACATCGGCGGCATACAGATCACTGACGGGGCCAGGTACGCTCCCAGCCGCACCGAAGACCCGCCTGGAACGATGCGCACGCGGTCAGCAATAGAAAAGTGCCGCGCCGGGAACGTGTCCTTATCCACGAACGTAAGCGCGGCGCATCCCGTCTCCGCTAGTTCGCCCAGCCGGAATCCCAACAGGATGCCGTGTTTCACCCACGCATTGACCACCCATCGCCCTTCGATCTTTTCCGCCGCGCGAATCTTGCCCTGAGTCAACGCGTCGCGGAATTCGAGAAACACTGCCCGCGCCTCGGGATTATGCTCGACCTCGCCCAAAGCCGCGACACGCTCGATGGAAGATTTAAGGGATTGCATGGGAATTGATGATTGTTGATTGCTGATCGTTGACTGCTAATTGCTAGCTGCTAATTGCTGAGAGAAATCACACCTGCTCTGAAATCAGCAATCAAAAAATCAGCAATCAGAAATTGCCTCTACACGCACTTGCACTCGCTTCGAATCAACACCCCGGTCATCCCATGTGCCGTTTCGCGTCCCAGCGCCGCCGTTGCATAGGGTCCGTGCCAGCGCGAGTGGTTGGCGTCGTGCCCCGCAGGACGCCCTTTGCCCTGATTGCATTGCCCGCACGATCCGCGATGGAGCACGATCTTGTGCGGCCCCGCTGACCAATTCTCATAAATGTAGAATTCTGCTGTATCGGGTGGGGACGTGGCCGGCTTTGCGATCAGTCCAACCTCAGTCGCAATCTTCTGTAGCTTCGCTCGCGTATCGCGGCGCATCGGCAGCAGCGGCAGACGGTAGTTTTCTCCAATCTTGCCCATCATCGCCAGCACAGCCTTCACCGGCAGCGGATTGGATTCAATGAAATTCCCCTGCATCAAACTCAGGTACTTGCGATGAATCGAGCGTGCCGTGCTCCAGTCATTCTCGAGTGCAGCCCGCGTCATGCTCGCCATCTCGTGCGGAATTTCATTGGACGCAACCGAAATGATTCCAACCCCGCCGAGCGCAATCACCGGCAGAGTGATGGCGTCGTCTCCAGAGAAAACCAGAAATGTCTCCGGCACAGCATTAATCACCTCTGCGATCTGCGCCATGTTGCCGCTGGCTTCCTTCACTCCCACAATGTTCGGAATCTCAGCCAATCGCGCCAGCGTCGCTGGTTCAATGTTCACCCCGGTGCGGCCGGGAACGTTGTAAAGGACAATCGGTTTGTCGCCAGCAGCCTCGGCAATCGCCTTGAAATGCCGGTACTGCCCCTCCTGCGTAGGTTTGTTGTAATAAGGAGAGGCCGTCAGGATAGCGTCAACCCCAGGCCGCCCGGCAACTTCTTTGGCCTTCTCGACCGCTTCATGAGTGGAGTTCGAGGTCGCCCCCGCCATAATCGGCACCCGCTCCGCCGCCACTTCGACAGTTACGTCGATCACATATAGCCACTCGTCGTGGCTCATCGTGGGCGTCTCGCCGGTAGTTCCGCAGGGAACGAGAAAATCGATGCCCGACTCCACCTGCCATGCCACCAGATTGCGCAGGGCAACGTCGTCAATAGAACCATCCGAATGAAATGGAGTGACGAGCGCGGTGCCGCAGCCACGGAGTTGCATCTTTATAAGATAACGCGAATAGCCTGCCGAGGGAACGGCCGAAAGGGGAAGGTCTTTAAGTAGAGGTGCAGCTCGGCCCTTTAAAAGGAGTTTGTCATCCTGAGCGGAGCCGTTTTTCAGGCGAAGCGAAGGATCTCAAGTCTCACCGGCCCGGAGCGTAAGCCAAGATGCACCCCCACTGATCTTTACCTGGGCTCACAACTCCCGCCAAACATCCTTAAACTCGTAAAACCCCTTCTTGCCCGCGAGCCACTCCGCCGCGCGCACCGCCCCTTCAGCAAATCCCCGACGAGATTTGGCGTCGTGACAGAGATAAATCCGGTCTGCTGCAGATTCAAGCACGACCTCATGCATGCCGACAACATCGCCTTCGCGAAAAGAAGTAATTTCGAGGTCCTCGTCGCCGCTCTTCCCGCTTGCGTCCTGAATTACGCGTTGGATGGCCATCGCCGTTCCCGAGGGCGTGTCTTTCTTGTGAGCATGGTGCCGCTCGAAGATCTGGCCAGAGTAGTCGTGGCGCAACGCCGCCGCGGCCGCTCGCGCGACATCGAGAAACAGATTCACGCCGATGGAGAAATTCGCCGCGTATACAAACCCTGTCCCACGGCTCTCGACCAATTTTCGAACGCGATCGACCTCCGCGTGCCAGCCTGTTGTGCCGACCACCATGCTCTTACCCGCGCCAACGCAGGCTTCGATATTGCCGATAATGCAGGAAGGCGTCGTGAAATCGATCACGACATCGATGTCGTGTAACTTTTCCGCAGTTAGAGCCGCGCCGCCCGCATTCTCCGCGGCACCCACCACACGCACGTGATGGCGGCGCTGGCCTGCTATTTCCGCTGCCAACGATCCCGTTTTGCCGCGGCCAAGAATCAGCAAATTCATAGCTAGAGAAAGGCCGTTAACACAAAGTTCGCAAAGAAAAACTGCAAAGAACGCAAAGGCAAAGACAAACTGAATCTGCCGTGCGCCCTTCGCGATATCTTAGCTTTCTTTTCGGTCTACTGCTTTTGGCCTTACGCGAAAACTTCCGGATCCAGCTCCGAAAAAAATGTATTGTGCAACCGCTGGATCACCACGGGAACTTCATCTTCCTCGATCACAAACGTCAGATTGATCTCCGACGCGCCCTGCGAAATCATGCGAATCTTTTTGTCCTTCAACTCGCCAAACACCAGCGCCGCGATACCCGGCTTGTCCCGCAAACTCTCGCCCACCAGGCACACAATCGCCTTGCGCCCCTCGTATTTCACGTCGGCCATCTTGGCCAGATCCGCTGCCAGCACGGGAATCGCGTTGTTCGAATCGATGGTAAGTGAAACGCTGACCTCCGAGGTCGAGACCACATCGATCGCAACTTTGTGCCGGTCAAACGCCTCGAAGATGTTCCGTAGAAAACCATGCGCCAGCAGCATGCGTGGCGCGGCCACATCCACAATGGTGATGCGCTTCTTCACCGCAATCGCCTTGAAAATATTTTTGCCCTGCGGCGCGCGGGTGATAATTTTCGTTCCTTCACAGGAGGGATTCCGCGAATTCAGCACGAACACTGGTATGTTTTTTTGAATCGCGGGCAATACCGTCGCCGGATGCAGCACCTTCGCGCCAAAATACGCCAACTCCGCAGCCTCATCAAAACTGATCACCTTGATGCGCCGCGCCTCCGGACAAATACGCGGATCCGTCGTCAAAATTCCGTCGACGTCAGTCCATATCTCGATTCGCTCAGCACCCAGCCCCGCGCCCACAATCGCCGCCGAAAAATCCGAGCCGCCGCGTCCAATGGTCGTGGTAACCCCCGACCGGTTCGCGCCAATGAATCCGCCCATCACCGGAACCTGCCCGGCGTCGAGCAGAGGCCGCACCTTGGCTTGCAGATTTCGGTTGGTCTCTCCCTCCTGCGGCGCCGCCTCGGTAAAGTTGTTGTCGGTCACCAGAATGTCCCGCGAATCGACGTGCACGCCGTTCAAGCCCAGCGCCGAAAACGCCGCTGCCACCATTCTGCTGGAAAGCATTTCTCCGAAGGCCGCGACATGGTCGGTGGTTCGCGGCGTCAGTTCGCCAACCGCCGAAATCCCGCGCAGCAATTCATCCAGTGCTTCGAAATCCGCTCCCAGTTCGCCGTGAAAATCCGTAAACAGAGCCGTGCCCAGCAATTCGCTGGCGGTGTTATAGTGCCGCTCCTGTAGCGACCGGCAAAGTTTCAGCGCAGTCTTGCGCTCTCCCTCACCGGCCGCGCGCGCCATGGTCAACAGGGTGTCGGTCACCTTGGCCATTGCGCTGACCACCACCACAGGCTTCTGCGGCAGCCGTTGTTTTACGATCGCCGCCACGCGCTCAATGGCGCGCGCATCTTCCACCGAAGTCCCGCCAAATTTCATTACGATCATCGGCGTGACTTCCTGGTTAGTCTCAATGCGGAGTTAATACGTTGGGCAGGATGAGGCTTCATCCGATGCGGCCCTTGGCTCATGGAAAATGCGGCGGACACAATTCCTTTTCCATCCAGTTGTCCCAAAAGTTTCAGCGTTTCCTCTTCCATTTTCTCTTCATGCACGCAGGATCCCAAGTGGAAGTCTGTTGCTCATGATTCGGCGCTCACGACTTCGTTTTCACTGGAAAACACTTAGTAGATACTTTGGATTCTAACAGCCGTGATTCTCCCATCGTTCGGGAAAAGGGTGCATCTAAGAGTCCCACATTGATGCAAATCCCAAAAATGCCGAAACGCCAGCCACTTCCGTGCCTCTGCGACCGTGAGTTAAGTACTATCCCCATACAGTCGATAGAAAGCATGGAGGATCGATATGCCCCAGCTGCGTCAGAATTTCTTCACCAAGGAGTGGGTTATCATCGCGACCGAACGCGCCAAGCGTCCTGAGGAGCTGGCCACCCGCCGCCCTGTGCAGGTCGTGCCGGCATTTCTGGAGAGTTGTCCTTTCTGTCCAGGCAACGAGAGCAAGACCCCGCCTGAGATCACACGATTTCCTGCGAATAGCAGCGACCCCTGGGCAGTACGAGTGATCCCTAAGAAGTTCGCTGCGCTTTCCAGTGACGTCCAGCCCACCCGCAGCCTGCAGCATTCCCGGCGGCGGGTTGAGGGTTTCGGCTTCCATGAAGTAATCATTGACACTCCGGACCACTCCTCCTGCATGGCTTTGCTGCCGGATGCGCAGGTGGCCCGGATACTGGGCGTCTTCAAAGAACGCTACAATCTGCTGACCGCCGACCGCCGCGTCAACCACGTCACGATTTTCAAGAATCACGGAATGGATGCTGGAGCCAGCATGCAGCATCCGCACTGCCAGCTGATTGCGACTCCCGTGATCCCGAGCCAGGTGCGGCATCGCCTGCATGAGGCCCAGAGCCATTATGACGACGCGGGGGAGTGCATGTTCTGCCACATGGTGGATCGCGAGATCGAGGACCAGACTCGCATTGTGCTCAAGACCGACTTATTCGTAGCCATGGAGGTTTTTGCTTCGGCCACGCCCTTTGCCACTCACATCTTTCCACTCCGCCACAGGGCCAGCTTCGGAGCCATCAGCGCGGCGGAGATTACCGACCTGGCTTGTATCTTGCGCACCATGTTAGCCAAGCTCTACGTGGGGCTCGAAAATCCCGACCTCAATTTCACCATCCGCAGCGCGCCTTCCGATTACTCCAGCGCTCGCCACTTCCATTGGTATCTGAGTGTGATCCCACGCCTCACGCGCATGGCCGGTTTTGAATTAGGGTCGGGCATGTTCATCAATACAGTCCTGCCCGAAGCCGCTGCCGAATTTTTGCGCAGCGTACAAGCCGACAAAGCCCTAGGTGCAGTGGCCTCTACGCTCTAAGCCGTTATCCAAGACATGACATATCTCGGTTTGCCATCCCGCAGAGTTGTTTCCCCCCATGATTTGTCATCCCGAGCAAAGCAAGGGACGACAAGTCGCAAAGCTTGATGCCAATTTCCTGGCTTCCAGTATTATTTCGGACGCCCGACCTGGTTGCCGAGCACATACTCATTTAGCGGACCAAACTTCCGCTTCTCCGCATAGAGCCGCCAGCGCCGGAAGACGATTCGCAAGCTGGCCATCACCGGGATGGAAAGAAAAATCCCTAGAATCCCCGCCACTTCGCCGCCGGCCATTACCCCAAAAATAGCGGCCAGAGGGTGCAGTTCCATGCTTTGGCCCATGATGCGTGGAGAGTTTACGTAGTCCTGAACTAAGCGCCAAATGCCGAGAAACACGATCAGCGCCAGCCAGTGCGTGTAACCCATCAGCAACGCCACACTTACGATGATTAATGCAGCCGCCAGTGGTCCTACCACCGGAACAAATTCCATCAGGCCGCCCAGCGTTCCCAGCACCAGCGCATAAGGCATCCGCATCATTGCGAGAACCGCCGAATAAGCCAGCAGGGTAAGTGCGGCCAGGCTAAGTTGTGCCCGGATGAAATGCGCCAGCATCTGATTCAGATCGCTGAGTACTCCCTGCAGCAGTTCGCGTTGCGGCCGCGACTGCACCAACGCCAGCAGAACTTCGCTGAACGCGCGTCCATCCTTCAAGAAAAATATCGATAGCAGCGGCACGATTACCAGCAGCCATGCTTGCTTCGCCACGTCGGCCACGCGCAAGCCTACGTTTTTCGCCAGTTGTGTGATTTCATCGCTATGACTTGCGAGATAGTCGCGGAGCAATTCCACCAGGCGGCGGTTCCAGCCATGCTCCGTTTCCAGTTGTTCGGCAATCTGCCCCGAACTTAATTGCGTGATGTTCGGCAGCGATTGCCCGAGGCGCGCGCTTTCGCGGCCGATCCTCGGTCCCATCGAGACGAAAAACAGCACAACCAGGCCCAGCAGCAACGAATAAATAATGGCGATCGCCAGTACGCGGCCGCGCACCAGTTTTTCCAGGTTCGATACGATGGGGCTCATCAGGTAAGCGAAAAAGATGGCAAACAGAAATGCCATCAGCGTCTGCCGCGCGACGTAGAGGAACCCCAACCCCAGCGCAAACAGCAGCACCGTGATCAGAACCCGCGCCGTACGTGCATCTGCCACCGGCAAATCTTTGCCCCTGCCGACTCCGAATCGACGGCCACTTTTCTAATCACGCACTACTTCGGTATTCGCGTCCGCAATCAATACCCGCATCAACTTGAACTGATCTTGATCATCCACCCACAGAGCCCAAGTGAACTCCTCGCCCTTCAGGTTCAGCCGCAGCAACTCTCGTTCCGTTCCGCGGATCGTGACTTTTTCTCTTCCCACCAGTTCCATGCGCACCCGCATCGACGTACGGTCCTGCGGCACCAGCACGCCGAAATCGGCCGGGTCCTTCTGACACTTCTGGGTACCCGCTTCGGTCTTGCAGTTAGTTGCCAGATACCGCCATGCAAGCACCTCGCGATGGATAAAAAAATTGTTATCCAGAATCGCCGAAGTATTCGGCATCAGAAACGGTTGCTCGGCCGCCTTGGAAGACGCTGCCGTCGTGATTTTTTCCAGCAGAAATTCGTTTTTCGGTGTTACCACCAGCGAACCCCCGCCATCGGTCCACTCGTAACGCAGCAATTCTCCGCTACCGGTCATCTCCAGATCGGACCGTTGCCCGGACGAGGAGGAGCCTGCTTCCTGCAGTTGCGACTTCACCACGTTGACGCCATTCTCCTGCTGCACCGTGAAATTCTCAGTTACTACCCGCTGCCCTCTGACAAAGACGCCGAATGAGCCCGCATCCACCTGCTGCGCCCCGGCGGGTTTCGGCTTATCCTTTTTATCCTTATCGGCGGCGTAAACTACAACTGTAGACGCCAGAATCACGACTGTTACCAATCGTACTCGCCCCTTTAAAGTCACTGCTTTCGTCTCCGTCTTCCCCCGCCTGATCTTCTACTATCTTGTCCCAACC
>JBAPOI010000437.1:0-2002 GCA_049279555.1 Candidatus Sulfotelmatobacter sp.
GGCTAAGAGGCAGCAACAGCCCCACGTTTACTACAGAAGAAGCGACCTGAGTAAGGCAACGAAGGCAGCCCAACAAGCCGCTCAGCAAAAATTGGACCGACTAGCTAGCGATTACCGATTCACTTCCCGGCATAGTTTTCTCAATTGGTTGAACTACGCACAGTATCGCAAGCATCTCATTCTCCAAAAAACCTTCCCATTCATCGTGGTGAGCGACATCACGAACTTTTTCAACAGCGTTCTCCATTCCGAGGTCTCCACCGCATTCCGGAACCTTCCGATCCCGAGCGATATGGTCGGCCTCCTCTTTTTTTTGCTGGAGCGCTTAGCAATTCGGGCCGCCTACTCCGACTCTCCTGGAATCGGCCTGCCGATCGACGAATTCGAATGCTCAAGAACCGTTGCGAATCTGATCTTGTTTGGGCATGACCGCCGAATCGTTAAGTTGGTAGGACCCGAGGCTTACGTCCGATGGATGGATGATCACGTAGTTGGTGTCAAATCTGAGGCTCAAGGCCTTCGCGTCCTTGCAGCGATGCAGGATTCTCTGGCAAATCTGTACTTAACCCCGAATGGAAAAAAATCCGTAATTCTCACTCTCGCCGAGGCCAAAGTTCACTTTCACCTAGACACCAATGCCCGTCTGGATGAGCTGGAGACGAAGATAGCAGCGAGAACATCGCGGCGGCCTACGCTTGTGCGTGAACTCACTCGTACGTGGCGCCTCGCCTTGCAAAACGAACACAAAGGGCAGTGGGAACAGATACAAAAACGTATCTATAAAATCGCAGGCCGGACGAGGGCGCGATTTCTTCGGCGTCGCGCAATTTCGAACCTCCTCGAAAATCCCGAACTCGCCGAGATAATAAGCAGCTATATGAGATGTTCTGGCTCTGCTGCCGAGTACTTAAGATTCACAAACGGTGTTACGGCTCATCGACACCAAGTACACGAGGATGTTCCCTTACTGCTGCTTGAAAGTCTTCTGCGCGTTGAGACTCGTGGCTTCACCGCTCGGCAAATCCTGCGAATTGCCAAAACGGTATTAGCTGAGGTTCTCGACGGGCGCCGCTCCGATCTGTTCGTTGCTCCAGCCTCATTATTAATCCTGCGATTTGGCCAACGGCGCGATCTCTTGTTGCTACGTCGCTGTTTACGAGACCCTCGAAAAGGTCTTCCCTCAGGGTTGATCCGCGCGGCGGCGATTGTGTATGCAGGTGGGGGGAAAAAGGAATTTGACCACATGAGAAGATCAGCGGCGGTCTTGCTCCTAAATCCGCTTGCACTGATGGTGAGACTTGTACAGAGAATCATGCACTTTCATGAAGTGCCCGATCGGTATAAAGCTCGCCTTCAGACGAGATACGATCCGGTAAACAACAGGAACTACCTCGATATGAGGATGCTGGTTGCGGCACGTTTGTTGGCACTCAACCGTAAGCAGACCGTGAGTCTGTGGCTCAAATCATGGGCTTTGAATCTGAAGAAGAAAAAGCTCTCGGCGTTCGATAAACGACTGCTTGCACGTTTGGTGCCCTAGACGGCTGAGAAATCCGGAAAGAAATTTGAGGTTAGACGGGACATTTCCTAAATTCTTTCTACTGGTCCGGCCACAGCAAATCGCGGAAGACTCCGTCTCTCCTGAATCCCCGCACCGGGCTTGGTACCGGTTTCGGAATGACGGAGGTTCCTTCAGCGGCTGAAGCCGGGTTCGTTTTTCTGCGAGGCTTTGCGGCACGGCTGAATGCCGTGCCCTTCCCGGTTGTGGTGAATCCTCCAGTGTTGGCAAGCAGAATTTGCTCGTTTGGGGTGTGAAACTCAGAGCGCGTATGAGTCCGCGTCTCAGGCATTTCTTGTAGTGGTCAGGCAGACATTCCGTAGCTGCTCGGAGCAGGATTGTTTTTTGATCACGATAAGTGCTGCGGATAGAACAACGCTCTGCGAACACTCTTCGTACTGGGAGAATGGACTCCGAATGGGTGCTTTGGCACGCGGGTTGCTC
>JBAPOI010000438.1:0-1700 GCA_049279555.1 Candidatus Sulfotelmatobacter sp.
CGCCAAGGCCGTGTACGGCTTCCCGTCTCGTCCCAGCATGCCTTCATGCGACATCAGCTCGGCGATGCGCGTCGGGCCTCTGGCGCGCGCCTGGTCCCGGAACCAGCGGGCCGCTCGAGCGTGTTCCTCCTCGGCTTCGTTCCGCACGAGGACAGACCTGGTGCCCTCTCCGACCTTGCGCCAGCCGTATGGGACCGGGCCGCCCGTGTGGCCGCCTCGCTCGCGCTTGGCGCGCTTGCCATCGGCAATGCGCTCTCGGATGCGCTCGCGCTCGAACTGGGCAAAGGCGGCCAGCATGTTGAAGAACATCGTCGCCGCAGGGCTGTCGGCCACAGGCTCTACGCTCATGTCGCACAGGATCAATCCGATCTTCTGCTTCTTGAACCGCTCGATCGTCGCGAGCGCGTCGGATGCGGAACGAAAAAGGCGGTCCATCTTGGCAGCGATCACGATGTCGCCCGGCTTGACTTGATCGAGAAGCTCCTTGCCGCCGGGACGATCGTTGAGAGGCGTCGACCCGGAGACGCCGGCATCGGTGTAGGTTTGAAAATCGTACTTGCCGGTCGAGCCGCGCAGTCCAGCAATCGCCTTTCATTTCGGCAATTGCTCAGCGATCGTGGTCTTGTCGGGACCAGCCTGCTTGAGCGTCGAGGTGCGGGCGTAAGCCAGATGCAAGGCCCCCTCCTTTTTTGTAGTATTTATTCACTACACTTCTTCTTTGCCTCCGTCAAATGTTTCGCAACCCGCCTGATCCCCTCTTCCAAAGTGATCCTGGGCTTGTAGAACTGGCTCAGCTTGTAGGTGTCGGCGACGCGGTAGAAGACGCCTTCGGGTTTGGTGGTGTCGCATTCAAACGTAAGCGACGATTTGTATCCGGCTTCATCCGACACCACTGTGCCGATTCGAATATTCGTCGCCGCACAAGCCGCTAACACCAACTGCTTGAACGACGTCGCGATCCCAGTACCGAGGTTGAGTACGTCGCCCGGCTTGAGGACATCCTTGGTCTGCATGACCGCTTCGACGATATCATCGATGTGAATGAAGTCGCGACATTGTTCCCCAGAACCCCAGATCGTGATCGGGTTCTCTCGATCGACGATGCGACGGATGATCGAGGGGAAGGGATAGTCGAATGACTGATCCTCGCCGTAGCCGGAGAATGGGCGATAGACCAAGACGTCGGCACCGTACTGCTCGACTGCGTAATGGGCCAGCAGTTCCCCCGTCAGCTTGGCCCATCCGTAAACAGAATCTGGTCTGCCGAACCTGGTGGCGCCTTGGGTCACGAGCGGCTCGGCGAGCTTGATGTACTGCAGGCGCTGTTGTAACTCGACGGGATAGACGGCAGAGGACGAGAAGTAGATAACCTTCGGTTTTAGATCCGACCCGAAGGCAGAAGGGCGCGCTCCAATAACCCAACGAAAAAAGGCGGCATCGATCTCCAAGTTGACGGCAACATCAAAGGGGGCGTTGTCGATCTTCAAACGACCGCCAACGATCGCAGCGCAATGGATGATCAAGTCGTACTCGTCAGGATGCCCCATTGTCGCGACGCCGCGCCGAACATCCCACGTCAAGGCAATGCACCGAATATCCCACGTCGAGGCAAAACGAACAGAATGAGGGGACACGGGATCGTGCCATTTATGCAGGGGTTCCCCAGCACTCATGTTGTCGAGCGCGACGACTTCCCAACC
>JBAPOI010000439.1:0-11845 GCA_049279555.1 Candidatus Sulfotelmatobacter sp.
ACATCAGGACACAGTTTGAACAGAAGGGATTCGTTGTCGAGCAAGTCAACATGATCAAAGATTCCGACAGGCATATGACGGGTTTTGCGAGAATGCATAAGCCCGGTTTGTTGCTCGGTAAACTCGATGTGACCAAGAACTGTACAGCGACGATGGATGCGGATTCTAGCAAATCAATATGGGAGTGCAGGTAGGTTGAAACTGCTAGTCTCAAAATACGCTCTGCTCGTCCTGCTGGTTGGCCCTTTGATGGCCCAGAATCACAAACTAACGCCTCTCTGCCTTGATGGCCTATGCATCGGTGAGAGCATCAACGATCCTCATTTCGTCGAAGTCAACTGGATCGTGCCAAACAAACAATTCACTAGAGAATCCTGCATCCACATCGCCTGCAAACCTGAGGTTGCTTTTCGTGGCTACCCAAGTGATACCCAGAAGCAGCTTGCCGATGCTCTCAGCTGGGTTTACGGGAGCATTTACTTCTACAATGTTGTCACGAAAGAAAACGTCGAAATCCTTCGGCGCTATAGATACGAATGCAGCAACACTGAGCGGCACTTCATGGGCGCGTACTTCAGCAATCCAAGCCACTATCAGACCGTGGTCGGACTACGGCTCATCGGCGGCGAACTCCGGGTCTACAGAATCGTGCGCCAATATCCTTTCCGCAATCAAGATGAACTCAAGTCCCTCGCCCGGAAGTTGCACGATCAATACGGAGACAGGATTGTCTATTACGACGGCATCGCTTCCAACGCTGCATCTTCTGCTGTCATTCCTCAACGAAAAGATGGCTGGTTCGCACACAGCACTTTATTTAATCCGCTAGACCCGTCTGCCAATGCCGCTGAGTTGGTCCTGATTGACCCGTACACACGCCCGTTACTGCAGCCAATGTCGATGCCGGAAAGCGGTGACATCGGTCGTCTCACGACCACCATGCCAAGCCAGTGCAGCAGATCGCTG
Organism: Candidatus Sulfotelmatobacter sp.; assembly: GCA_049279555.1. Taxonomy (GTDB): domain Bacteria; phylum Acidobacteriota; class Terriglobia; order Terriglobales; family Acidobacteriaceae; genus Sulfotelmatobacter. The sequence continues at coordinate 967 of JBAPOI010000439.1, forward strand.
CCGTTGCAATAGTTATATGATCTTGCGTCGAGAATGGACCGTCTCAGCATTTTCGTCGTCGTAGTCATCGTCTACCTAAATCCCGCAAACACAGCCACTTCCGCCACAGACACAGTACTTCCGTACCGTCTCTAGTACTTCGGTTATCAGTTCGCAGGTGACCCCCCGCTAGTTGCACACACACTACTTCTAATTGCGTCCGGGTGCCAGGCAACCACAATCTGTAGAAATCCTCTCTAATCTCCCTCGCAGCCAATTCCAAGAAACCCGCATAAAACCCAATAAAAACCGGAAACTCGCTTGGAGGCAGGGTTTTTTAGGGCTGATATATGCTCGGGACACCAAAAGCCCCTGGACAGTCATGGCTGCGGGTACATGTATCAAGGTAAGTCGCGGGACGAACCAGTCTCACGTAAGGTCATGGCGGGTAGCGAAGGAACAGGGTAAAGGAAATATGGCCGACTCGCGGGAAGTGATGAACATTCGCCAGGCTTCGCAGTACCTGGGAGTGAGTCCGGACACGCTTTACAAGTATGTCGGTGGGCAGAGAATTCCCGCTTTCAAGCTGGGCAATCGCTGGCGCTTCAAGAAGTCGAGGCTGGACCAGTGGATGGAAGAGAAGTCGAGCCAGATGGAGCCGGGATTGAAACGCAAACCCAAGGCAGCGACGAAAGCTGCCGGGGCGCAATAAGTAACGAAAACGAGTTTAGAAAACAGAGCTTCAAAAGGCGGGCACATGTTTGGAATGGGATCAAAGACGATCGTGGGACTGGATGTGGGGTCTTCGAGCATCAAGGCAGTGGAACTGAAAAAGAAGGGTGGGCAGATCGAAGTAGCGCACCTGGGCCTGGAGCCGCTGTCCTCTGACATTGTGGTCGACTCGATGATCGTGGATTCGGGAACAGTGTCGAGCGCGATCTCCAAGCTGTTCGGCGACTGCCTGATCAAAACCAAAGCGGTGGCCACGGCGGTAAGCGGCCACTCGGTGATCGTCAAGAAAATCTCGCTGCCCTCGATGAGCGACCAGGAACTGGCGGAGACCATCGAGAAAGAAGCGGCGCAGCACATTCCCTTCGACCTTGCCGACGTGAGTCTCGACTACCAGATTCTGTCGGAAGAAGCAGGCAGCCCACAGATGGATGTGCTGCTGGTCGCTGTCAAGAAGGACAAGATTTTGAACTACACCAACGTGCTCTCGATGGCTGGGCGTACCCCGGCTATCGTGGACATCGATGCGCTGGCTCTGCAGAACTGCTACGAGTACAACTACCAGCCGTCGCCTGGCCAGGTGGTCGCGCTCTTAAATCTTGGCGCCAGCGTGATGAACATCAACATTGTGAAGGGCACGACGCCACTGTTTCCGCGCGACGTCAGCGTGGGTGGACATCAGTACACAGATTCGCTGCAGAAGGAACTCGACCTGAATTTCGACGATGCCGAAAAATTGAAGCTTGGCGAGAAAGTTGGAACCGTCAGCGAAGACGCGAAAGCGCCGATCTTACAGCAGGTGACCGAAATCATTGTGCTGGAAATTCAGAAGACCTTCGATTTCTTCCGGGCCAGCGCGGCGGGCGAGCACATCGAGAAGATTTACCTGGCGGGCGGTTCGGCGAAGGTGCCGGGATTGATGGAAGCGTTGCGGCAGGAATTCTCCATGCCGGTTGAGTTATTGAATCCATTTCAGCGTGTGGTCCCGCCGGCTGAAGGCGCGGGAGCGGAGCTGGTGGAGCAGAATCCGGGCCAGATGGCGGTGGCTGTGGGCCTGGCTTTGAGGAGCTTTGAATCCCTATGATCAAAATCAATCTGCTCGAAAATTCCAAGGGAAAGAACAAGCGCGGCGGTGGCGGCAGCGGTCCGGTGATGCCCACGATGGAAATGGGCGACATGGGCTCGCCCAAGTTGAAGGTGCTGGTGATCATTCTGCTGGCCGGAGCGCTGAACTTCGGCTACTGGTACCGCCTGGATAAAGAAGGCAAGTCGATTGAGACGCAGATGCAGGCTGCGCAACAGAGAAATCGCGAACTGGCCGACGTCAAAGCGCGCTTCCTCGAACGGCAGACTCAAGCCAACAATTACAAGCGCCGGGTCGATGTGATCGAACAGCTGCAGGCTGGACAAGCTGGCCCGGTCAACTTGCTGGCGATGCTTGGGCAGACCGTGAACGAAACCGAGGCCGTCTGGCTCCGCAAGATGGATGACTCAGGCGCGAACATCAGTCTGGAAGGTACGGCTCTGAGTTCCGACGCCGTGGCGACCCTGATTGGCAATCTGCAGAAAACCGGCTTCTTCAAGACGGTCGAGATCAAGGAAACTTTCCAGGACGACACGATCAAAGACATGCAGGCCTTTCAATTCACGCTGACTTGCGAGAAGGGAAAGTCGTAAGCGGACTAAGAGGCAATTATGGCGATGAATTTTAGCGAACTTTCGGGTCTGAAGCAGTGGGCAGTGGTGATCTTTGGCGGAGCGCTGGTAACGGTTGCGCTCTACTTCACCGTCTTCAAAAACCAGAGCGACAAGAATGCCGCGGCTCAGCATGCTCTGCAGGACAAGGTTCGAGAGAACAACGAACTCGAATCCTATCGTCCCAAGCTGAAGGATATCGAGCGGCAGCTGGCCAATCTGAAACAACAGCTGGAGATTGAACGGCGCATCGTGCCGGACGACAAGGCTGTTGACGCATTCATTGAAACCATGGATGGCGAGGCGGCGAAAGCGGGCGTCGAAGTGCGCCGCTATACAGCCAAGCCTGTCGCAGCGAAGGAGTATTACTCCGAGTTGCCATTCGATATGGAGATGGACGGTCCGTATTACTCCATGTTGAATTTCTTCGACCGCGTGGGAAAGCTGGAACGCATTGTGAACATCAGCGGCCTGATGGTATCGAATACGAAAGATCCCGCTTCAGCGAAGGCCAAGCACACTTATGTTTATGCGCCTAACGAGAGCGTGGTTGCTACGTTTACCGCGACGACTTTCTTCAGTCACGATTTAGAACCGGCCGTAGCCAGCACCGGAACCAAGCCTGGCATGGCAGGAGCGGGTAAATAGGAATCGCTATGAAGCTAACCACAAGCATTCTGACTGTAACGGCAGCAATGATGACGAGCGGAGCCTGGGCACAGAATCCGAACATCATCAACAACGTGCAGAGCTCCATGAACACGGTGCAAGCACAGAAGACGAGCGACTCGAACGCGGCGCTGGGGATAACGGCAAAGCCTGCCGCGGCCCAGTCCGCCAAGCCTGCTGCGTCTCAGCCCATAAAACCGGCTGCCGCTCAGCCCGCGAAGCCCGCTGCATCTCAACCTGCCAATACGGCTGCGACCGCAACGGCGAAACCGGCAACGGCGACGCCAGCGACAGCAAAGCCGGCGACGGCGAAGGCAGAGACAGCGAAGCCGGCGACGAGTACTACTGCCGCTCCGGGTAAGAGTCCGTTTGTAGCGGTGAAAGCTTCTGCCAAGCCGCAGGTTGATCCCATGGTCAAGAAAAAGCCGGCATCCAATGCGGTGATCGTGGCCAAGGAACCGACTCTGCAGGTGGTGTCGAAGACTGCGAGCCCCGATGGCAAGAATGCGGCGGACGCGAATGCCGCCGGCGCGGTTAAGCCTATTGAGGCCCCCAAGCCGGAAGAAAAGAAGTGGGCGATGAGCGGCAAGCGCGATCCATTCTTCAGTCCGGTGGTGCAGCAACCCACTGGTTCAGGTTGTGCGACGGGCAAGAAATGTCTGGATATCGGACAGATCAATTTACGGGGCGTGGTCAGGTCTGAGAGCGGGTTCATCGCCGTGGTAACCAACAGCCTGAACAAGGCTTATTTCCTGCATGAAAATGATCCCGTGTTCAACGGCTATGTAATGAAAATCACCGGAGACTCGGTGGTGTTCTCTGAGAGCGGGCAAGACAAGCTGGGCAAACCGCTCATGCGGGAAGTAGTAAAGAAGATCACGACACCTGCTGTTTAAGGCTGGGCACAGCCGGGAAAACTGGCGCGCCAAGAAAATCGAGTTCAAGAGAGTAAGGACGCGCGAGTCTGACTCGCGGGTTGGGGGAGAGGAAATGCGAAAGAAATTGCTAAGTGCAATCCTACCGATGCTGCTCATGGGGCTGGTGGCTTCGGCCGCCGAAACGCCGGCATCACAACCGGCTAGCCAGAAGAACGAACTGCAGCGAGTGAACGTGGTTCGCGGCACGGACGAGATCCGCATCGAGATGAGCGCCCGCGGCGCCGTCTCGCCGAAGCTGACCATTGCAGACACGCCTGCGCGGCTGGTGGTGGACCTGCCGGGAACCGTCATGGCGACTGGGCAGAGCCACATCACGGTGGGTAGCTCCGACGTCAAAGACGTACGCATTGGCATGGACGGGCAGCATCCGCCGACCACCCGCGTGGTGGTCGATCTGGAGCACGCCTGCCGCTATGAGATGCATCCGTCAGCGGACGGGAAATTTGTGTTGACGCTGCACACAGCGTCGACGGTCGCAGCGAACGTAGGCCCGTCGAAGACCTTGACGACGAAGCCATCGGCGCAGACTTCTCCAGCAACCGCTAGCAAGAGCATCTCTCCGTTTGCGGCTCGCGTGGCTGAAGTGAGCACAGCGAAGACGGAAGTGACGCCGAAAGCTGAGCCGGTTGCGGCGCAAAAGCCCGAGGCTGCAGCTGCGTCGAGCGATTTTGTGTTCGTCGAGCCGACTTACAGCGCAAAGGCGACTCCTACGATTGACAAGGACGAACCAGCCGGACGTGCCCAGGAAGCGGCGGCAAAATTCTCCGACAAAACCGCCGCAGAACTCCTGCCGGTGAGCATGAATGCAGCCCAAGCCTCGCAGAGCGTCTCTTCCAGCACTGGAATTCAGCCCGCGGTAAATCTCGCGGCTGAGCAAAAGTCGCAAGCTGGACAAGCTCCCGTCGCAGCCGGTCCAAAGTACACGGGCGAGCCGATCTCGGTGAACCTGAAAGACGTGGACCTGAAAGACTTCTTCCGCCTGATCCACGAAATCAGCGGCCTGAACGTAGTGCTCGATCCTAACGTACACGGAACTCTGACGATTGTGTTGGATGACGTGCCGTGGGATCAGGCTCTGGACATCGTGCTCAAGAACAACGACCTGGCTCGTGAGCTCGAAGGCAACGTTTTGCGCATCGCCACAGTGGATACACTGAAGAAAGAAGCGGACGGACGGCGCGCCCAGATTGAATCGGAAGCGCTGGCCGTGGAAAAAGTTTCGGTCACGCGTTTCCTCAGCTATGCTCACGCAAAAGACGTGATCATCACTGTAAAGAAGTTCCTCTCACAGCGTGGCGATGTGGTTGCGGATGAACGGACCAACGCTGTAATCGTCAACGACATTCCTAAAGTGATTCCCGTCATTGATCGCCTGCTGACGCAGCTCGACCGCAAGACGCAGGAAGTGGAAATTGAGGCGCGTGTGGTCGCGGCAACCCGCACCTTCGCGCGCGACATCGGCACGCAGCTCGGCTTCGGCTGGGGTGATGGCCACAGCGCGATCGGCGGAAACTCTACTGCCGGAACCTCTCCCACGACGGTCAGTGGCTTAACCCCGGGTTATATCACTGTGCCGGGTACCGGCACATCCACGGGATCAACGATCCCCTTGTTCTCTAACCTGGGCGTCACTTCGCCGACCAGCGGCTTCACCTTCCTGAACGCCAGCAACACCGTGCGAATTGATGCCGTGCTTTCGATGGCGGAGTCGCGCGGCCTGCTCAAAGTTCTGTCGCGGCCGCGGGTCGTAACCCAGAACAATATTCAGGCCCTGGTAAAGCAGGGTGTGCGCGTGCCCATCGTGACGCAGGCACAGTTGGGTGGTCCTCCGACTGTGACTTATGTGGATGCGTTCCTGCGCTTGACGGTGACTCCGCAGATCACTTCGGAGAACACCATCTTCCTGAACGTCGATGTGGAAAATACCACGCCTAACTTCGGTCAGGAAGTGCAGGGCAACCCCGAACTGATCACCCAGCAGGCGACCACGCAGGTGCTGGTGACCGACGGAGGAACGGTGGTAATTGGCGGCGTCATTCAGACGCAGAACTCCATCAACGTCGATCAGGTGCCGCTGCTCGGAAATATCCCGATCCTGGGCAACCTGTTCAAGCACGTTCAAGTTCAGACTTCCAACCAGGAGCTGATCTTCTTCATCACGCCGCGAATCATTCAGACATAACGGCTGAGACGTAGCAGCGCGGTTGAAGATTTAAAACCGCCGGTCCTGAAGAACCTGTCAGGGTCGGCGGTTTTGTGTTTTGGGGCATCGAACCTCGCATCTAGCGAAGCGCCCACCGCCATCTTGATTCAGAGCTCTCGGTACCAGAGACAGTTGGCTGATTCCGTCAACAGCATAGTGGGTAATAGGCACAAAATCGCGCATGGCGAATCAGTTTCTCTGCTCTTTCCTTGAGCAGTTTGTCGGCTTATTACAAAGGTGCTGCGGCGGTCATCGACCTTCTCGGGGAAACCGTGGAGCCTAGTCGATAAACCGGGGCACCGCCGCCGGATTTGTTCCCCCAAACTGTGCCATTCTGAACAGACACCATGTAGGACGCCATCGTAAATTGACGCCAACAAAGTGATGCGAAAAGGAGCAGAGAAATGGGGATGAAAACGGCTTACCGCTTGCCCTTGGCGGTTCTTCTACTAGGATTGGTTTGCTGGCCTCATTGGATGTTCTCCGCCGAGGACTTAGTGGACTGGTCTCATTCTTGGATCAGCAAAAATATCGATTACCAAACGTGGGATGGTTCGCACTGGAGCGCCGTCCTGGATGGTAAGACCTTCCTACATGCTCCTAAGGGAGATTTTAGGCATGCTCATAGGGACACGATCATTAACTACAAGGCATGGGACGGCAGGAATTGGACAGCAAAAATCAATGACGCTGGTAATGGGTTTGTTCACGCTCTAGGAGGGGACTGGGCTCAGTCTCACCCTGACGTCGTGATTGGCTACCTGCATTGGTCGGGGGGCTGGTATCTGGCTAAACTCGAAGGAACCGGCTTTCGACATGCTGGCCCGGTTACACTCGTCCACAAAGAGATCGATTGCGGTTTGTTTGGGCCCCATCACGCTGCAGCCGACTGTCCCTCCCTTACTTCGCACGCCGAGTGTTCATGTAGCGTTCAGTCAGTGTGGGGAAAAGCGGAGTGCGGCTGCGTGCCTGGGGCAGCGGGAAAGCCTCCGAATCCTCCAGCAGAATTGAGCGTAAGTACTTGCCAGGTTGATCCGCAGAGCATCACGTTGGGTGGAAGCGCCAACTTGATTGTAAATTTAAGCCGCCCAGCGCCGGCCGGTGGGGTTAGCGTGACAATCGACACTACTTCAGATGGGTCGGCGGATACTCTCGAGGCTACTCCTGTGAGCCTGAGCTTCGCCGCAGGCGTTCCAACCTTTAAATACCCCCTGCGAACTCGGGTCGTGCAAAACCCTGCGAAGAAAATCATTTTCTCCGCTCACATTGGGGGCGGTGGGGTAGTTCGCTCCGCAGAGCTGGACATACCCTAGGATATGCAGGCTGCGTTTGTGACCTACTTCCGCGACTGTCAGGATGGGCACCCGGCATTAAGGCGGTGCCTGGCAATGCCGAGATCCCTCGCTTCGCTCGGGATGGCAATCGGGTGATAAGCCAATCGTGTGTTAGCGCCTGATAAACTCATCGGCGATGAACTTTCTTACACGCCAGAAGAAGCTTCGGGGGCAACTTGCCTCGGCGGGCCTCGATGCATTGCTGGTCAGCCATCTCCCCAACATCCGGTATCTTTGCGGATTTACCGGAAGCGCCGGTTTGCTGGTGGTGACGGAGACGGGAAGCGTTTTCTTCTCGGACGTTCGCTACGACACGCAGAGCCACGAAGAGGTAAAGGGCGCGAAGGTTGTGATCGCACGCAAGGCGCTGCTCAACGCGCTTGGCGAGTGGATTGGTCGCCGGAAGAGGTCGCTAACTCAGACCCTTGGAATCGAAGCCGAGCACTTAACCGTCGCCGAACGAAAACGTCTGGCGGACGTTCTGCCTTCTGGCACCCGGCTTCGCAGCGCTCCGTCACCGGTTGAGCGCCTGCGGATGGTGAAGGATGCGGATGAGTTGGAGAAGATCCGCGCGGCGGTGCAACTAGGAGCGGCTCTGTTCGACCGGGCTCTCGAGGTTCTGCGTCCGGGTACAAAGGAAGTTGAAGTGGCGGCGGAGATGGAGTACGCGGCGCGGCGGGCGGGCGCGGCGGAAATGTCATTTCCTACCATTATTGCTTCCGGAGCGAGGTCAGCGCTGCCTCATGGCCGGGCTTCCGGGCAATCTATCGCACTTGGCGCGTTCGTGGTCTGCGATTTCGGTGTTATACTCGCTGGTTATTGTTCCGACCAGACCCGTACTGTGTGGGTTGGGTCGGCTTCTGGCGCAAGGGCAAAATCGGCCCGCCGGGCGTACGAGGCGGTGAGAGAAGCGCAAGAGGCGGCTATCGCTGCGGTGCGGCCTAGCGTGAGCGTGGGCGAAGTCGATGCGGCAGCGCGTAAGGTATTGCGCAAAGCTGGGTTGGGACGATATTTTACCCATTCAACCGGGCATGGCGTGGGTTTGGAGATCCACGAAGCGCCAAGAGTTGCGGCCGGGCAAGAAGAGTTGTTGCAGCCGGGCATGGTCATCACGATTGAGCCGGGAGTATATTTTCCTGGCAAATGGGGTGTGAGGATCGAGGATATGGTGGTTGTCACTGAAGGCGGCTGCGAGGTGCTGACCCCAACCAGCAAGGATTTTCTGGCAGTTTAGGCGAAGGTCTTGGGTCTCAGGCCGCCAGACATGGCAAGAAGCGGCGGCAATCGGATCGCTCCTAGGATAGAGAGGCCCCAGCACCTGATACCTAAGACCTGAATTCGCTGTCCCACCGATACGAATGAATCAAAAAGAGCTGAAGGAACTCATAGAGTTCTTAATCGAAAAGGACATTGCCGAGTTTGAGTTGGAACGCGGCGACGTCAAGGTCAAGATCAAGCGCGCTGGGGAGCACACCGTTGTGTATGCGCCGGCGGAGATGCACCGCCCGATGGCGGGGTCTATTCCGGAGCCGAGGCAAACCTCCAGTGCAGCTTCACCGCCTTCTCCTGTGGCTCCTGCGCCGGTGGAAGCCGCCCCGGCGGAAGATCTGCACGTGGTGAAGTCTCCCATCGTAGGGACGTTCTATGAGGCGCCATCACCCGGCGCTCCGCCCTTCGTCAAAGTCGGCGATACGGTGGAGGTTGGTCAGGTGCTGTGCATCGTCGAAGCGATGAAACTCTTAAACGAGATCGAGTCGGATGTGGCTGGCGAAATTGTGAAAAAGATGGGCAGCAACGGCCAGCCGATTGAGTATGGGCAGGAGTTGTTTTCCATACGGTCGAAAAAGTAAAGGGTATTTGATCATTGAGTAATTGAGTAATTTGGTAATTGAAAATCCCGAATCTTTGCAATTACCCAATTACTAAATTACCCAATTACTTAATGATTCCCCCTCTGTCCCCACATTTGATCTGAAATGTTCAAGAAGATACTGGTTGCGAATCGCGGAGAAATTGCCCTGCGCGTCATTTGCGCTTGCAAGGAGCTTGGCATCCGCACGGTTGCGATTTACAGCGAGGCCGACCGCCATTCGCTGCCGGTCCGCTTTGCCGATGAAGCCATCTGCATCGGCCCGCCTCAACTGGCGCAGAGTTACCTGAACATTCCGGCGGTGATCAGTGCGGCGGAGATTGCCAACGTGGACGCGATCCACCCCGGCTACGGATTGCTGGCGGAGAACGCCAATTTCGCCGAGGTATGCGAAACCAGTGGCATCAAGTTCATTGGGCCGCGGCCGGAAGTGACGCGCTTGATGGGCGAGAAAGAAAAAGCGCGTTCGGCCATGAAGCAGGCGGGTGTGCCAATTCTGCCGGGGTCGGATGGCATCATTGCCTCCGATGGCGAAGCGATGGAGTGGGCGCGGCAGGTGGGTTTTCCGGTGATTGTGAAAGCCTCGGCCGGCGGCGGCGGACGCGGCATGCGCATTGTGCGCACCGAAGAAGAGCTGCCGGGATTATTTAAGGCCGCGCAGGCCGAAGCTGCTGGAGCCTTCGGGAACGGCGACCTCTACATGGAGAAATACGTCGAGCATCCGCGGCACATCGAGTTCCAAGTGCTGGCCGATGAGCACGGCAACGTTGTGAGTCTCGGTGAGCGCGAATGTTCGATCCAGCGGCGGCACCAGAAGTTGCTGGAGGAGTCGCCTTCGACTCAGGTCACTCCCGAGTTGCGCGATCAGATCGGCAAGGTCTTGTGCAAGTCGCTTTCTGACATCGGCTACACCAATGCTGGAACGATTGAGTTTTTGATGGATCAGGATCGCAAGCTGCACTTCATCGAAATGAATACTCGAATTCAGGTTGAGCATCCGGTCACCGAGATGGTCACGGATGTTGACCTGGTGAAGAGCCAGATCATGATTGCGGCTGGCGCGAAAATGAGTGAAGTGCTGCTGGGGCCGATTGTGCACCGCGGACACGCCATCGAGTGCCGCATCAACGCGGAACATCCTGAGAAGTTCACTCCGTCGGCGGGTAAGATCACGGCGTTCAACCCGCCCGGAGGCACCGGCGTCCGCGTGGATACGGCAGCCTATGCGGAGGGCGTGATTCCTCCTTATTACGATTCGCTGATCGCCAAATTGATCGTGCGCGGCAAAGATCGCAGCGAGGCCATTTCGCGCATGACGCGGGCTCTCGAAATGTTTATCGTCGAAGGCATCTACACGACAATCCCGCTGCACCGGAAGATTTTGGCCGATCCGGATTTTCGGGCAGGGAAGTTTGATACGGGGTTTATTGAGAGATTCTTAAAGAAAAACGGTGCCAAAGAT
>JBAPOI010000440.1:0-6210 GCA_049279555.1 Candidatus Sulfotelmatobacter sp.
GGCCGATGGCGTCCACCCGGCGGCTATGAGGGCCGATGGCGTCCACCCGGCGGCGCTGAGGGCCTTCGCCAATTCGACGCGACGAAACAACGGCATGGACTTCAATCCCTGCTTTTTCTCTTCGTCCGTCCACGATTTGAATAGTTCTAACGTGCTCATGTTCGATCCTTTCGTCCCCGAAGGGGCAACGGCGGCAGACAGGACGCCCACCGCCGCTGCGGGAGAATATGTTTCATGCCGAGTTGTCGCTTAGAATTTTTCTCATGATCCCACCGCCGATCCATCATCAATCCATGTGAACTGCGGCTTTCCATCAATGACGAGATCGAAATGCTTTCCGCAGTGGCAGCAGAATGTGCCCGAATAAAACTCTGGGTCTCTAGCATAGGTCTCCGCGATTGATTGGCTCATCGACGTTTGGCAACCACACGCGAGGTGCTGATAGCTCCGGCGCACAGGCCGAACGAAACCCTTGCGCCGCTCCTCATCACTCAGGACGACGTAATCCTTCTGCTGTCCGTTCGGTTTTAATTCCAAATGGTCCGGCGTCACCGGCGATCCGCTGGCCAATACACGCGCCGAACGATCAACCGGGATGGCCTCTGCCGCCTTCCGCTTCGCTTCATCTTCGCGGAGCCGAATATTATGTGCCGCATCCATCGCCTTATCGGCCAGTAAATGCGACAAGCGCTGGGCCTGATTGATTGAAAAAACGATGTGCTGATAGTCGCATCCGCAATTGCAGTTTTCATCGGGATCAGCGCGAAAAATGCAATTCATTTTGTGCTGGTCTCTCGGAAGATTGAGCGGCGGGACGTTGATGACAATTTCATCCCGTTCATTTAAGCCGACTTCCAGATATCCTTCGATTTTGTCGCTCATACTGGCAATCCGCCTTCTTGTTTGGCAAGTCGCTTCCCCTCATCCATCGAAACGACTTGCAGTTCTATTCCAGCCGCAGTTTCCTTCATCGTGATTGCCACGTTGTCGGCAGCAAGCTGATTGACTTCATCCAATGTGATTGTGGTCCGCCGTTTCTGGGTTCGCATCACCAAAAGCGCGGCGATCTTGTGCCAGTGATCGTGCATATTGCTGGTTGTGGGATGATTTGGATTTAGTTCCATCTTCGACTCCTGTTGCAAAACCATTAACGATCCGAAGACCGCGCATGATGTGTGGGACAAGACGGAGATTCATAACGAATGTTTTGGTACTGATTTACTTGACTCACCAGATACGCGTTTGAGTTTGGCATCGGTCCCGCTCATTTCTTTTTCCGTGGTTTGCTGAATGCCGCGTGGAGCTTCTTTGCAGCCTCGCCAATGGCACTCGATGCCTTGGCGTCCAATTTCCCCTTGCAACCGCGCCGGTTAATGCCGACCACCACCTGCGATGGCCGCACCTTCACCAGCTTGCGGGCCAGTGCGTCGAACGCTTTGAATCCCTTGGGCTTTTTCATCTGTCATTCCTTGAACGGTTATGTCCACCAATCGCTCGTATTGTCCGCAAAACACGCCGCATTCAATCTGTGGCTCTTGCACGTCGTTGCCTTCATCGGGCGAGAGTTCATCGAGCCAGAAGTCCTTGCCGCCGCTTCGGAACGGACAGCCTATCTCCCGCTGAACCTTCGCACGCGCCGCGAATATCTCCGGGAAGTCTCTGCGGATTTTGTTCCAATAACCCTTGCCGCCTTTACAGCAGCCCCGGCAGTTGTTGTGTCCGTAGCCGAGCCGGTACATGGCCGGAAGCTCAATGCCGCTGGAACTGAGAATGTGATAGCAATCTTCCTTGGTGATTCGGCCAGCGGCCAGCACCCACAGGAACTTCATGTCGGGGCGGAAAGTTTCAATGTCCGCAATGCGGCCAGCCTCATCAGCGGTGAAGCCGAAAACGTGAATGTCATCGGGTCTTTGATACTTGTCCCCCAATTCGCGCTTCATCGTGCGAGTGCAGGACGCCCCGAACGCCGAGACGATAAATCGCTCGCCACGCCACGCTTGTTCAACCGAACGATATTTGGGATGTCGCAGTTGAATGACGGGCTGGCCGATCCATCGCTCAACATCCTCAAGGAATCGCCTGTTGTCCGGATGCTCATCCTCGGACAGATCGAAGTTGATGACTTCAACCAGACGCTTTTTGGCGTACGCTTCGCAAGTGATTTTGGCCGCAACCGCGCTGGCTGCGCCGCAAGAGAAGTGTACGAGGATTCGTCCAGTAGATTCCATCTATTGCAACCCCATGAATCCGCAGCCGTCGATTTCGCACAACTGGCGGTGCGTTAAACGGCGTCCAGCCACACGGCTCATCACATGATGAAATCGCTCCTCATCGTCCGTGTGCCGCACGTTGAACCGGAACGCCTGCTCATCGACATAGCGTTGCAGGTGCATCGGCGACATTTTGATGTAAGTGCCTTTCAGGCAACGCTTGAACAATGACCAGAAATTTTCCAGCCCGTTCGTGTGGACGCGGCCCCTGTCGGCTGGCCAATTCCAGACGACTGTAATCTGTAACTGCAATCATAATAGATATCTCTTCGGAGGATTGCAAGGGGAAAGTTTACGGAAATATTCAAGCCCCACGGCCGCCGTGCCGATATCCCCAGCATGGAAAACCAAAACGATCCCCCGCGTCCCGAAACCATCGCCAACGCCCGTCGCCGGCTCTCCCTGGGCCTCGTCGATGACCTCCCGCCTGACTCCCATCCCGGCTGGGATCGACTGCTGGATGACGTTCTGGATGCTGAGGAATTCGAGGCGGACGCGCCGCGGTTCGACGCTGACTTCGGGAAATAAAAAATCCCAAGCGTTCGCCTGGGATATCGCGGGGCCACCAGCCTGATCATCAGGCAATGGCGGGCGCAGGAATCGAACCTGCAGTCTCCGGGTTATGAGCCCGACGAGTTACCGTTACTCTAGCCCGCAGAATGATCGTAACGCGAATCGATCGAACTGCAAGTCTGCGAGCATCCGCCGCGGTTCGTCGATGAAACCGAAGCGAGAAGTGAAAACGGACGTGCTGAGAATCCGCCTGTCGGAAGCGGATCGGCGGAAGCTGGATGATGCTGCTTTTCGTGAACATGAGAACACCAGCACTTGGGCGCGAAGAGTCCTTTTGACGCAGGCAGAGCGCAAACTTCCTTGACAATGCGCCCGAAGATGATAAAAAAATCCAGCGAAGCCACGGCAGTCGCGGTAAAAGCGCCGTCGCTTCGCAGGGGTTTACCGGATCCCCGCTCTTGCTGGCCCTAGGAGGCAGCACGCTTTCGCTGGGCACGTCGCTGGACGCCGCAATCTCGATGAGGATTTTGGGATTTAGGGGTTGACATTGAGCGGCGGCGCGGTATTTTCTGCCGCGTTCAGCGCATTTGACGATTAAAAATTCAACGAACCCGCCGCTCCCCCGGCCACATCGACGGCGCTGAACAACCGTCTGGGGGACGGCATGAAATCAAACGCACGGAGGCTTAAAATGCTTGTGCTTTCGCGAATGAGAGACGAGTCGATAATGGTTGGAGACGACGTTGAGATAGTGGTCGTAGACATCCGGGGCGATAAGGTGAGGCTAGGCATCACGGCTCCATCCCAAACATCTGTGCACCGCAAGGAAGTATATCTTTCGATCAAACGGGAAAATACAGCGGGCGGAAAATAGCCACGGAAGGCAATCATGTCTCGGTTTCGTAAGATAGACACACGAATGTATGCCGATGCGGGATGGAACTCGCTCACGAAGCCCGCTCCCAATGGGCAGACGCTTTGGGTTTACCTGCTCACCGGCCCCCACACCGCAATAATTCCTGGACTATCGAATGTCGGCGAGGCCGCTCTCGCTGAAGCCCTTGGCTGGTCCGTGGAAGGCTTCCGCAAAGCCTTCGGGGAAGTGCGTTCCACCTTCCGTGTCGAGGCTGACTGGAAATCCCGTTTGATATGGATTCCCAACGGCGTTAAGTACAACCCTCCGGAGTCTCCAAACGTCGTAAAATTCTGGGGAAAGGCGTGGGAAGAGATACCGGAATGCAATCTTAAGTGTACTGCATATACTCAACTTAAAGACTTCGTTGAAGTCTTAGGAGAAGCCTTCGTTAAAGCCTTCATGGATGGTTTCGGTAAGCCTTCGTGGAAGGCTATGGCGAATCAGGAGCAGGAGCAGGAGCAGGAGCAGGAGCAGGAGCAGGAGCAGGAAAAAACTGTACCCTCCGCTGTCGCGTCGGGGACCAATGGCAATCCACGGAAGAGACTTCCGAAGGCTGACGATCCAGAATTCAGGCAACTCACCGATTTCTGGGTCGCCTCGAAAACTTCCAAATACTCTCGGCAATGCGTTTTCGTCGCCTCGGACGGCGTGGCCCTTGCGAAGTTGTGGAAACGGTCAGGAAACGATCTTGATGCATCAAAGGCCGCAATCACGAAATACCTGGCTGACGGCTCCAAATTCTACACCGGGCATCCCGCGAGCAAGTTGGGAATGGACGCCGAAAAGTTCATACTCGCGCCGGAGCGCGATGAGCTTGCCGAAATTGACGAACAAGCCCGAGCCATGGGGATAATCGAATGATCGAGGCCAAGGACGAAATCCGCCACGACCGCAACGCCCTGGAAATGCTCCTGCGCAACGCCGGCATCGTCATCAAGGGTAAATCGCTCCGATGCCCATTCCACGACGACAAGCACGCCTCGGCGGGAATTTACGAAAAAGAGGGAATCTGGCGACTATCCTGCCATTCGAAGGGCTGCGAGTTCAACGGGGACTTCTACGATGTGAAATCGAAACTTGAAAACACCCCGGTCGCCGATCTTCTCCGCGGACAATCCCAACCGAGGCAGACGAAAAAGGCGGCGCGCGAATACCGGGACGTTGTGGCGCTCGAGGCAATGGCGCACGGACTGTTCCCGACGATCGAGGGCGTTTACCAATACGCCGATCCCGCTACGAAAAAAGTTCAACTCGTCGTCATGCGCTGCCGCGACAAGGACGGCGACAAGCATTTCCTGCAATGCCGTCCCACCGCAGTTGGATTTGAATTGGGCGCGCCCGCAAAGCCATGGCCGATTTACAACCGCGCTAGGGTTTCAAAATCCGACTGGTGCTTTGTCGTCGAAGGCGAAAAATGTGTCCACGCCATGCACGACGTTGGATTTGTCGCTACCACAAGCCCAGGCGGTGCGGCGAACGCAAGGAACGCCGATTGGTCTCCGCTCGCCGGCAAGACCTGCTACCTTTGGCCGGATAACGACCAGGCCGGACGCGATTACATGCGCGACGTCGGTCAGATCCTCGAAAAACTGCAGCCCGCCGCGAACCTTCGAATAATCGACCCCGAAGCATTCGATCTTCCGGCCAAGGGTGACGTTTGCGATCTGATTGAAATTTGGGGCGAAGGCGATATCGAGGAATCGAAGCGAGTGATTGAATCGGTCATCGCTTCGGCCAAAGGCGGCGGCGCGTCGAATGAAGTTGGCTCGCTGATCGACGAAACGATTTCCGGCCGGCGGCAAGCGATCGCGTGGCCGCATGAAATTCTGAGCGACTTCACGCAATCCCTTTTACCCGGCACCGTCACGATGATCTGCGGGAACCCCGGCGGCGGCAAGTCGTTATTTCTCACGGAAGCGATGGGATTCTGGCATCGCGCCGGGATCCCCGTTGCGCTCTACGCGCTCGAGCATGACCGCGCCTACCACCTGATCCGCTTCCTCGCGCAGCGCGCCGGACAATCGAAGCTGACGAACGCACGATGGGTGAAAGAGAACGCGGATGATGCCAAGAAGATATTCGAGGCGTTCAGGCAGGACATTGATTCATTTGGGAAAAGCGTTTTCACCGCGCCCGATGAAATGGTGTCACTGCGATCACTAGGAGATTGGGTCTGCAAGATGGCCGACTCCGGCGTACGTGTTATCGGCGTCGATCCAGTCACGGCCGCGGAGACGACGAACGCGCCATGGCAGGACGACAAGAGATTTTTGATCGAGGCCAAATGCGCGATGCGCCGCAACGGATCGAGCTTGATCGTGGTCACGCATCCTCGGGCAAACCAGAAATTCACGCCGGGGCTTTCATCCCTTGCTGGGGGCGCGGCATTTTCACGTTTCAGTCAGACGGTGCTTTGGCTGCACAAGTTGGAGAAGCGAAAAAATACGCGACTTCGCCGGCTGGATGGCCGCGAGCATTCTGCGGAAATTCAACGCATCGTGAAGATTTACA
>JBAPOI010000441.1:0-8081 GCA_049279555.1 Candidatus Sulfotelmatobacter sp.
CAGTTCTTCATGAAGCCCCATCAGCAAAGTGAATTGCTGTTCCAAATCCGCCTGGCTCACGTGGACCCGCGGATCCAACTTCACTTCCAGGGGCGACACCTGGCTTTCATCGCCTACCGTCAGCCGCACCTGGTACTGGCCAGGCACAGCCACCGGCCCCTTCGCCCCGCCAATGTACTCCCACAAGTAGTACCCGGGAACACGATGCGCTTCTTCATAACGCAGGTTCCACACGAATCGATTGAGCCCAGCTTCTGGCTTGATCTCTTTCTCCGGTTTTTTGTCGTCGGGATCGAGCGGTTCGTCCGGTAATTCCATTGCGGCACTTGAATACTTGCGAACCACCTTTCCCGAGGCGTCGAGGATTTCCAACTTCGTTTCCGTGCCCGCCTTTGGTACATCTTTCAAATAGTAGTAAATGATCGCGCCAACCGGCGGATTTTGCCCTGTACGCTTGGAAGCGTGCGCTTCTCCTGCCGCTCCCGCTTGAATCCGGTAGGCGGGCGCCGGCGCATAGAGATGGACATCCTTCTTCGTGACGTCATCGCTGAACTGCCGCAGTGGGCTAATGTCATCCAGTATCCAGAAGGACCTGCCGTGTGTCGCCACCACGAGATCGTTGTCCTTAACTATCAGGTCATGCACCGGCGTGGTCGGCAAATTCAGTTTTATCGACCGCCAGTCCGCGCCGTCGTTGAATGAAATGAAAACGCCATTCTCGGTCCCTGCATAAAGCAGGCCGCGTTTCTTCGGATCTTCTCGGACCGCACGAACGAACGAACCATCGGGAATCCCGTTGGTCAGTCTCGTCCAGGTCTGGCCATAGTCGCTGGTCTTGTAGATGTAAGGGCGAAGGTCGTCGTTCTGATGTCGATCCACTGCAACGTATGCCGTTCCCGCATCGTGCGGCGACGCTTCAATCAAGCTGATGCGGCTCCACTCCAGAAAATCCTTCGGCGTGACGTTGGCCCAGCTTTTGCCTGCGTCGCGCGTAATTTGGACGAGTCCATCATCGGTCCCCACCCAGATCAAGCCCCTTGTGATGGGTGACTCGGCAACGGCGAAAATCGTGTCGTAATATTCGGTGCCGGTGTCGTCCAGGGTGATATCGCCACCGGAAGGCTGCTGCTTGCTTTTGTCGTTGCGCGTGAGATCGGGGCTGATCGTCACCCAATGAACGCCACCGTCAGTTGTTTTGAATAACCGCTCGCCTCCGTGATACAGCGTGTCGGGATCATGCGGAGAAATCACCACCGGCGCAGTCCACTGAAAGCGATGCTCGAGTTTGGCAGCGCCGCCTCCGTCGGAAAGCTCAGGCTGCTCGGTGATCGCTTTCACCTGCCCGATTCGCTTATCGAAACGCGTGATGTTTCCCTGGTAGTCGGCGGCGTACACAATGTTCGGGTCGGGAGGATACGGCGCGATGTAGCCCGCTTCGCCTCCGCCCACGTCATACCAGTCGGCGCGATCGATGGCCCCTTCGTCGCTGCGGCTCGCGATGCCAACCGTGGTGTTGTCCTGCTGCGCACCATACACGCGGTAAGGGACCGCATTGTCGGTAATCACATGGTAGAACTGCGCCGTCGGTTGATTGTCCTGGCGCGTCCAATTCTTTCCGCCATCCAAAGTCACCGTCACGCCGCCGTCGTTCGACGCGATCATGCGCTTTGTATTCATCGGATCAATCCACAGGCCGTGGTTGTCGCCGTGCGGAACTTTGACCTTATTGAACAGGTGACCGCCATCCGTGGATTTGAAAGATTCCACGTCCATGACGTAGACGACATTTTCGTCTCTCGGATCGGCGATGATGTGCATGTAATACCAGGGCCGCTGCCACAAGCTATGACTGGGATTCACGAAATCCCAGTTTTCGCCACCATCGTCGGACCGGTATAAACCGCCATCGGGATTGCGTGCTTCAATCAGTGCGTAAACTCGGTCAGAGTTCGCTGCCACCGCTACGCCGATGCGTCCATAAGGCCCCTTGGGGAGACCGTGCTCTTCCAGCCGCTTCCAGGTCGTGCCTCCATCGCCCGAGCGGTACAGTCCGCTTCCCGGCCCACCGTCAGAAAGATTCCACGACGTGCGGCGCGCCTGCCACAATGCAGCAAACAAAACATTAGGATTATGCGGATCGAAAGCAACATCGATGCCGCCCGTGTTCTCATCTTTATAGAGAACCTTTTCCCAATTCTTGCCGCCGTCGGTCGTGCGGAAAATGCCTCGCTCGGCGTTCGGCCCATAAGGATGTCCAAGAGCCGCCACAAAAACAATGTCCGGATTCGTCGGGTTGATAATCAACTTGCCGATCGCCCGGCTGTCGTGCAGGCCAACGTTCTTCCAGGTCTTTCCGCCGTCGAGAGATTTGTAAACTCCGTCTCCGTGAGAAATATTGCCACGAATGCAGGCTTCGCCCGTACCGACGTAGACGACATTGTGATCGGAGTTCGCGACCGCCAGGCTGCCAATATCTCCGCTTCCCTCGCGATCAAAAATCGAAGACCAGGTCATGGCACCGTCGGTTGACTTCCACACACCGCCGCCAGTCGCGCCAAAATAATAGGTCGTAGGATCGCCGGGGATTCCCGCCGCGGTCAGTGATCGTCCGCCGCGAAACGGCCCAATAAGGCGGTACTTCATCCCCTTGAAAAGTTTGTCTTCCGGCTTGTTGGAATCGTTTCCGGGCTGAGCGTTCTGGTCAGAAGCAACCGATTTTGATGAGGCCGCGGATTGTGTTGGCTTGGCCGCCTTCGATTGCCGCTCGGGCGTGGTTTGTCCAGAAACCGCGATCGGCCATGAAGCTACGAGCGCACAAAGAAGCAGTACTAAGCACTCGCTCACGAATGTTCCTTTTGCTGCAACCCCACAAAGCATATTTCGACCAGACATGTTCAAACCCCCGAAAACAGAGAAGTGGAAAACGAAAGGTGGATCACCGCTATGGTAATGCTGTGGCAGGTAAACGGAAAGCACGCGGCCCCAGCGTTGCAAAATTCATTTCTTCCCCAGCACCCGGCGAGCCTCTTGCAGTTCTTTGCGCTTCGCGGCGTCAACTTTCGGATAGGCAATCCCAAGCTCTTCCATTGTTTCTACGATTGCCGCCGCTACCACGAGATGCGCAAACCATTTATTGTCCGCCGGAACCACGTACCAGGGCGCATGTTTCGTCGCCGTATTTCGGATCGCATCCTCATAGGCCTTCTGATATTCATCCCAATAATCGCGTTCGTGAATGTCGGCCGCGGAGAATTTCCAGTTTTTCTCCGGCTCATCCAGTCGCGCCATGAAGCGCCGTTTCTGCTCTTTCTTCGAAAGATGCAGGAAGAACTTGCGAATCACTGTCCCACTGCGCGCCATGTGCCGTTCAAAGCAGTGAATGTCTTCGAAGCGCTCTTCCCAAATGTCTTTCTTTACCAATGACGGCGGCAGCTTCTCATTTTCCAACACTTTCGGATGCACCCGTACCACTAGCACTTCCTCATAATAAGACCGGTTAAAGATGCCAATATGTCCGCGCTCCGGCAGGTTTCTTGTCGTGCGCCACAAGAAATCGTGCTGCAGCTCCGTTTCCGACGGCGTCTTGAACGAATAGACCTGGCAACCTTCGGGATTCACCCCTGACATGACGTGCTTGATGGTGCCGTCTTTTCCCGCGGCGTCCATCGCTTGAAAAATCAGCAGCAGAGCCCAACGATCCTGGGCGTAGAGCTTGCCTTGCAAATCCTCCAAGCGTGCCACATCTTTGATCAACTGCTCGCCGGCTTCCTCTTGGGAGTGCAGATGCGCAGTGTCCGCCGGATCGAAATCATTAAGGCGGAAATGCTTGCCGTCATCGATGCGATAGGAACCGGCCAGTTTGGCAATCTTCATCGCATCAAGTCTACACCGCTGGTGACGTGGCTGTTTTTCGAGTAGACTCGCACGGCACTTCAGAGACTTAACAGGCGCTCGTCACACACATCAGGACCGCAACGCCCAGTTCCAGGGAATCCACTGAAGTTGGAGAAGACCACGACCTAGCTGACGGGGGTTCACACCTGACGGCTAACTGAAGGAGTCCCTCACCGACTCTCTGTAAGGACTGACAGTATAAATATCCCGATTATCAATTAAGAATGCAGCTGCCACGCAGGTTCACGGATAACCACAACCACTGCGAAGAGTTCGGCATGGGAACAAGAACCGGAATAGGAGACTGACATGGCCACAGTAGCGCCCGCAACACCCTCAACGTCCGCAGAGCGTGATTGGACGAAACCACAGGCAATAGCAATTCCGAAGGAAGGATACTTCGAACTTGAGAAGGGACGCTACGGACCGGTCTTTCCCAAGACTCCCGCCTGCTACGGCTTTTCAGTCGTCGCAAAGGTCAAGCCTAGCAGAGAGAAGGCGATCCGCGACTACGGGAAGAGCATTGAGGCAGCGGTGAAGGGCGATCCCTCCGTGCTCGCCACCCTGAAACTGCACTATCTCCGCTGGATCTTGTTCGACGTCGGCTCGGGATTGCATTTCATGTATCAGGGCATCTTCGACACTGATTTCGATAAATATATCGAGGACGCTGTGGCGATCTTCGCCAAGACCGGCATTACCACGGTCTTCGTAAACCTCGAAGGATTTCCCGAGGACTGGAAGACGAACGTGCCAGCGGTCAGCAAGTTCTTTCGCGATCATCAGTGCCCGAGCTTCCTGGAATACGGCGAATATCCCTACGTAAGTGCCGACGAAGTCAAGAAGGCGCTTAAGCTCAAGGCCACGTTCAGCGACATGCTCGACTTAATGCAGTAGCAGAATTATTGGTTACTTCGGACGGAGAGGCCGTGGGCATCTTGCAACAATCGCATGGGATCTCAGGTGATCTGACAGATCGAACGGAAGAACTAGATTCGCTTGAGTTTGACGATATTCAACACTTCCTGATGGCAAGGCCGCCGGCGCGGGCAGCACGGTACGAGTTTTTAACATTTGGGAATCCGGCAGGCGGACGCAAGTGGCTGACGGGCCTGATCGATAAGGTGGGCACGGCAAGGGCTGTCGGATCGAGCCTGCTTGACGCAAGGTGGGTGACCGTTGGCTTCACTTGGAACGGCCTGCAAACCCTAGGGGTGGCTGAAACATCATTGGCCACCTTTCCGGAGGAGTTTTGTGAGGGCATGGCGGCCCGGGCGGGCGTCCTCGGAACCACCGGCGCGAATCATCCGGATCATTGGGTGGGAGAGCTCGCCAGTCCTAACCTGCATGCGATTGTCGTACTGTTTGCCCGCAACGTCGCCGAACGTGAACGATGTAGGGGGGAGCACGAACGGTATGTGGCCCAATGCGGGGGAGTCGAACTTCTGTCGTCTCTGGATCTGGAAGCTATTCCCCCGTTCGACTACGCTCACGAACACTTCGGCTACCGTGATCGGCTCTCACAGCCAGTCATCGAAGGAACGGGATTGGAACCGACTCCAGGCTCCGGCCCATCGATCAAGCCAGGCGAGTTTTTTCTTGGCTACCCTGACGAAGAAGGTCCTGCGGCCGGATTGCCGCAGCCGGAAATTCTTTCTCGCAACGGCAGCTACGTTGCCTATCTGAGAATGGAAGAGCACGTAGGCGCGTTTCGCGATTTCCTCCGTGCCCATGGTGAAACACCCGAACAACAGGAATTAATAGCTGCCAAGCTGATGGGACGATGGCGGAGCGGCGCTCCCCTTGTCCTCGCGCCGGATAAGGACGATCCAGAGCTTGGCGCTGATTCTCAGCGCAGCAACGATTTTAATTACGCAGAGATGGACCCTTACGGCTATGGCTGTCCGCTCGGGGCACACATCCGGCGCATGAACCCGCGCGATACCGCAGTGAACATGAACCGTCGGAAGATGATCCGGCGCGGGGGGACTTATGGCCCGCCTCTGCCGGAAGGTGTCCCCGACGACGGCGTAGAGCGAGGTATCGCCGCGTTCGTGGGCTGTGCGAGCCTCGTCCGTCAATTTGAATTTGCCATGAATGTGTGGGCGAACGACCCAAACTTTCACGAACTGGGAAACGAGCGCGATCCGATTTTCGGTACACAGGACGGCAGCTTTGACATGACCATCCCAAAGCGCCCCACTCGGAAAAGGATCAAGGGCCTGCCAGCTTTCACAACGATCCGCGGCGGCGCTTACTTCTTTTTGCCCGGTATAAAGGCACTCCGATACCTAGCGTCGCTGACAAACGGTCTTTGAAAACAAAGGTCATTGGAAAATCCAGAAAGGTAGGCAATCATGAGTTCCGTTCCTCAACCGCCGCGCACGTACAACCAGAATCATGCGCCCCGCAAGTACACTCCCGGCAAACGGAGAGTTTCCATGTACTGGACCTGGAGTTACCCCTGGGAAGCCAACCGGGACACCACTGAATTAGACAATCGCTTCTCGACCATGACCGAGGTCCGGAGAGTCGCCTGGCCTGCGTATGAGGGAACGGAATGGGATGAGATGCATTTCCTGCAAGGAATTGCTGGGACCTTGGAACTGTTCCACCGTTCGACTCTCGCGTTTCAGAGCGTCTCAGGTGAAGTCACCGGACATTCGGTTGCTGTATTTCAGCGAATAGACCAGGCCGGGTACAAGCTTCCGATCGACGAACGAATCCTGGCAGACACAGATACGCTGATGGTGTTCGGTCTCGATCACCTGCTTTCAGAGCAGGAGGCAAGCTCTGGTGAGATCGAGGCCGTCCGCGAGTGGCTGAAGCGAGAAGGAACTTGCCTTTTGCTTGCGCCCCATCACGACGTGGGATTCACCGAAGATCTGCAGCAGCGCCAGCTGGAATATACCCACCACGGAGATGCGCTCGTTCCTCGCCAGCAGCGCTTCGGACAATACACGCGTTCTCTCATGAAAGCGCTCGGCGTTCCAGTGGTAAATCAATTCGGACTTCGCCCCGCCCTCGTGAAAGGCACAAAGCAAATTACGCCGCTCACAATCAACAAAGACCTGGATAAGCTTGGCCTCCTCAACGGGGTTACCACGTTCAATTTTCATCTGCACCTGCCACACTATCTGCTGACCACCGACGATACAAAATCCGTTCACGTGCTTACTCGTCAACCGGTTGATCTGGACCGACCGCATCCTTTCACTCAGGCGGGCAATACCGAGTTCAACTCGTGTATCTGGATGCCACCGAATGCACAACGCGCGGGAAACATCCTGCTGGCGGACCTCACGATCTTTACTACCTTGTTTGGTGGCATAGAGTCGCTGGCGACCTTTTGGAAGAACCTGGCAACGATGCCACTGGCAAGCGGGATGCAAGCCAGAAAAACTCAGGCTGTTGCCTGATCCGAGACGCGAAGTGCAGAAGCAGTGCACGGAAAAGGTCGAATGGAACTCCTGAGTAAAGCAGTCCCGATCACGATGCTCGCCTTTGTAGTTTCAAGTATGCTGGCGGTTGGTTTGAGTCTCACCATTCGCCAGATTGTGGCTCCTCTGCGCAATGGCAAACTTGTTTTTCTCGCATTGCTCGCCAATTTTGTGCTGATGCCCCTAGGGGCATTAGCCATCGCCAGAATTCTCAGGCTTGACCAGCCTCTCGGCATCGCCCTGCTTTTGCTAGGCGCAGCCGCCGGCGCGCCATTCCTTCCCAAGCTCGCAGGCATCGCCAAGGGCAACCTTGCCTTTGCCGTGGGGTTAATGGTGCTGCTCATGGTTTTGACCGTGGTCTACATGCCTCTTGTATTACCCCTGCTTTTGGAGGGCGTTTCGGTCGACCCGATGAAAATAGCGCGCTCGCTGGTTCTTCTCATGTTGCTTCCACTGGGCGCCGGCCTTGCAGTGAACGCACGGTTCGGAAGCATTGCGGAAAAAATGCGCGCGCCGCTCAACCGAATCTCCAGTCTCAGCCTGGCACTCCTGATCGTGCTTCTATTGGTGACGAACGTTCAAAATGTAATCTCCTTGTTCGGAACACGCGGCATTTTGGCGAGCATCCTCTTTCTCTTGGCGGGCGCTGGAATCGGGTGGCTCCTCGGCGGTCCGGGCCTAGGGACAAAGGGCGTTCTGTCGTTAGCGACTGCGCAGCGCAATATTGCCGCCGCCCTTGTGGTGGGC
>JBAPOI010000442.1:0-2089 GCA_049279555.1 Candidatus Sulfotelmatobacter sp.
CTGACCGCCAATGCCCAAAACAAAGTGCGCACCATGCCCGTCGCCTCCTAAATAAACGGTCCGGAACCATATAGCGAAGCGGAAGAAGGGTCAGATATCGCAGATCGTGTCGATTGGTAGCGGCCTCGAGCGCATGAACCCATTTCACCGCTCTCTCAGTGATGCCGTTAGGTGCATAGTTACAAGCTCGAAATCCATGCCCGCCTACTCTGAATGCCTTGGCTGTCGGCGTAATGATCGTATCGTTTGGATGTGTAAGATCTGCAAGAACTCTGCCGACAAGGTCCCCAACGCTCACTGAGTGCGCGTCGGCTAATCGAGCGACATATCCAGTAAGGCTCTCGACCATTTCAGTGCCGACACCCATCGGTTCCAGAGAATAGAGTTGGCTCCTCGGCGGCAAAGGCGGGCGTGATAGGGACCACGACTCAAGCAGGGGTCGCATTTGCCTCCGGCTGTCCAACAAGATCACGTATTGGAAGCCTGTGACCCGGCCGGCGATGTTTGCCCGAATGAACTTCCTGCGTCAGATCCGTCTTTGTTGGCGCCTCCGTACTCAAGCCTAATCTGCTGCGAAGCCGCACCGATGCTTGGCTCCCTTCGTACAGTGTCAGTTCGCCATGTGCCGTTTCCGTGTGCATCTGTTCACATTGCGCGATGGACAAAGCCTGAGATTGAAGATTCACTCTTGTCAACCGGTTGAGGCCCATCCGAGACGCTACAGTCGCAGCTCGCACAAGCCATTCCTTCAAAATCCCGATGCATCCGAGGCTCCTCTCATACAGGAATTCCCAATCGGCTACCAGATCACATGAGCCCTCGAATGGAAGAGCCTTTTCGAAGGTCTTTACGATATTGATGAACATCTGCCGGTCTCCCGGATTTTCGGCTCTGTAGCGGGGGAGATGAATATCAATGCTTCGCCTGCTGAGTTGCGCATTGAGGTTCCGGAATGCAAGCAGTTCATAGGTTCCAAACAAAACGTGTACGGTCTTCGTTTGGTTAGCGATGGACTTGATTACGTCCAATTGATCGAGGAGTCTGCGGCCCGACGGAATCTTGCCGAGATGCTGGGCCTCATCGATCATCACCGCGAGAGGCTTGCGATACCGGATGGCCTGCTCCACGGCAAAACGGTATTCAGTACCGACTGCCCTCGATGGTGGCATGAACCGCATGACCGAACCAGCCTCTCTATTCAGCTTGTGGTCGATCAGAGGTTCGTCAAGCTGATGGAGAAGGCGTTTGTAGTGATCGCGCCAATTAAAACTTCCCGATTCGGGAGCTATTGCTTCGACACTGACGACCGGAATCCGTGCTGGGTCCTCGTGAAGTTCATCCAGAAGTTCCGTATCAATCAGCTGCTCCGTCTTCATTCTCAATGTTGTTTTACCTACCCCGGTCGGGCCGAACACAAATATAAGCGAGTTCGGCTCACCACCATGGATAGCATTCATCAGGGTTTCTTTGGCTTCCACAAGCCGAGGATGCGCCACTGTGAAGGAGCGAAAATGGTTGATTGGTGATTCAGAGACATCCTGTTTATGAAGCAGGTCAACCGCCATCAGAAGTCTCCGTAGACTGCGGTAGCCTCAGCCTGATTGAGCGCCGATATCTCCCGCGTAGTACTGCTCGATTCTGACTCTGTGGATTCTACTTCGGCGCCATGCGCGGAAGGTACAGGCACGAGGCAAGTTTGTCGGAGTGATGCACTTTCCCGGTCTCGCAATCTCTGAAGCAGGCACTTTTCTTCCGCTTCGGCCGAGTCGAGAAAATCAGCAAGTTTGCGAGCTGTCAGCGTGAACCGTTCCCGCGAATGTAATAGGCGTCGCCGACGCAGCTCTTTCGACGCCAACATGATTTCTTTTTCAGAACGCCCCTGAAGCACCGAATAGTGCTCGGAGTGGCACTCCGTCCAACGGTTCTTAACAAAGGCGTAAGCACTGCCGATATCAAAAGGATCGTACCGGACGGAGACGTCGTGATTCTCCACCGTAGGATCACGAAATGCTTCGGCCCAATAGTACACGCGGTTGATAATGACCCCGCGCCCAGGTGACACATTTGCGGTGCCCCGCTGAGTTGTTGG
>JBAPOI010000443.1:0-1873 GCA_049279555.1 Candidatus Sulfotelmatobacter sp.
GTTTTCTCTTCGCCAGTCGCTCATTATCTCGATCAGTCGGTCCATCCAGGCCAGCTTGTAGACGAATTTGTCGCTCCCAACCGGATTTCCATTAGGAAGATAGATATTGACGATGCGGATGCCCATAATCCTCGTCTCCAAATACCGCGCATGACTGTCCGCCTCATCGCCGGCCAACGCCGTGCTGATCGTCTCGATTGGATGGCGCGATAAAATTGCGACGCCGTTGTAAGTCTTCTGCGTCACAGCCACGCTTTCATAGCCCATATCTTCAAACACCGCGGCCGGAAACTCCGTTCCCTTCAACTCCTGTAGCAGCAGCACATCCGGCTTGCGCGCCTTCAGCCACGCCGTGACGTGATCAAGCCGCGCACGAATCGAATTGACGTTCCAGCTGGCGATTTTCATGCTTATGGCTCCGTGTCTATGGGGCGCTTGAGGATCACATCAAATGAACGGTTCGCAGGACAGCCAAACTCGCCTCGGCATTATTAGGATCAAACGAAACCAGCATACCGGCAGGTCGATATCACTTCTTAAGGTTCTCGACCGCCATTTCCAGGAGATGTTCGACGCCATCCTTATCCGTGCCTTCCAGCGTCTGCACCGAGCGAAGGAGCGCGAGAACCTTTTCTATGGCGAGCAGGGCGGCTTTGTGATCGGATTTCGGCATTGTGATGTTTGTCTATTTTCTCCGTGTTGATTGTAGCGGAACACGGTTAGATTCAGCATCGCTGTTTCGTAAGCCTCACCATCCTGCCGCGTCCATTGTCGAGGTGAATCCATCGTTGGCGAAAGAATTTTGCCACCCGACACAAAAATTCAGCACTTTCCCCTTGAACAATAACCATAATAGTGAAACTATGCTAACTATCACATAGTCACACGGAGGGTGTATGGCGTCGCTTCTCTCGCGCATGAAGATCCGTTACGGAAAGTTCATGGCGGTTGTCTCTCTCTTCACTCTGTTGTCGTTTCCCATTGCAGGTGTCGCACAGAATCTCGGAAAGTCGGCAGCGACTGGACAGGCGGTGCAAGGACAACAGGCAACCCAGGTTGAGGGCGCGGTTCTTAACGTTGTCAATTGGATCTGCAACGTAATCTGCCCGGTGATCGCCGCCTGCTGCTTTGTCGCTGCAGCATTCAAGTATCAGGCTAACCGGCCGTACATGAGCAGTATCGTAGGCGGCGGCATCTTCCTTGCTGTTTCGGCCGTCACGCGACTCATCGAGTACTTCATCGCACAGGGCCAACAAGTCGGCGGCAGTCTTCACCAGCTCCCCATATTCACGAATCACCCCGTGGTCGCCGTGTTGCACCACCTTCTGAGGAATGCCTAATGACCACCGCTCTGCCGGACTTTGTGTCGGAGATCTCCGGCATGATGGTGACGCTCCTTCCAGTCGCGGCTCTTGGGGCCATTGTGCTCGCGGGGATGCGATTGCGTGGGGAAGGAGGCATCAACTATGACGCGGGTGGAAGCTTCTTTAAGTGGCTGTTCTGGGGAGCGCTGCTGCTGACCCTGCCCGCTATCTTTTCTGCGACCATCCCAGCGCTTTTCTCTGGCGGTCCGGCTCCTGTTCCGCCTTCCGGCGCCGGGACGGGAACGTTCGGGGCCATTGCGACCAGCCTCACAACCGGAATCACGAGCTTTGTTACCAATATCCTCGTCGGACGCATCGTGCCTCTGATGGCGGCTGCCCTCTGTTTCAAAGCTATTCTGGACAGTTCCGAGGGGCACTCGCCATTGCCGTCGATCATTTCTGCGCTCTTTGTGCTGGGTTCACAGGCGTTCTGGACACTCGCCAAGACCTGGTCCACCTCTTCCAGCAGCACTACTTCCACCGTAGCGTTCGCATCCGCTGACGTGCTC
>JBAPOI010000444.1:0-13276 GCA_049279555.1 Candidatus Sulfotelmatobacter sp.
TCTCTGCTACCGCGAACGGCACTTCCATCTCGGCGGCGATATCCTGGATTGTGCCGTCGCCAACTTCCGGAAAGCTGGTGCGCAGCACTTCATGCCGATTGACCATCTCCTGCAGGCTGGCTTTCGCCGCTTCAATGTTCAGTTTCCCCCGCAACCGCATCGCGACCGGTACGTTATACAAGCTGGTTTCAAGTTCATACCGGCTCAGGAACCACAGGCGCTCCTGGGCAAAAGACAAAGGTAGTTCGCCGTCTCGCCCGCGCCGCTGGATTGGTGGCGCAGCATGAGTGCCCGCCCCCAACGACTGTTCCACGTGTGCTGCGAACGCATCCACCGTCGGTCGCTCGAACATCGTCCGCAACGGCAGGTCTATCCCAAAGCTAAACCGCACACGGGCCATGACTTGGGTTGCCAGCAGCGAGTGCCCACCTAAGTGAAAGAAATTCTCCTTCACGCCCACCCGCTCCACTGCCAGCACTTCCTGCCAGATGCCGCACAGGATCTCTTCCACCGGCGTACGCGGTGCCACATAGCACTCTTCTCCCCCCATTCCCAGTTCCACCGCCGGCAGCGCCTGCCGGTCGATCTTCCCATTGGGGGTCAAGGGCATACTCGGCAGCAATACGTACACCGCCGGCACCATGTACTCGGGTAGCCGCTGCTTCAGCCCCTGCTCCAGTTGTTCTGGGGTGATCTCCTCCCGCACCGCCACGTAGGCCACCAACCGCTGATTTTCCCGCTGGTCCGCTTGCGCCAGCACTAGTGCCTGCTTCACCCCAGCCTGGCTTTCCAACAAGGCCTCAATCTCGCCTAATTCAATGCGAAAGCCCCGAATCTTAACCTGGTGGTCCCGGCGTCCCAGAAATACAATCTCTCCTCGCGGCAACCACCGAACCACATCTCCGGTGCGGTACAGCCGCACTCCTTCTTCAGTGGCATATAAATCGGGAATAAATGTCTCGGCCGTGCGCGCAGCGTCGTTCTGATATCCGCGCCCAACGCAAATCCCGCCGACGTACAGCTCACCTGGCACACCAATCGCCACCGGCTGCAGCCGCTCATCCAGGACATATAGCCGGGTGTTGACTATTGGCCTACCTATGGGTGTATACACCCGGCCCAAGTCCGCCTCTGAGCTAATGCAGTGATGGGCCACATCATCGGAACATTCCGTCGGTCCGTACGCATTGAGCAAAGGAACTTCTGGATAATGGTTGAGCCAGCGGCGCACCAATTCCGGCGGTAACGCCTCGCCGGTCAACAGCAATCGGCGCAAAGAGGATAAGTCTGGGCCCGTTGTGGCGCCACTCTCCATCTCCTCGAGCCCCGCCCGTAACATCGACGGCACCATTTCCGCGATGCTGATCTTTGCCGCATCTATCTCCATCATCAGCTGAGCCGGATCTACCGCAACTTCCTCGGAGACAATCCTCACCCGTCCGCCCACCAGTAGCACCGCCAAAAATTGCCACACGGAAATATCGAAAGCTTGCGAGGCTGTCTGTGCTACCACGTCCGACTCGCTCAATTGCAGATCCCGCACCTTGGCATAAAGATGATTGAGCATCCCTAAATGTTCTACCATCGCCCCTTTGGGCGTTCCGGTCGAACCGGAAGTGTAGATCACATACGCCAGATGGCTTGGCCTACACAGCGCCGGTAGATCGCTATCAGCCTCCTCCAATCCACTCGCCGCCTCGATGTCGATTACTTGCACCCCTGGCGGAACAGTAGCAGCCAACTCCCGAGCCCACTCACTTGTGCTGATTACGTGCCGGACTCCGCTTTGTTGCAACAATTGCAGTTGGCGCAATAATGGATGATGCGGATCCAGTGGCAGGTAGGCCCCGCCTGCCTTGAACACGGCCAGCATGCAAGTCAGAAACTCCGAGCCCCGCCCTAACAGCAGGGCGACTACGGTCTCCAATCCCACGCCCCAGCTACGCAAATATCGGGCTAGGCGATTTGCTTGCTGATTTAACTCCCGGTAGGTAACTTGGCTGCGTTGCGTGAAGACAGCCACAGCATCGGGTGTTTTTCCCGCCTGCCGTTGGAAAAGTTCCGGAAAGCAAACCTCGCGCGCTACTTCCGCCTCCGTACGGTTCCACTCCACCAACAGCCGTTGACGCTCCGCAAGAGAAAAGATCGAAAGCTCGGTCACGGGACAATCTGGGTGCATCGCGATGTTGTCGTACAGGGTAGATAAGTATGCGGCGAAGCGTTCAATTGTAGAAACTTCGAAGAGATCGCTGCTGTACTCCAGTGCTCCAACAAATGTCTCTGGCGTTTCCTGCAGTGCCAGCATGATGTCGAATTTGGACGTGCCGTTAACTGCGCCATCGGGTGTCCAGGAGATCCCTTGCCAGGTCATTTCTGGAATTTGGATTTCGGGAATCGGACTCTCCAGCACAAAGGCGGCTTGGAAAAGCGGATTCTCGCCGCCATCGCGGACACCAGTTACCATCTGTACCACTTCGGCAAAGGGCAGTTTGCCGTGACGCAAAGCGTCAGCCACTACCAGACGCGTACGGCGCAATAACTCGCGAAAACTGGGTGCACCGGCGAGATCGCACCGCAGTACCACAGTATTCGTAAAGAAGCCAATCACCTCCCACAGTTGGGGCCGCCCGCGATTGGTTATAAATGAACCTACGGCAAATTCATCTTGCACCATATAGCGTGCCAGAAGGATGCAGTAACCGGTCAATAGAGTAATGAAAGGCGTACAGCCTTCAGCTCGCCCAACGCTGACGATTCTTGCGCTGGACTCCCCGGGCAGACGGAACGACAGGTGGCCACCGCGAAAAGATCGAAGGGGTGGCCGCGGATAATCGGCTGGCAAGTCATGGCTGGGCAAGTCTGAAAGTTGCTGCCGCCAAAAAGTTCGGTCGTCTTCCCAGCGCGCTACATTCAATTGTTCCCATCTGGCATAATCGGCAAATTGCAATTCGGGAGGCGGTCCCAAAGATGTTTCCATCAGAAGCGCACGATAAATCGCTGCCAGTTCCCGGGCAAGCACCATGATTGACCACCCATCCGTGATGATATGGTGCTGTGCGATCAGCAATATGTGCCGATCAGGTGCCAATGCTACTAAGTGAAAACGAATCAGAGGACCAGCCGCCAGATCGAATGGCTGCATGGCAAATTCTTCGGCGAGTCGGCGGAGCCGGCCTTCTTGTTCGGGACCGGGTGTTGAACTGAGATTGATGAGTTCTAACTCGGTGGGAATCAACGGTCGCACAGACTGCCAAGGTCGGCCATTTACTTCCCGAAATACCGTGCGCAGTATGACGTGTCGAGAAATTAGCTCAGTGAGGCTTTGTTGCAGCAAGTCTAGATTCAGTAAGCCAGTCATGCGCAGGCCAAAGTGGACGTTGTAGACGGGATTTCCAGGCAACAATCGATCAAGGAACCACAACCTCTGCTGGCCTGACGAAAGCGGCAAGTTTCCGTCAAGCGAGCCCGGCACCAAATCCTCAGCTATGGTTCTTTCTTGTTGGGTCACCCATGCAGCCAGAAGTTCGGAAGCTGCAGCCCGCAGGGTTGGCTGTTGCAAGAGAAAGGCTTCAGGCAAAGATACGTGTAGATCGGCTTCAAATTCGGACTGCAACGCCATTGCCATTAATGAATCAAGTCCCAGGCTTGCTGGCGAGGCATCCAGTTCCACTCGATCAATATAGACGCGCAAATGTCTGGCACATAATCGTTGGGCAAACTTTTCAATCAATCCAATCCTTGTTTGACTGTCCGCAGACCTCATCTCTTGAGCCAGCGAAGTGGACTCCAGCACCGCTAATTCCGCCTGCCTGGGATCAGGCATAGCAGAATCTTCAATGGTGGATGTGAAGATGACTGCAAGCTCACCAGATGCCAAGGCCTTACGGCAGGCATCCCGCCGGATCTTGCCGCTGGAGGTTTTGGGAATTGAATTCGAACTGAGAAGAACTACCTGGCGGACGTGAGTTGCATGCTCCTCCGCAACAGCGCGCCGCGCGGCAGCGACAATAAGTGGCAGATCAGTTTTTTCAGCCTGCGAATTTACCTCGGCTACAATCACCAGTTTCTCCGCACCATCGGTTTCTACGGCGAAGGCTGCGCAAGAACCTGGGCGCACTGCAGTGTGAGCAATCTGCACCGTAAATTCGATATCTTGAGGATAGAGATTGCGGCCTCTGATGATGATGAGGTCCTTGAGACGGCCAGCTACAAACAGATGCCCATTCAGCAGGAATCCCAGATCACCTGTGCGTAGAAAATAACGCGTCTCATCGTTCCGAATGTGAGCTTTGAAAGTGTCCTGCGTCTCCTGTGGCTTATCCCAATAGCCCCGCGCAACGCTTGGGCCTGCAAACCAGATTTCACCGATTCCACCCTCGGGGCAGGATTGATGTGTCTCAGGATGAACAATTGCTAGCCAGTGATCGGATGGGCATTGTCCGCTGGAAACCAGGTTCCGCGCACCGGGAGTATTGGAGGGCACTTCGGCGGCGAGGTTACGCTCCAATGCCGCCGCATCAAGGGTGGCGCAGACAGGAAGATCGGGATCGCCGCTAGCGACAAATAATGTTGCCTCTGCCAGTCCATAACAAGGATAGAACACTGTTGTGCTGAAGCCGTTCTCGGCGAAAGCGGCGGTAAAGCTGTCCATCGTATCCTTGCGTACCGGCTCCGATCCATTGAAGGCCACTTTCCAGGAGCTGAGATTCAATGGATGATCGATTTCTTTCTTAGCCACACAATAATCGAATGCAAAATTCGGTCCACCGCTGACTGTGCCTTGAAAATGAGAGATGGCTTCAAGCCAGCGCATTGGCCGCTGCAAGAAGGCGAGGGGAGAGAATAGCGTACACGACGCCCCGATATAGAGCGGGTGGAGCACATTGCCGATCAATCCCATGTCGTGATAGACAGGCAGCCATCCGACTACATGGGTCGAAGGTCCGGTGCGGAATCCCTGCGCAATCAGCCGCTCATTGTTGAGCACGTTGCCATGGCTGACAATCACTCCTTTGGGATGTCCGGTCGAGCCGGAGGTATATTGTAAAAAGAGCAACGTTTCAGGTGTGATATGTGGCGACCGCAAATCGGATGCTTGCTCCTGCAGAGGGACATCCGTGACAATCCAGCGGGCTTTCGCCAGCTCCGGCGTCTGTCGCTGCAGTGCCGGGCTGATCTTGGAGAATTGGACTGTCGTCAGTACGAAACGGGCGCGTGCGTCCCTGGCAATCGTTTCTAGGCGCGAAAGCTTACGGTGGGGATACGTCGGAACAGCCACGACGCCAGCATAAGCACATGCGAGAAAAGCGGCAATGAATTCCAATCCCGGTGGATATAGAAGCAATCCCCGTTCGCCCGCAGCACCTGCACCTTGTAAACATGCCGCAATGGCACGCGCGCGAAGGTCAAGTTCGCCGTAGGTAATTTCCTCCGTTGGACCATCCACTTCTCCAGTGAGAAGAAAGCGGTATGCGAGCGCGTTCGGCTGTTGCTCTACCTGAAGTCGTAGCAGATCAATCAGGGTTAAACATTCAGTAGGAGAGCTTGCCTGTTGCGGAATCATTTCGCGTCTTTACTTTTACAACCCATTTACAGCGTCCAGCCTTCGATTGGACGAGAGCCGTAACCTTGAATAGAGTTCTGAAAGAGGGAATATCTATAGGCGATCAGCGAGAAATGGTCGATTAGCGCGGTGGCAACAATCGCTATCTATTCCTCGCAATGAACGGCAGAAAAGGCTTGTTCTGTGGTGACATCATGCAAGGGTTGGATTACTGTGTTCAACCTGGCCTCCGAAAAAAGTGAATAGACAGTTCACAAACGTGATGTGAAACCAAGAAACTGAAATCGGCCTTATTCCACCTCATCGTGGATTCTGAGTGGGTCTCTAACCCAGTCCCCCGTTTCCCGTGCGGGTTGGGCGGAGGCACACGAGGCGCTCAGTCCAGAGCTTCTCTAACTCTCGCAGTAAAACCTCCGGCTTCGTTTCTGATTGCAGTCCGGCCTCTTGAAATCCTTGCGAAAGCAGTTTCTCGCGGTCCACCTTCAACAGGAGCTTGTGCATTTCAGGCGAGATGAAAAATCGGAAATTCTTGTCGTACGTGGTATGAATCTCATGCCCGCCCTCCTCGGCAGAACGATTCTGCTGCAGTGTGACGTAACGGGGCAGCGAAATGTTCAGAGATAGCCATGCCTTCCACGAGGGCGAAAGCTTCCTAGCAATAAAGTCACCTGCAACCAGATAATCCAGGCCGGTTGTCAAAAAGGAAACCACGGCATCTTCCACCGAATCCACAATCGGCTCGACATTGTTGTTAAAGGAAGTATTGAGCAGCACCGGTATTCCGGTAAGCTCTTTGAAAGCGTGAATCAGATCCCAGTATCGCGGGTTGGTTTCCCGGGACACTGTCTGGACGCGCGCCGTGCCGTCGATATGAGTGATGGCCCCGAGCTGGGCGCGCTTGTCTTCACGTACGCCGACGACAAAGATCATGAAGGGTAACGAATCCGTTTCTGAGGGGAAATCGAAGGACTCCCGGACATCTTCTTCCAGCACGGAGGGGGCAAACGGTCGGTACCCTTCGCGTTTCTTGACCATGAGATTGATGCGATCTTTGTTTTCCGCGGGCCGGGGATCGGCTAGGATACTGCGATTGCCTAACGCTCTCGGTCCAAATTCTGACTTTCCCTGCACCCAGCCGACGACGCTTCCTTGCGCCATCAACGCGGCCGTCTGCCGGGCTATATCGGCGGATTTCTCGACGCTAATAAAGGAGCGCCAACCCTCCAGTTCGAGAGCTATATCTTCCGCCGTACCAATGTCAGTTCCCAGGTAGACATGCTGCATGCGCTTATTTCCATTGAAGCTGCCTTTTTCCTGGCACATGAGCAAGGCCGCACCCAGGGCGCAGCCTGCATCGTGGGCTGCCGGCTGCACGAACACATGATCGAACATTCCGGAGTGCAGCACTTTGCCATTCATCGTGCAGTTGTGGGCTACGCCTCCGGCCAAGCAGAGGTTGCGCTGGCCTGTGGCTTCGCGCCGGTGCCGCAATACGTGCATGACAATTTCTTCCAGCGCTGCCTGTAAAGAAGCCGCAAGATCCTTATGTTGCTGGGTAAAAGGCTGGCCTTTCTTCCTGATTTCGATGTGGCCGTTCAAGGACGGGAGGATCTCGTCAAGGAACAACTTATATTCGCCGTTCGGCAGCAACTTATAGGTTTGACTAAACGCTTCGCGGTAGGTGGCCGGATTTCCATACGGGGCCAAACCCATCACCTTGTACTCATCGAACCGCTGGTACCCCAGATGTCGGATCACTCTAAGGTAGAAAACTCCCAAAGAATTACATTGCGGAAAAGTTTCGATCTCGGTGACAATGGAGCCTTGGCCGATGCCGACCATTCCGGAAATGGAATCGTCGCCAGCATCGAAGACCGCAACCAGGCTTTCGTCCAGCCCCGATAGGGCAAACGTGCTGGCAGCATGGGCCAGACGGTGTACTACAAATCTGATCCGCTCTTTGCCAATCTCGCATTCCAGGGCCTGCTGGAGCCGCCCGTGCGCCAAGGTCCGTGCGTCTGGAATACTCATCCCAGGCGCGTCTTTGGCTATCTGGTTCAGAAAATAGTTGCAATATTGTTCGGAGGCATAAAACGCGAAACAATCGACGTCGTGGGGCTTGATGCCGCGGCGGTTGAGACAAAAACGGAGTGCATTCACCGGAAATTTGTCCGAATGCTTGATGCGGTTCAAGCGTTCTTCTTCAATGGCCGCAATCACTTCGCCGTCTTCCACCAGTACAGCCGCGCCATCGTGCCCGAACTCCTGCTCAAACGGGTTTTCGTGAATCAGATTCAAACCGCCGCTGAAACCGACGCAAAGCATTTGGCCCTCCGCTGCAATGAATTTCAGGCTGCTCACTCCGGGAAAAACCCTGTAGCGCCCGGCTTTAAAAATGCCTCAAGGATCTCTCAGATAATCTCGGAGACCTTGCGTGTCAACCTCGTACTTACTTACTGCCCGCTGCTTCCGTATGGCCAGATCTGGTTTTGCTCAATCATCCTCGCTTACGTGGAACGACTGTCAGGGCTTAAATGTCACCGTCGGCTCTCGCAGGGTGACCGTGGGTTGGGAGAAGGCTCCCGTTACTTAGAGTTCCTACGCAGCAGTGAGTTTCGAGGGTACAGTAGCTTCCGCCATATCGGACCAGCGGGTTGCCATCCTCAACAGAAAAAGCCACCACTTCGCCCACCACAATTTCATGATCGCCGCATGAGATTATGCTGTGCAGGCGGCACTCAAGCGTGGCCAGCACTTCTTTCAAAACAGGTACGCCAGATTGCCCAAGTTGCCAATCTGCAAAATGGAGATTATGCGAATCCCTGCGGGCAAAGCGGATCGAGAGATCCGCTTGCCCGGCTGAAAGAATATTGATTCCAAAACTCCTTTGACGGTGCAAAAAAGGCAGCACCCGGGACTGGCGGTGGATGCAGAAAAGTACGAGCGCAGGATCAAGCGAAACCGAAGTGAACGAGCTTATCGTGACACCGGCAGCCGTGTCGTCATCCTGCATCACTGTAGCTACCGCTATGCCAGTGGGGAACCGGCTGCATGCCTTTCGAAATTGATCTTGGCTGATCATTGCGTCCTTTCCCGGGCTACTGGTAATTCAACTAAGAGAAGTTCGACGAAAGAGCGGATAGCACGTTGCAACTTCCCTATATTTGAGTGCGAGTCATCTGCAAATAGATCCCCATGACCATTTTCATAAAATTCAAGAGGAGTTCTCACGGCTTTAATTTGCCTATTCTTGATAGGATGAACACTATGATTGCCCCACCCCGAACTCGCAGATAACCTGTTTAGACCGGTAGAAGCGTTCCAATGTTTCGGCTTTTTGCTACTTCCAGCACCTTAGAAGCAAAGGCAATATCCTCGATTGCGAGTCCGAACGGATTGATGACAATAATGTCTTCGGCTTTTCGCCTGCCCGGATGGCGGCCTAATACCAGATCGCCGATTTCAGCGTCGACCCGGCGTGTGGCGCCATTGCTCGAAGTGTCTTTAGGGCCAACAATGCGCCGCTCGCGGTACATCTTCCCAAGAAGCCGTTTCGAATCGGCTTGAATCAGGTTCCAGTCATCTACAACAAGGAGATCGGCTTTCAGGAATACTTCCGGCAGCAAGTCATCCAAGGATACGTTAACAAAGATGCAGCTCGGCAGGAGCCAATCGTAAGGGATATAGCCGGAGGTGACCGTGGTCGCCGCAATAACGGCGTCGGAGCCATGCACCGAATCTCTTGCCGTCTTCGCCACCTGGATCTCAACCTTGGTGTGGATCGACGAGCGCAGGGTGGACGCCAAACTCTCGGCAGAGGAAGGATTTAGATCAAACAGTACGATTTGCTCCAGAGATTCAAATGTTTTCGCTGCGACCTCCGCATGCGCTTTTCCGATAGTGCCCGCGCCGATGATCGCAATGCTGCGTAAGTCCCGCCCATTTTCTTGATACACAGGATCGACACCGAAGCCGTTCTAATCGCGGAGATGTATGCTCCCTCCATCATGCAGCAAATTTTGACGGTTTCGGGGTCAAATAGCAGTGTAAGGCCGCTCGGGGGAGACCGCGCTTTCGGTTGGCCGGATTGCTGTTGATAATTTTTGTGCCGGCCATCCGGAACGCACCGCCGACATAACTCGGCATATTCAAGCTACGGACAGTTTCATTGCTCTCCGTTTTCCAGCCCAGGTAAGCTTCATCTGGAAGAATGGTCTCCCCCGAACCATGCAGCCGGAAGACTTCTTCAATTAATGCGATTGTGTCCAGCTCCAGGACGATTGCCTGAACTTCAGGACCGTTGAGGTAAAGAATGTGATCGCGGGATGCCATGCTCTTCCTGCTTAGAATAATGGTTCCTGTTCGAGCCGAATGTTGTGGATGAGTGCGATTTCCGGGTTGGGATCAAGCCCGTTTTCGCGCATCCAGCCGTCGTCGAAAATTGTAGACCGGTAGTTTTCACCGCCGTCTGGACAAAGGCATACGGCGTGTTCTATTTCCGGGTGCTGGGCAAGATATCTGGCACAGGCAAAAACGGTTGCGCCGCTGGACCCACCTATCTGAATGCCCGCGTCTGCAAGCTGCCGGCATGTACAAAAGGCCTGCTGATCATTCACAAGAACGTGGGCGTCATAAAGATCCGGCGTAATGAAATCCGATTTTCGCGAGGACCCGATCCCGGTCAACTTTCGCGGTCCTGGATTGGTGCCAAAGATGACCGAGCCCGCCGCGTCAACAGCGATAATCTTGGTGTGGGGGCTTACCTCCCGAAAATACCTCCCTATGCCTGCCAGCGTACCGCCCGTGGAAACAGCAACGAACATTGCGTCGATCCTGCCCCCGAACTGGCGGTAAATCTCGGGAGCTGTCGAATGGTAATGCGCCTCCGGATTGGCGGGATTTGCGTATTGGTTCGTCCAGACAAACATGGGAGAATTGCTGCAAATCTCGTGGATTCTTTTTAATCGTGAGAGTAGATATCCGCCGGTCGGGTCCGGGTCTCTTACTAGTTCCAGCGCAGCCCCTAACCGTTCCATGCGGCTGCAATTCTCTGGCGTTGTCTTTGGATCTATGACTGCGAGAAATCGATATCCTTTCTCCCTACAGAGGAAAGCCAGCGCCACTCCCAAATTTCCCGATGTGGATTCAACGATAGTTGAACCACGTTTTAGTAATCCCCGGTTTTCCAGATCGGCAATCAGATATACCGCAGTCCGGTCTTTGAGCGAACCAGCTGGGTTGGCGCTCTCAAGTTTTAGCCACATCGATCTCCACAGGCCACCAATCTGAAAGTACATTCTAGAGACTGGGGTGTTACCGATATGATCCGATAATAATCCTGATACTGTAAGGTCAAGTGGATAACTCATCGGCTTGGTCCGTCAGTTCGCGACTCTTAGATTTCCCATCCATTAATGACCGCAGCGCCGAGAATCAGAGGGTGTATTGTCTACTGACTAACATCACGTCGCTGGGGAAAAACTGATCAGAATTTAAGCGATTAAGTGCGGTCCCATTAGAACCTTCTACTAAACCGTGATGAGCACGGTTCCAGCGGGACCCGATGAACTGGTACCCACTCCGGCCTGAAGGCCTTACTAGGCTGCTGGTTTAGCACCGCGTGCCAGCTGGAACCCGGAAGAAGCCGGCCCGAAGGGACTGGTCCATTCTGGAGCTATGTCGACTGCGATACTCCGATTGAGCAGATCGACTGAGACGATCAATTTCCTTCGCGATGCATCCTCATCCAGCACGGTTGCCTGCAACCCGCGCAGTGGGCCCCCAGAAATGGTGATGGTCTGCCCTGTTTTTATGTAGGGCCACGGGTACGTGGAGAATCCCGAATCGACCATTATTCGAATGTTCCGAACTTCGTCGTCCGTTAACGGCACCGGATACTTGCCTCGTCCAACGATTGAAATGACTCCTGGAGCTTTGAGAACAGCGAGCCTCTCGCAAATGTCGAAACGGGCAAAAATATAACTGGGAAACAGGGGGACGGTACATTCTTTGGCTCGGTCTGACCACTGCCGTCTAACACGGCAAACCGGCATGAAGACCTCGAAACCGGACGCAGCTAAGACATTGCCGATAGATCGTTCACGATTGATCTTGCCGTGAACCACGAACCAGGAAAGGCTGACAGATCTCATTGCTTGGTCGCAACCAAAGCTACCGCTGCAGAAGTCCCAACGAGTGGTTTCCGGAAGATACTTCTGAACTGAGCTAGAAGGTACCCTACATCACACACCGGTGTGATGTAATCCCCTTGATGGACAGTTCAGCCCACTTTCAGGTGTAGCCCACCCCCTTCTCCAAGGAGAGGGCAATTCCTATTTTTGTAAGCAGCACACTAGAAGCGGTCATAACAACAGTCTTTTTGCTTTGTAAAGGAAGGACAAAAACGATGCGACCTCCACTTTAAGTCTGGGATCGTTCGGGAAGAGAGAAAGGTCCAGGCAGAAAATCAGAGGTGATGTTTGTGAGCCACTACTTACGAACTGATCAAACAGGCGTACATCGATAACCGCATCCTGTTCAAGAATGCCCGCCAAGTACTCGGCAGCCAAGGGGTTACTCTCAATTATGCAAACAGTGCAAGCGTTCGCAGGTTGCACAACTTCCTTGGAAGGAATAAGTTGTGTTCGGTGTTCCTGTCGTGTAAGCGTTTG
The DNA here is from genome assembly GCA_049279555.1 of Candidatus Sulfotelmatobacter sp. Classification (GTDB taxonomy): domain Bacteria; phylum Acidobacteriota; class Terriglobia; order Terriglobales; family Acidobacteriaceae; genus Sulfotelmatobacter. Next base: position 12,235 of record JBAPOI010000444.1, read on the forward strand.
ATACTTCACAGCTCTTCCCCAGAAGTCGAATAAAGTAAAGTGTTGAGTAGAAGCTCTCCAGAGAAACTCTCAGAAGGCCCGATTTCAAGAGAAAATCTCAGAAGAAACTGATCAACTGCATTGCTAGGGAAGATGGACATAAGATTACCGCCACACGATGCGTTGCACAGTGAAATCTGATCTTGGCAACCTCACCTCGCATCGCAAGTAGCAGGATCGCAGAGCAGCTCACAGCTCATGACGCTGACAAACAATGGCACCGCGAGTCTTTGGTAACATCAGCCGTCGAAGCGGGTTGGTTTAACGCCGCCAGTTGAGACAGAAAAGCCGCTTTCGCTCGATCAATCGCATTCACTTGAGCAACGAACGCAACACAGGATTGGTTGTTCCTGTCTCAGCGAGAAGAAGCGTTTTCCATCCGCTCGCGATCCGCCATTTTGTCCCCAGATCTTCCCGGCGGGAAACATGACGCTTTGCGAGAATATTGGATAAATGAAACTTCACAGTGCTCTCCTCGATTCCCAGCAACATTGAAATTTCTTTGTTGGAAAAGTGATTCTGGACGAGATGCAATATTTCCCCCTCGCGCTCAGTAAGCGGCTCAGAGCGGACAAATTCTGAGATAAAGCGACTTGGAGGAGAAACGTTGTGGACAAATTCAGGATGTACCCAAAGAAGCCCCTTGGAGACGGCCCGTACGGCCTCCAAAAGACACTCTTTCACATTTTCATATTTCAGAATCCCTTGAATACCCAAATTAAGCAAGATACTCAAATGACCGCTCTCCATTTCGGTGTCCAACAGAATGTATCTTGCATAGGGATAAGAGAGCTTCAATAATTTTAGACATTCTCTAAGGGGAAGCACAACATCAGTTTGGTCCAGGCAGAAAATCAGAGGTGATGTTTGTGAGCCACTACTTACGAACTGATCAAACAGGCGCACATCGATAACCGCATCCTGTTCAAGAATGCCCGCCAAGTACTCGGCAGCCAAGGGGTTACTCTCAATTATGCAAACAGTGCAAGCGTTCGCAGGTTGC
>JBAPOI010000445.1:0-5880 GCA_049279555.1 Candidatus Sulfotelmatobacter sp.
GTCAGAGGAACCGCCGATAGCAGAAAAACCGAGCCAAGTTCCAGGCGAGCATGGCGAACTAGATCTCGAAAATGAAGCCAAGCTTGCACAGCAACACAGTGCGCCGGCACAAAAACAACTTTCAGCACCGCTTGAGCAGTTTGGATTACCGGAAGCGAAAGCGATCGAGGCAGGGCCGAAACCAACCGAGCAACTTACCGGCGCGCCGGAACGTCCCGCACTTCCACGCGGGCCGATTCAGCAGCCATCGACGCCGAGCGAGCAGCGCGGCAATTTACAAGCGCAAATCAAATCGGTCACACAGGAATTGTTGCAAGCGCCGGACGAGAACGCGAAGCAAGCGGCGATTACAAAAGGCGCAGCCCTGGTAAAGCAGTTGAACGATTTAGGGCCGGAGCCACCGCCAGAGCCGAAGCCAGCGGAGCCGCCAAAGGAACTCGACGGCAAAACGCAGGCAAAACTCGCGCGATTAAAAACAGATCTCAAGACGGCCGAAGATAGCGCCATCAAGGGACGTGGCTGGACGAACCGCAACGCAGCTCGTAACCGCGCGACACTGATCGAAGGCCAGATCAAAGACATCGAAACCGAGTACGGCATTCGGAAACCGGCAGGGCCAACGCCAAACGAAATCGCGATTCAAAAAGAGGAAGCTGCGCGCAAAGGCGACCGCGATATCATGGTGCGCCAGGAGATCCCGAAGGGATCGAGCACATCCGGCTTACCGTTGCCGGAGATGAACCCCGAAGAAAAGGCAGACATCGAGCGCAGAGTTGGACGCCCACTGACGAACGACGAAGCGCACCTTGCGCGCGTGCGCGACACTGTAGCCAAAGCAGCAGAGGCAGGGCCATCGAGCGAAACCGAAGATGCGCGCGAAGCGCACCGCGAAACCTTAGCGCGTCCTGTAGACACCGATCGCGGCGAGAAAGCGCCGGCAGATCTCGCGAAGGAATCGGGCCTGGTCTATAAAGGGCCGACCGTCAAGAACGAACCCACGTCACCACAGCAATTCGAGCATCCAGACCATCCAGGCGTCACGATGGCGATCGCCGCGAAAGACATGCCGGCAATGACCGCCGAGACGTTGAAGCAGCGCATGGACGCGAAGCTTGGCGAGGGAGCGATCGTTCCGAAAGTGGAAACGGAATCCGGTCGAGCGGCCAGAATTCTCAAGGCGGCGAAAGAGCAAAATTTCACGCCAGAGCAGTTGAAGGCGATGGAGCCGCGCACCGGAGGGCCGAGGGATTATTACAAGGCGCTTACGCCGGAAGAGAAGCCAGCCGTTGACGAGATGATCGAGACGTACAAAAACGGCGGATGGCACGGCCAGCATTCGATCGACGACTACTACCGTTTCAACCGCCCCAACTGGAAAGGCTTGCCGATCGAGGAGCGCATTGCGCGAGTTTACAAAATCAACGAGCCGGCGATCCGCTCCGAGGTCGAAGCGCGCGCGGGCGAATTCAAAGACCTGGCAGAGCAGTTTCGATCGAGTGATCCGGAGATGGCGCGCACGCTCGATGATTTAGTCGAAGGCAAGATCCCGCACTTCTTTACCGTGGGCGAACTTCGCAACATGATCGACCGGAGGCTGGAAGATGGCGCAGAAAAGACCGAACTGGGACAGGCGTTCAACGACTACGAACGCGAGCCAGGGGAAGATCGGGAACTCGACCAGGCCCAAGCGGGAGAAGGCGCACCACCTGTTGAACAGCCTGAGCGCGGCGCTAAAGAAGCTGGCGGGGAAGAAACCAAACTAGGAGATCGTCCCGACGCAGATGGTTTACTCGGTAAAGGTTCTCGTTTGTCAGCAGGCATTGATCCGACAATGGTACGCGACCTGTACCGCTCGCTCAATAAAACATGGGACGACGTTGCAGAGCACGTCATTCAAAACGTCACCAAGACCGGACGCACCCACGCGGACGTAGAGAAAGTCGATCCGTCGCTTGCGTCCCGCATCCGCGACTACGACAATGCGCCGCTGTATTTCAAAACGAAGGCCGAGGATCTGGTAAAGAGCATCGTCGGGCCGCTCGACCGATCCCAGGAGCGATTGTTCAGCTTACTTGCCGACGCCGACGCGAGAGCGAACCTTGAGAAAAACCACCCCGACGAATACGCGAAAGCCGTCAAAGATCCAGAGATCCAGAAAGCGATCGAACGCTATCGCCCGATCGAGCAGGAACTTACAAAGGCGCGGACGGCCATCGGCGGGGAAATCCTTGACCGTGACTATTTGCGGCGCGTCTACACCGAGCACACGTCTGGAATTGGCAAGCGCACTTCTGCCACTGAGCGCCCAACTCCGGCAGGTTTTGACAAGGTCATCACCCCGCAGAGAGCGGACAAATATTCCCGCGCCGCGAGCGCGGAATACCACTACAAGAACGGGCTTCACGAATTCGGGCCGGCGTTCGCAACAAAGTACGTAGGCACCATGACCAAGCTGGCCGAGCATCGCGCGGCCGCTGAATTCCTTTCACACTCGACAAAACTGGAACCAGGCGACGAGCAGCCTGTGACCATCAATTACAACGGGAAAACTTTCTACCGTCCCGACGTGGCGCAGATGATTCGCGAAGCGAAGCCAGGGCCAGAGTCCGAAGCTATCGCGCGCGATCTTGGAGTGGAGCAGTTACCAAAGCCGAAAGATGCGCCGAAGTATGCAATCTACGATCCGAAAGCAGGCAAGCCAGGCGCAGGCCCGCTCGATCGCTACGCAGGCCCGCAGGAAGTGATTGACGCGTTGCATGGACTTCACGAACAGCCGCTTGACAAGCAAGGCATCATTTCGCGATTCATCCGCGAGCAGGTCGTCGGCGGCGGTTTTGGAATTCCGCACTTTATGAACGAGGTGCGCCAGATCTCCGCGACGTTCGCGGGCGCGTCTGGTAATCCCGTTAATTGGGTGCGCGCAATAAAAGTTTTAGCCGACGATGGACTCAAGGAGCGCGCGCTGTCACGCACCAACGACCCGACTTTCGATGCGCTGTTAAAACACGGCGGAATTAGTCCAATGGGGATCGAGAGCTACAAGTCCTACGTTGGCGGAAATTTCAACCCCGCAAACTGGTTTCGAGCGTTTGGCAAAGTCGGGCACCACTACCACTTTGACGCTGGCGGATTCGATCAGCGCGGCCGCCTGTTTATCGCCGACCGCATCAAGGCCGCAGAGCCGCAGTTGTCAGATGAACGTGTTGCACAATTAGTGAACGAGCAGCTAGGCCAGTACAACCGGACGACCTGGACGGACTTTCAGAAGCGCGTCGGCCCCTACATGATGTTCCCAGGGTGGGATTTTTCGAGCATCAACTGGGCGCTGAGACATCCGATCAAAACGGCAGTCGCGCCGGCGATTCTGACATTTCTCGCAAATCAGGCGATCCATTCGCTCAAGGGCAACAAAGACAGGGACGAATTCGATCCGTTCAGTATCCACGTCGGCAACCATTCTTTCGGCGCGCCGTTTATCCATCAGCCGCTATCGAAGCATCTCTTCGAGCCAGTCGGCCGCGCCGTGGAAGAAATGTTCAAAGGCGGCGACACGCGGCAGGTTGTGACGGCAGGAGCCAGAGCCGTACCGCAGGCGATTGCAGCGCCGCTCACGATGGCACGACCGGATCTGGCGCTGCCCGCAGAGTTGGCCGTCAATAAATCCCGCTTCGGTAAAGACATCGTAGAAAAAGGCGACTGGACGCGGCAAGGAACGATTCTGCCGAACAAGGGGTTAGAGGACGAAGCGAAGCACGTTGCGAGCGTGCTATTTCCCGCAGCGCAGAGAGTGACCGAAGGCGGCGAAGATTGGTTTGAAGCGCTGCTGGGCAATTTCGGCATTCAGCGGCAGAAAGAGAAACCCAGGCGGCCGGAGATCCCGACGCGCATTCAAGACGTTTACAATGTGGAAGATGAGATTCGCGACATCAAGGCCCAGGCCGACACCATTGCCCGCGATCACGAGCTGACCCAGGACGAAAAAGACGAGGCGCTTTCAGACCTGCGGAAGCAGTACAAAGAAGCTTTGCAGCGATACGCCAAGCAGCAGCACTAGACAACCCACCACAGCCAATGCTACAGTACGCGCAGTGTCTCACCCTGCGGGCGGCGGGACGTAGTACCTCAAGACCACTTTCACCCTGGCCGCCCCAGTCCCTTCCTGTGATAGACTTCCCTTGCAGCAGACCAGCGGTGGATAGCGGACGAGCGGCCGGCTCTAGTGCCCACGGGCGCGCGGTATTGCCGGCCGCCTGAATTTTCTTCTTGACAATCCTCGTAGCATTGGCTACAGTCCCGAACATGACCAAGCACCTAGACCCGATTGATCGATTTGTGAAGCTGATGAAACAGTGGTGCAGCTACCAGAGTTTGCGCGAGTCCGCACGGATCTTAGACATCGATCCGACGAACTTGGGCCGCATTCTGGCGAAGGAACGCACCCCGAGGCGGCGCTCCGCTGTGTGGATGCTCCGCGCGATGATCGCCAACAACTTAACCGGCAAGGCTTTCCGCAAGGAAGGCGAAAGTATTTTGGAGGCACTGAGCAATGGTACTCACAAGAAAGCAACTCGAAAACTACCGGACTGAAAACACCAGTCTGGGTGAAGAGGATCGCATCAACCTGGTGGAAACGATTGATGCGCTACTCGATGAGAACCACCGATTACGCTCGCGCGTGGACGACATGTACCGCAACGAGCGAGATCGCAACGTGGATGAGATCCGCCACGTCACGCCGCGTGAAGAATACGTGGCTTCACTTAACTGGGCATTCGATCAAATCGAAGCGGCCTCACGCGGGCGAGTGCGTTGATGCCATTTACGGCAGCAGCACGGAACCGCGAAGCCGCCAGAATCGTTCGCGAGTCCGTGCCGCGTATACCTTTAGATCAAGGGGTGCTATGTAATGAATGCGAAACGATTACAGCAGCGAACGACTCAAAGCGAACTTGCGCGGTGTGCGGAAGTAGCTCAACCGTCCGAGTCTCCGAATATCTCCCCGCGCTTGGAAGAGAGCGATTGCGGCTTCTCCCAGGACGAAACCCAACCGCTAGCAGCGCGAAGTTTCAATCCACCGACGAGCAACGAATCCGAGACTGGGCGCGACTCCCGCCAGAAGAGCGAGAAAGAATCATCTTCAACGCATACCCGCTCGCAGGCGACGGATTCGACTTCTACCGCATCCTCGCGCACGGCGCAGCAACCAGGCCGCGACTCGTTAGCGACCAGCGGGGCGATAGTGGAATTCGATCCGAGTACGCACACCTACTATCTCGACGGGGAGCGCGTGCCTTCCGTGACGCAAATCCTCGCCGAGTCTGGACTGGTGGACGCCGGATGGTATACCGAGTGGTCACGCGAGCGTGGAAGCTTTGTTCACGAGCTTTCGGTTTTACTCGACAGCCAGAACGTGAGCCAGGATACCGGCGAATTGTGGGCCGCCGTCATTGAGAAGCTGGGCGAAATCGAGCTGTCCTATGGCTCTGATGCGTCCGAGGAAGTCTCCGCGTACTTCAACGGCTACCGCAACTTCCGCCGCGACCATCCTGAGTTTTGCGACTTCGGAGGGATTGAAGAATTAGTATTCTCACCGACGCTGAAAGTGGCTGGAAGGCTTGACCGCCGTTACTTGAGGGAAGATGGCAACTTCGGAATATTCGACATCAAAACAGCCGCAGGTGGCGCGCCGCCGTCCTGGGTGAAGTACCAGATGGCGTTCTACGGCTATTTGTTCCACCCGAAAACCATTTTCCACCGTTTGTCAATCACGCTGTCACCAAAGCTGCAACGCGGCTACCGTATCGATGAGTATCCGATGAGTGATTATCTGGCGGATGTGAATGTATGCAAAGCGGCCGCGATCATCGTTCACGCAAAGAG
>JBAPOI010000446.1:0-2810 GCA_049279555.1 Candidatus Sulfotelmatobacter sp.
GAACGAACATTCATCCGGGCCAGACCTTTGACCTCGATTATTCACTCACTCAAATCCTTCCGCTGAAGAAGGACATGAGTACACTCCTGCAATTCGGCTGGGTCGGTTACGGCCAATATCAAACCAGCAACAACAGCGGCCCCAACGTGAATCCAAATCTCCCTGGACACTACCTGGTCAACGCCATGGGGGTAGGGGCGAACGTAATTCTGCCGGCCCGCAAGGCAGCCGTTGGCTTTAAGTGGCTCAAGGAATTTGCGAACTCGAATACCGTCCAGGGATATTCGCTGCAGATTACGGGTGGTATCACGTTCTGACGAATTAGACGCCGGGAACGGGTGGATTCCAATGGACGAGCAAGCTCAGACACGATGGGACCTTCTTCTTCTCTTATCTCTGCTGCTGGTGATCTTGAGTTATCCGCTGCTGGACAACGGGAATGTCAAGCGGCTCGTTCTCGGCCTCTTGGTGTTTCTGCCGGTCATTCTGGCTACGGTTAAGTTGTCGCAGGTGAAGCACTGGGTATGGCCGTCGGTGCTGCTGATGTCATCTGCCATCCTAACCTCGCTGGCGAGTGTGATCCTGCAAAGCCAGCTAATGACGGGAATCAAATGGGCGATACTGGCCGTGTTCTTCGCGGTAACCGTTGTCGGCCTCTTCGATTACCTCAGGAAAGCTCGTTCCGTTACCAACGGACATCTTTTTACGGCCGCCAGCATTTACCTGTTGCTTGGCATGCAATGGTTCGCGCTCTATGGTGCCATTGAGGTTTTCCTTCCGGACGCCTTCCTGCGCTCCAGTGCTGTAGCCACCGACCACCAGGCAGAACTGTTGTACTTCAGCCTGATAACTCTCTCGACCATCGGTTACGGCGATATTGTCCCCGTGAACGGGGAAGTGCGCATGTTGGCGGCTCTAGAAGGAATCACGGGAGTTCTCTACGTCGCCATCACCGTGGCGCTGCTGGTCAGCGCCTATAAACAGCCGAACAATTCGAGTTGAACATGCGCCGCCTTACTTTGCTGAGCCTCTTATACGCCGGGAACATTCCATTCGCGTGCGCACAGTCGACAAGTAACCAATTTTGGCCGGAGATTGAGGGCTTCTACTCCTTTAATCCAACCCTTCGACTCGGACTTGATGCGTCGCGCTCGACCGATGGAATCAGCTACGACTCCATCTCGGTCGGACCCACACTGAACCTCTTCGCGAAACGATTCGTGAAACCTGTCCTGGCCACGCCGAATGAAGCCAAGAAAAACTGGCTGGTGTTTGGAGTTGGGTATCGCTACATAGCCGGAATCAACCAGGCGCCAGAGAGCCAGGGCCAACTCGACTTCGCGCCGCAATTCCCGTTGCCGTTAGGAATACAGGCGAGCGATCGAAATCGAATTGACTTGCGGTTCGTCGAAGGAAGCAACTTCTCGTGGAGATATCGAAATCGTCTGAATCTGCAGCGAACCTTCAAGGTTCATCGCCTCGTCTTCTCTCCCTATGCACAGGTGGAGGTCTATTACAACATCATTCCTGGAAGTTGGAACAAGCAAGCGTATCAATTTGGATCGGATTTTCCGTTCGGTAAGAGATTCGACCTTGAGATCTACTGCGAGCACGACCACAACGTCGGGTCGACGCCGTATGACGTGAATGCCCTTGGCGTGACGGCCTACATTTATTTCTGATGACAAGTTTGCTTTCTTTGAGGGGAATGTCGAAAATGAGTGAAGTACCGCAATTGAACTCTGCGCCCGCTTTATCCCGAGGTAAGGTCAGATGCCGGCGCTGAGAATTCAATTCTTCAACGGATCGCCGTGCGCCTTTCAGTTTCGACGTCGCACGACCGTTGTGTCCATCTGCAGCATGAATAAGAGATCGAACGGAAACACACGACCCAACCTGGGTGTTAGTCGGATGGTCTTCCTGTTTTGCCGAACGGCCTACGCGTACCTGATTTTGACGACCGCATCACCCTGTCTTGAGTCACAACCGGCCGGCGATCAATCCGCAACTGTTTTGTTCTCTCCGGATTGGCCGACGACGGCGCGCGCTTCTTCGGTTGAGGCCAAGCCCTTGCAATTCGGTGAAAATGTCGATTGGAGGGCGGTGCTTGTGCCGCCCTGCTCAGCGACTCCGCATCTATACCTCGCCGCCAACTGCGTCAGCGACGTGCAGCAGGCGCCCCCTGAGAAAGCACCAGGGATTGAGCCGCTGATTGGCAAGGCGACGACGCCGGTAGAACATCCCAAACAGGGCTTTCAATGGGGCCCGGCGCTGTTCCAATCGTTCGAGTTTCTGGTTCTCGAACACAGCTTTCGTTTTGCCACTGATGCCGGCTACCGCTACGACCTCTACCATAAGCCGTTCTGGTACGACTACTCGGCTTCCGCGGATCACTTCTATATGAATCGCTGGGGTGACGGCGATAGCTTCCTGGTCAACTACATTGGCCATCCAATTCAAGGCGCGGTCACCGGCAATATCTTCCGCCAGAATGACCCGCAAGGCCGTTCCGCCCGCTTCGGCTCTCGCGCCTACTGGGATACCATCCTCAAGGCCACGGCTTGGTCGGCGGTCTATTCCGCCTACTTCGAAATTGGGCCCATTTTCAGTGAGGCGGCGCTTGGGAATGAAGGTGGATACACGTATGTTCCCGGCTGCGGCCTGTACCCCTGCAAAGGAGAGCCCGGCAAGACCTACAAGCCTCGGACCAACAACACGGGATGGGTCGATTTCATCGTCACACCGCTGGTGGGTTCGGGATGGATGATTCTGGAAGACGCCGTCGAGCTTGAGGTCACTGATCACCTCGC
>JBAPOI010000447.1:0-3615 GCA_049279555.1 Candidatus Sulfotelmatobacter sp.
TTTCAATACCGCGCACTTTCAAATCAAAGCGGTCGAGTGCTATTACCTGTGCGAGCCTCGACACCAAATACCAGAACGTGCTGCTGATCCGCTGCGGCCGGACTAAGGAGATCACGTCGGCGGCATCGGGTGCCTCGGCGAGAATGGCTTTCCATCCTGCGAAGGCGGGCCGCGTACCTGGGGAGTTCGCGCCGCTGGCCGCGCTTTGCAGCACGGCATCGACCAAGTCGCGCACCGTATAAATTTCGGCGAGTTGCGACTCTGGCACGTTCCAGCCAAGTTGCTCTTCTATCCGGCTCAATAATTCGACGCGCTGCATGGAGTCGAGGCCAAGGTCGAGTTCCAGGTTGTGAGTGGGCCGCAAGGCTGGCGGTGGCGTGCGGGCTGACTCGCGCACAACGGTCAGTGCTTTCTGCACATCCGGCTGTTCGAGCCATGCTTGGTCGGTGACGGTCAACGGCTGTTCAGCCGAAAGTTCGGAATCATCATTCGCTCGATGGCCTTGGTTCGCCTTGATGCGCTTCTCGATTTCGAAGCGTTTAATCTTGCGCGTGGTGGTGCGCGGCAAGTCTTCCTGCCAAATCTCGTAACCGCCGATGCGCTTGGTGGATGGGATCTGCTGCGACAGGGTTTCAATATCGAAGCGGATTACTTCTTTGGCGTTCACAATTTTTTTCTGCCGCAGCACATCGAAGTTAGGGACAATCACGGCGTGTAAGCGGTCGCCACTTTCGCTTGGCTTGCCTTCCACGCCCATCACGGCCAATTCTTTAATATGCGGTGATTTCAGGTAGTGCGCTTCCACTTCCTCGGGGTAAATGTTCTTCCCATTGCTTAGTACGATTACTTCTTTCTTGCGTCCCGTGAGGAACAAGTTACCGTCGGCGTCGAAATAACCCAGATCGCCGGTGTAGAGCCATCCGTCGCGCAACACGGCTGCGGTTGCGTCCGGACGATTCCAGTAGCCCTTCATCACCGGTGCGCCGCGCAGCGCGATTTCGCCGCTGGCTGGTCCACCATCTTTCTGCTCATTGTCGATCTGCGATGCGGCAATTTTGGCTTCAACGCCCTTCATCGCCTTTCCCACGGAGCCGATCACATTGTCGCCGGGAGAAGTTGCAAATACCGCAGCTGTTGTTTCCGTGAGACCGTAGGCTTGCAACACGTCGATGCCGAGTTCGTAAAAGTCTTGGGCAATGGCGGGATCGAACCGCGATCCTCCGGTCACGAGATAGCGCATTTTGCTTCCCAGCGTCTCGTGAATTTTGCCGAACAAAAGCCGACCGGCGTTGAATCCTACTCTTCGGAGCGCGCGGTTGATATTCATAAGCCCGCACAGCAATCTCTTTGCGACGGTTCCGCGTTTCTCGACTTCCTGAAAAATCCGTTCATGAATCAAGTAGAAGAATTGCGGCACCACCGCGAACGCAGTGATTTCACGCTGCCGCAGCGCTCGCAGCAATTCCGTGGTGTTCAGAGTTTCTAGATAGACCACGCGCGCGCCCTTCACCAGGGGAATCATCAAGTTTGCCATTTGAGCCAACACGTGGAACATGGGGAGAACACCAAGCAGCGCGTCGCTGGGGCCGATGTCGACCCAGTTGAATACCGCTTGAACCTCGCCCAGTAGATTGGCGTGGGTCAACATCACGCCCTTGGGATCGGCAGTCGTTCCCGAAGTGTAGAGCAGGGCTGCGATTTCATCAGGCTGGCCATCGATTGGCCGAAACTCTCCGGGGCTGGCCGCAAAAATCGACGGCAAATTTTCAAGCCACTGCTCTGAGATGGACGCGCCGGTCGCACGCTCGGGGTCCATTAGCACGAGGCCGACATTGATGCCAGAAACTGCCTCGTGCGCCGCTTGCGCGTGATTCGCGTCGCAAAATAAAGCCGAGCTGCCACTGTCTTTCAGCAGCTTGTTCAATTGGTCGGAGTGGAGAGCGGTGTCGAGCGGAACAACGGTACATCCTCCTGCAATGATTCCGAGATACACCGCGACCCATCGCGGATGGTTATCCGCCAAAAGGGCCAGCCGCGACCCGCGTTCGAATCCGTTTTCCGTGACCCAACGTCCGACGGACTCCGCCATGCGGCGAAGCTCGGCGTAGGTGCAACTCTCGATTCGATCCTGGCGCTGCAATTCGAGCGCCACGTTACTGGGCCAGCGCTGCGCGCATTCGACAAAACGGTCATAAAAGGTAGGCATGGTCGTGGGGAATATACACGAAAAGGCGTTTGCACCGCTGCGCTTAGAAACATGCCGTAATACGGATGAGGCACGCGAAGTCCTGGCAAAGTGCCGGAACTTGCAACTTGGCAGGCATTCCGCGGCCCCTTGTTCTGCATCGAATATGCTAGGCTTAAAGAGGTAAAAGCTTTCGCCCTCCGAAGGATTTCACGGTTTGATTAACGCACTGATAGGCAAGGTTTTCGGCACCAAAAACGAACGGGTTATCAAGAGCTTGATGCCCAAGGTCGAGGCGATCAATGCGCTCGAACCGCAGACGCGGAAGCTCACGGATGATGAGTTGCGTGCCAAAACGGACGAGTTCTGGCGACGCATCCAGGAGCGGCTGAGCCGCGTCAATACTACAGCGCCGCCCGAGTCAGGCACCGAAGCTGTAACCGACACCGACCGCGCTAAGCAATTCGAGAAAGAGCAATACGACGCACTGCAGGAAGTCCTCGACGAAATCCTAATGGAAGCCTTCGCTGTAGTGCGCGAGGCCGGACGCCGTGTGCTCAACATGCGCCACTTCGATGTGCAGTTGATCGGCGGTATGGTGCAGCACAAGGGAATGATTTCGGAAATGAAGACGGGCGAAGGCAAAACGCTGGTCGCCACTCTTCCGGTCTATCTCAATGCCCTCAGCGGACGGGGCGTACACGTGGTTACGGTCAATGACTATCTCGCCAAGCGCGACTCCGAATGGATGGGCAAGCTCTATCGTTTCCTCGGCCTCACCGTCGGCGTAATCGTTCACGACCTCGATGACGAGCAACGCCGCGCCGCCTACGCCGCCGACGTAACTTACGGAACCAATAACGAATTCGGTTTCGATTACCTGCGCGACAACATGAAATTCGATCTGAAAGATTGCGTGCAGCGCGGGCATAATTTCGCGATCGTCGACGAGGTCGATTCCATCCTAATCGACGAAGCCCGCACCCCGCTGATTATTTCCGGGGCGAGTGAAGAATCGACCGACAAGTATTACAAGGTAAATCGCATCATCCCCAAACTCGAAAAGGGAGAAGAACTAGACGTTGCTCCGGGTGAGCCTGCGCAGCTTACCGGCGACTTCGTTGTCGACGAGAAGCACCGCAACATCACCGTTACCGATGAAGGTTGGACGAAGGTTGAGGGATTGCTAGGCATCGGCAATATCGCTGATCCGGAAAACTGGCCCCTCAAGCATCACGTCGAAACAGCCGTCAAAGCGCACGCGCTCTATCGGCGCGACGTGGAGTACGTGGTGAAAGAGGGAGAAGTCATCATCGTCGATGAATTCACTGGACGCATGATGCCAGGACGGCGGTGGTCTGACGGCTTGCACCAGGCGATTGAAGCCAAAGAAGGGGTGAAGATCGAGCGCGAGAACCAGACGCTTGCGA
>JBAPOI010000448.1:0-8714 GCA_049279555.1 Candidatus Sulfotelmatobacter sp.
TGCGAGGAGAAAGCAGGCAGCAATCGAGGAAGGAATTTTAGAGGTCCGTTTCACTATTCCCGCTTCACCCAAACTTTATAACTTTGAACTTTGCCCTTGCGATCGACGACGCCTTCGTACTTCACGATCGACACCCCGCCCGAAATTGGTTCGATAATGTGCAGCAACTCGTCGCGCACGACCTTGTCGTCCCCCGGAGCAACCGCGACCGCTTCGATCTGGTAAACCAGGGCGCCTGCTCCGTCAGGAATCACAAGTACTCCCGTAGGATGCGGGTCGCGAGGCACAGGTTTGTCGTTGAAGCTGATCCAGTAAGGCGAGAAGAAAATAAAAATCAGGATCAGCGTGACCATTACGTCGTAGTGCAGCGTGCCACGCTCATACGACCAGAGGATGTAGCCCCGAATTGTGCGCCAGACGGCGTTCATGGGCAGGGAAGGCGGGCCCGCGACGGTCGTGCTGATTTCTGCTCTCTGCAAGTCTTTGCCTTTGTAAGTCTAGTGACCGCTTGCCTTCTTGGCAATGGCAGAAGCACGGCTCCTAGTTGCTAGCTTCTGGCTTTGGCAAAGCTGCAAGCCGAGGCCAACAGCCGGCAGCTAGAAGCTAGAAGCTAGAAGCTAGAAGCTAGAAGCTAGAAGCTAGAAGCTATGATGCGATCGGTCCCGATGTAGGGCCGCAGAACTTCAGGAATCATTACACTCCCGTCCGCCTGCTGGTAATTCTCCACAATCGCAACCCAAGTCCGGCCCACGGCTAAACCGCTTCCGTTCAGGGTGTGGACGAACTCGGTCTTATTCTTGCCCTCAGGGCGATAGCGAATATTCGCCCGGCGCGCCTGGTACGACTCAAAATTCGAACAGGATGAGATCTCACGAAACAGTTGCTGTCCCGGCAGCCAGACTTCGATGTCGTACGTTTTTGCCGAGGATGCACTCATGTCTCCCGTGCACAACGCCATTGTGCGATAGTGCAAGCCGAGCTTTTGTAGGATCGTCTCGGCATTCCGCGTAAGCTTCTCGTGCTCTTCGTAGGAATTCTCCGGCCGCGAAAACTTTACCAGCTCTACTTTTTGAAACTGATGCTGCCGGATGATGCCCCGCACGTCTTTTCCATACGATCCGGCCTCGCTACGAAAGCACGGGGTATATGCGGTAAGCGAAATCGGCAGCCTTGCCGCGTCGAGAATTTCATCGCGGTATAAATTTGTGACAGGAACCTCAGCGGTTGAAATCAGCCAAAGATCTTTCTCGCCATGCGGCACGCGGAAGAGATCGGAGGCAAACTTCGGCAACTGTCCCGTACCGTACATTGACTCCGAATTGACGAGGTACGGCGGCAGCACCTCGGTATACCCGTGCTCGCGCGTGTGCAGATCTAGCATGAAGTTTGCCAGCGCACGTTCGAGCTTCGCGCCCAGGTCCCAATAAACGGCGAAGCGCGCGCCAGTAAGCTTAACGGCGCGTTCGAGATCGAGCACGCCCAACTCGGCCCCAAGGTCCCAATGCGGCTTTGGGGCGAAGTCGAATTTCGGCGGCGAACCCCAGCACCGTACTTCAACGTTATCTTCAGCGCTGTGTCCGACCGGCACACTGGCGTGCGGCAGGTTCGGAATGCCGGAGAGAATATCCTGCAGGCGGACATCGAGATCCGTGGCAACTTTTTCTCGCGCCTGAATCTGCTCGCGCAAATCCTTCGTTTCGGCGATCGCGGCAGTCGCGTCCTGACCACTCTTCTTGAGTTTCGAAATGTCTTCCGAGGCCCGGTTTCGCTGGGCCTTCATCGTCTCGGCCTCGGTGATGGCCTGCCGCCGTTGCGTATCCACCTCGCGGAAATCCTTGAGCACCGCGGCAGGATCCGCGCCGCGCTGGCGCAGCATCTCTTCCACCCGGGACAGATTGTCGCGAACAAAGTTTAAGTCAAGCATGGGAATCAACTACTCTATCGGAAACCAGACAAAAAATGCACGGGGATCGCTCGGTGAAGAACCATTGGAAACTAAGAGGAACGATGTGGGGACAGCCGCCCTCGGCTGTCCATCGAGCGAAGCTGGATAGCCTTCCTCGCCTACAAGTCAAACTCATCGACACTCTCCAGCTTTCACCTAACCCTCCAGCCTGTGTACACTACCTTCGCGATGAGATCGCTCCCCCGCTCCGCATCCGTGCGCTGTTGTGTCCTGCTGGCCGTGACGGCCGTCCTCATCCTGCTTTCTTCAGGGAGCTTTGCCTCCGCCTACAGTGCGCGTCCTAAACTGATCGTTGTAATCGTCATCGACCAGTTTCGCGGCGACTATCTGGAGCGCTACCGCGAGCGCTTCGGTGATGGCGGATTCCGCCTTCTCCTCGATCGTGGCGCCAACTTCACCGAATGCAACTACGATTATGCCAACACGCGCACCGCTCCCGGCCATGCCACGCTGTTCACAGGCGCTTACAGCAACGGCCACGGCATTGCCGCGAACGAATGGTGGGACCCGAAGAAAAAGAAAATCGTTACCTCGGTCGAAGATGACGACACTCAGCTCGTAGGACTTGCCACACCGGATACCATGAGCGCGACTGTCCCCGGTGCATCCCCGCACAACCTCCTTGCTGACACTCTGGGCGACGAACTCAAACTAGCCACGCAAGGTCAGTCGCGAGTTTTTAGCCTGTCTTTGAAAGACCGCGCGGCCGTTCTGCCCGGCGGTTTCGCGGCCGATGCTGCCTACTGGATCGACCCCAAGAGCGGTGTGTGGGTCACTTCCACCTACTATCGCTCCGATCTACCCAAGTGGGCACAGGATTTCAACGCCGGCAATCGTGCCGGTAAGTATTGGGACCGCGACTGGAAAAACAGCAACGGAGACGTTTTGCGCTCGACCGCGCATCGAAAAAGTACAAGTAAAGACGGTTCCGATGCCGGGTTCTACGAAGTTATCGGAGCGACGCCTTTCGCCAACGAGTACGAACTGGAATTCGCCAAAGAGTTGGTGATCTACGAGAACCTCGGTGCCGGGCACGCCACCGACCTGCTCGCCATCAGTCTCTCTGCTAATGACATTCTCGGCCATCAAGTCGGCCCGGATTCGCCGGAAATGGCCGCCATGGCACTGGCGCTTGATCGCGAACTCGCCGATTTCTTCACCTTCCTCGGCCATCAGGTCGGCCTCGCCGATCTATGGATCGCGCTCTCGGCAGACCATGGCGTCTCCGCCTTGCCCGATGCTGCCAAGAAACTGCACATTCCCGCCGCCAACCTCGGCGCCGGCAAACTCGAGGCCGAAATCAACAGCATGCTTACCGCGCGATTTTCGCCTGGACACGCCGCGTCCTACATAAAGCTCGACTATCCCATTGCATGGCTCGATCGGGACGCTTTCGCTGCCGGTCATGTAAAAGAACGCGACGCCGAAACGGCCGTTGGCGACGCCATGAAACAGGCGGGACTGCGCGACTACATCACCAAGTCGCAGCTCGCCGAAGGCGCGGTTCCCGCCACCCCTCTCGGTAGAAAATTTCTGAACAGTTACTCGCCTGAAGGAGGATGGTACGTGATGGGAGTTCCCGACCCCTATACCGTCGGTCCTGCAAAAGGCACCGATCACGCATCGCCCTACACTTACGACACGCATGTGCCGCTCGCTTTCTACGGCTTGCCTTTTCGTGCCGGCACGTATCGTACGCACGCCGAACCGGTTGATCTGGCCGTGACCCTGGCATCGCTACTAGGAATCAACGCTCCCACGCATGCCGTCGGGCGCGTGCTCACAGAGGCGCTCGCCGCGCCGCATCATCCGGAAAATCCTGCAGGGCTTCCCACGGAGAAACTTCCACAGTGACCTCTTCTTCCGAATACTCCGGCAAATCATCCCCGGATCTCAGCGTCAGTTTCGCCGGTATCCAGCTAAAGAATCCGATCATCGCGGCCAGCGGGACCTTCGGCTACGGAGTCGAGTTTGAAGATGTCGTTCATCTCGATAAGCTTGGAGGCTTCGTCGTCAAAGGCCTCTCTCGCGAGCCGATGATCGGCAATCCGCCGCCACGCCTGTGGGAAACCGCTGCCGGCATGCTGAATGCCATTGGCTTGCAGAATATCGGTGCATCGGCATTTCTCGAAGAAAAGCTGCCGAGGCTCCGGCAGATTAAAAACATCGTTGTATTCGCCAACGTCTTCGGCTACACCCGCGAAGACTACGAACGAACCATTGAGATTCTCAATGACGGCGAAGGCATCACTGCCTACGAACTGAATGTGTCGTGTCCCAACACCGCTCACGGCGGGCTGCAGTTTGGTTGCGATCCGCGCTCGCTCGACGAAGTTGTGACAACGGCGAAGCGCGCAGCGACGCGCCCGCTCATCGTGAAGCTCTCGCCCAACGTGACCAGCATCGCGCAGATGGCCCACATCGCGCAGGAATCCGGCGCTGACGCCATATCGCTGGTGAATACTTTCGTGGCCCTGGCCATCGACGCCGATACGCGCAAACCTCGCATCGCCAACGTCACCGCCGGACTCTCGGGTCCGGCCATCAAACCTATTGCTCTGCGCATGGTTTACGACGCCGCGCACGCCGTGAACATTCCGGTGATCGGCATGGGAGGAATTTCAACCGCCGCCGATGTGGCGGAATTCATGCTCGCCGGTGCAACCGCCGTGCAAATCGGCACAGCCAGCTACTGGGATCCCCGCGCCACCGAGAAAATCGTGGACGAACTGAAGAGTTGGTGCGAAGAACGTGACATCACTCGGCTTGGCGACCTGATCGGCGGCTTGATCGTGGAGTAGAAAAGTTTGAAAGGGTGGATGCCTACGACGATCTTTCCTTAACGCCCGTGCGTATACCAGATCGAACCCGGACTCTTATAATTGCGTCCCGCCCCCCACACCACTTGCGTATTTCCGAGGTTATCGATCGCGATGGAGAAATAATCGCCGAAGGGAAATTTAAAACCATCGGGCAGGATGTAATCGTATCCACGCACCGGTTCTGAAAGCTGCATCTCCGCCGACCATGTCGCGCCACCATTACTCGAACTGCGATGGAAGACATTCCACAACGAATTATTGCGCGTATCCATCCACGCGATGCGCACGTCGCCGGCAGCGCCTGCAGTGATCGCCGGGAAACAGTGTTCGATCTGTCCATCCGCGGAAGAGACGTCCGCCTTCGCAGACCAGCTCGCCCCGCCGGTGGTTGAAGAAGAAAAATAGATTCGCTCAGGGCCGCCGTTCGCGACGCCTGCGTTCCACAGTGCGTAAACGGTTCCCGCCGCATCGGACGCCAGCGCGATCTGCGCGCCCAGATATCCAGCCTCGCAAGCTTGGGCCGAGCAATCCGGGGCAGCACTCGAAACGTCCAGCAAAATTGTATTCCAGCTGCGTCCCGCGTCGCCTGACCGGCTCACATAAATGCTCACCGGACGCCGGCTGAGTTCCTGCCGCGCATAAGCAGTCCAGGAAAAATAAACGTCGCCGTTCGTATCCACCGTCGCGCCGCCAGCCAGCGACCATCCCGGCCCCGCGCTGGGATTCACCGTCACCGAAGATGAAAAGTTCTGGGCATAGTCCTGCGACGCCGCCACCAGAAATTTCTCATCGTGATTGAATCCCACATATACGTCGGCGCCGTGCACCGCGAGCACCGGCTTGTCCGCATCGTCGGCCGAGCGCTCCGCAACTGCAAAATACCAGGAGCGCCCAAAGTCCTGCGACCTCGCCACCATCACGTCGCGCTTGTTGTTTTGCAGCCAGGAGGCATAAACCGTCTGGTGGTCGACCGGATCGACCACAATCTGCGGATCAAATTGTCCCGTTGAAGAAGGCGTCAGCGGATGGGCGGCTTGCCATGAGATTCCGTTGTCGTTACTCACCATCAGAGCAATCGTAGGAGCGGTGCAGGCCGGGCAGTCGCTGACCGCACCATACTGTGGGAACAGAATATAGATGTGGCCATGGCCATCCGCCGCAAGCGCGGGCTCCCATTGATCTCCGGAGTTGTAGCCAACCCTCCGCTGCGGGCTGAAATTCGCAACCGCGAGTGCCGCCTGCGCCGTTGCCAGCGCCAATAGCAGAAATGTGACAAATTTCTGCACACTTCGGGCGCGGCTGGACTTCAAAACCACAGACCTTCTCCTGGGCACACAACTGCGACAACCTTGGCCGGACTTTATAATGAATCGCCCGCGCAGTCAATCGCCCGATCAGGCCAGTTGGACTCCGGGAAAGTCCGGTGGGAAACAGGCCGACAAGCTTGTACTGAATGGCGTCGAAGAAACTGATCGTCGAGCGCATGTCGACGCCTTCGTTCCCGGCGCGTGACTTTCCGCCGCTTTCGTCATCTAATAGAAGTCTGGTTAGGGAATTCAAGAAGTCAGGAAATCCGGACCAGTTGAGGAGAAGATGGAAAAAGCCACATTTGCAGCAGGATGTTTCTGGGGAGTCGAAGCAACTTTCCGCGCGCTGCCGGGAGTGAAGTCCACGCGCGTCGGTTATATCGGCGGCCAAACGGACAATCCCACCTATAAAGAAGTCTGTACCGACCGCACGGGTCACGCGGAGGCCGTAGAGGTCGAGTTCGACCCCGCACAGGTGAAATATGCCGACCTGCTGAAAGTTTTCTGGGAGAACCACGACCCCACGCAACTGAATCGCCAGGGCCCAGACTGGGGCACGCAATACCGCTCCGCCATATTCTTCCACACGCCAGAGCAACAATCGACGGCGCAAACGTCGAAAGAAGCACTTGAGAAGGCGCACCGATATTCGAAACCAATTGCTACGCAGATCGTTCCCGCTGTAACTTTCTTTCCCGCCGAAGACTACCATCAGCAGTATCTTGAGAAGCGCGGCATGGCAAGCTGCCACATCAAGGCATGATCGAGCTGCCCGCTAAGCGTGGGGGACTCTCTCAAGGCCGCACATTGAACACGGTGCCACAGCCACTGATGTAAGTACACGGCAGCGCTGATAAGTTTCCGCCGGTGGGCGTCGTACCCCACAGAGAGCCTGACCTGCCTTGGATCAGCCCCGCCCGAGGCAGATAGCCATCCCCGTCGCTCCCGCCGAAGCTGTGTAGCACGGTCTCAGTCCATGTGCCTCCCGGCGCGGGCGGGCTAAGTTCGAATACCGTACCGCACTCACCCTCATCGCAACCCTCGCTTGTACCAGCGCCCCCATACAGGGTTGTGCCGTAGAGATTCCCTTTGCCGTCGATGACCAAGCCGGGTCTAGGCAGGTTTCCGTCAGCGCAATTTGCCTGGGAGCAGAAGTTATAGAGCACGGTCTTCGTCCAGGAGTATCTCATCGGGGTCAACTGGAAGACAGTGCCGCCATTTCATCATTAAGATAGTCGCCGTTTGCGAAAGAGAAGAACACGGTTTCCGTCCACGAATCGCCCTGCACTGCCGGTGGCTTCAATTGGAAAACCGTGGACGAAGCCCCCAACTGGCCAAAACCAGTCCCGTACAGATTGCCCGCCGGATCGAAGATCAGCTCGCCATACGGACAGCTGCCGTTGCCGCTTGCAAAGGCGTGGAGCGTGGTTTCGGTCCAGCGGCCGCCATTGATCGCCACTTGGAATACCGTGCCGTTGACGGTGGAGTCATTTCCGCAAGTCGTGCCATAGAAATTGCCGGCGTTGTCTGAAATCAAGCTTCCCAGTGGTTCCATACCATCGCTGCCACCTTTGAAGCGGTAGATCACATTCTCGGCCTGAGCCATTGCCAATATGCTGCCCATCAACAACAGCAAGGACACGGCAATGACAAAGACCCGCAAGTTCGCGGTAAACAAAGTCTTTTTTCGGTTCGCGAGGATTTGGTTCATCGGGAAATCTCCTTCGGGAAAGTGATGACGCCGCAGACGGATCCTAGGCCAGGGAGGAGGTAGCGCGAAGATATTACCTCGCGCAGCTTGTCCTTGCAAGCAAAAATCAGGGGGTCTAGGCCACTGCAGTCAGCAGCATCGGCTCGCCCTTCGTGATCACCAACGTGTGCTCGTAGTGCGCTGACGCGCTGTGATCGGACGTGATGATCGTCCACTTGTCCGGCGCCACAAACGACCGCCCTGAGCCCGCCGCGATAATCGGCTCGACGGTAATCACCAAACCTTCCGTAAGAATCTGGTTCGCCTCCGGATCGGCAAAATTTGGCACGCGCGGCTCTTCGTGAATCGTGCGGCCGATACCATGCCCGCCCAGATCGCGAATCACGGAGAATCCGCTGCGCCTCACTTCGCGCTCCACGGCCCGTCCAATTTCTGAAACTCGAAAGCCGGCTCGTGCCACCAGCATCGCCTTT
The DNA here is from genome assembly GCA_049279555.1 of Candidatus Sulfotelmatobacter sp. GTDB lineage: Bacteria > Acidobacteriota > Terriglobia > Terriglobales > Acidobacteriaceae > Sulfotelmatobacter. The sequence continues at coordinate 8,280 of JBAPOI010000448.1, forward strand.
GCGAATGCCCGTTCGGCGCACTCCGCAAGCCGCCGCCGCTCTTCGCTCACTTCGCCCACTGGAACGGTCGCGGCAGCATCCGCCATGAATCCATTTTTCTCGACGGTGACGTCAAGCTTTACCAGGTCGCCCTCTCGCAGCGCCCGTGTTCCGGGAATGCCATGCACGGCCTCTTCGTTGACGCTGATGCAATTCACTCCCGGAAATCCATACACCAGTGTCGGAGCCGAACGAGCTCCGTGCTGTCGCATCACTCCCGCGCCCACTTCATCGAGTTCGGCGGTGGTAATTCCCGGGCGCACGGCGCTCTTCATCGCGCTCAGCATCAAACAAACCACAGCTCCTGCAGCCCGCATTCCGGCTAATTCTTCCGGTCCGTTAATGGACATTCTTCCACCTCAATCTCAAACTATGTAACAAATCATAATAGCGGAG
>JBAPOI010000449.1:0-13461 GCA_049279555.1 Candidatus Sulfotelmatobacter sp.
CGACCACGGCCCCAGAGTCAGCATCCATTTCGAGGGTTTGGCTAAAAAGAGCATCTTTCAGCGGTCGTCGTTGTCGCAGTTCGGAAATGCTATTTTGGCCATGTGCACCTCGACCGTGCCGTAATGCCCATTCAGAATATGTGTCATCTCGTGCGCAGTAAGAAAACGCATCGCCATCATCGTTAGGACCTTAGCGATCAGCAGCCGGTCAGGATCGCGTGGCTTTGCGAAAGCATGGGGAGTGGGACCAGTTTCATCCATTGACAGTTCCTGGTTGGGATTACCGAAATCGACAAGGACATTTCTATGCGCTAGCGCCGACCGGAAGAAAAAGCCGAGGGAAACGACGCAATGGGAGCTGACCGCAATGAAGCCTGGCTTTTCAGTGGCCCTCTCGATCGCATGCGCCTGAAATTCTCCTTCCGGTGACTCATAGAAGCCGTAAATCAGATCCGGCTGGCGCACGCGGCGCGTTCGAAGCATATCGTTCAGCCACGCCTGCTCGCTCCGGATATAGCTTAAGCACACGGCCTGAAGCGGCGTTATTTCTTCATCGCATTCGAAGGCTGCCCGACCAAGCTCTTCGCGGATAATTCGCTTAAAGGCAGAAGATGGAGTTTCATTATCCATGTTCACCGCGTTCACGTCAGTTTACAGAAATTGGTTCCTGGCGACGCCATTTCAGGACGGATGCGAGTCGAAGCGCGCTCTCCCACGGTCGGTCAAGACGTTTTCGGGCTTGGCACGCCCAGCAAAGTCAAGGTCAAAGGCAGCGGACAGGAGTGTCCGCTCCACACGATCCATCGAGGACAGCAGATTCCTCCGCTGTGCCATCCCCTTCGGCTTCGCTCCGGGTCCGGCCCCTGCCTGAATCTTCGAAAGAGTTTGATAATCTGGAACGAGGCAACAGCCGAAGGCTCGGTTTCCGCGCCGACGGCTGGCCTAAGCTGATTATCCGAAAACCTTGCCCGCCTCCTACGAAACCGCAGTGGCCCGGATGTTTGCGCTGGGGCACGAACTGGCGCAGACGACTCCGCATAAATTCGATCTGGCGCACATGCGGGTGCTGTTAGAGGCGATGGATCATCCCGAGCGGCGCTTTCCGAGCGTGCTGATTGCGGGGACGAATGGCAAGGGATCGACGGCGGCGATGCTGGCGTCCATCCTGCGCGCGTCCGGGTTGAAAACGGGACTGTATACCTCGCCGCATCTGGTGAGGATCAATGAACGCATTCAGCTGAATGGAGAAGCGATCAGCGACGAGAATTTCGCGGCGCTGCAGGAGAGCGTGGAAGGGTTTGCGGACAGGCTGGTGACGCGGGGAGATTTGCCGTGGCATCCCAGCTTTTTCGAGATGATGACGGCGATTGCATTCGAGCATTTCGCGCGTGAGAAGGTAGAAATTGCGGTGCTCGAGGTGGGCATGGGTGGGCGGCTGGATGCGACGAATGTAGTAGAACCGCTGGTCAGCGTGATTACCGATATATCGCTGGATCATCAGAAGTATCTCGGCAATACCGTGGGAGAAATTGCGCGGGAGAAGGTGGGGATTATTCGCGCGGGTCGTGCGGTGGTGACGTTGCCGCAGCAGCCGGAAGCGAATGACGTGATCGGGAATACGATTCTGGATGTTGGAGCCCAGGCGGTGAACGCTGTTCCGTATGTACCTCCGGTTTCGCCGGGGAGTAGTCAGTACCTAGTACCTGGTACCCAGACTTCGAGTGCCGGGTTTGTTTATCGCTATCCGCTGCAGGTGCTGGGGGAGCAGATTCTGGTTGAGACCCCGCTGGTGGGCCGCCATCAGTTGCGCAATGTGGCGCTGGCAATTGCGGCGGCGGTGGAATTGAATCAGCAGGGATTCGGCGGGATCACGGCGAAGAGCATCGAGAGGGGCGTTCGCGAAACGCGCTGGCCGGGGCGGTTTCAGTTAATCGCGGCGCGGCCGGGGTGGCCGGAAATTGTGATCGATGTGGCGCACAATCCGGCGGGCGCGTGGGCGCTGCGTTCGGCGCTTTCGGAGCGGCATGACGACCGTCCGCTGATTTTTGTTTTCGGCGCGATGCGGGATAAGGCAATCTCGGAGATGACGGAGATTTTGTTTCCGCTGGCGGAGCGGGTGATCGCGACGCGGCCGGAAAATCCGCGGGCCGCCTCGCCGGAAGAGATTCGGCAGGCCGCGGCGCGAACTAGGGCAGAGATCGAAGTGGAAGAAAACGTTCAGAAGGCGGTGGAGCGGGCCCGAGAGTTGGCAAGCAGCGGGGCGGTGGTTGTGATTACCGGATCGATTTACCTGGTGGGCGAAGTGATGCAGATGATCGGGGTTGCGGCATGAAGCGGCAGCGGGCGGGCAGTTTGGGGCGAGCAGTTTAGAATGAGAGAGTGCAGGAAGTGAATTCATCGGTGGAAGTGGAAAGCGGCGCGGAAAGCGTGGGCGCGGTTCGGCCGCGAGGGAGTCCGCACGCAATTCCGGGCGCAAGATACGGGTGGTTGAGCCGGCTGCGGTCGTACCTCATTATCGATCCGCTGATCTGGTTCTATACGCTGGCGCTGGGTTTGCTGGCCCTTCCCGGCGGCATGTTCGATCGGAGCGGACGGCGGCTGCACTGGTTTTCGCGGACGTGGTCGTGGCTGATCATGAAGACGATCCTGTCGCCGGTGAAAGTTACGGGGCTGGACAAGATCGACACGTCGAAGCCACATGTTTACGCGGTGAATCACGCGTCGGCGATGGACATTCCGGTCCTCTACGTTCATTTACCGTTTCAATTTCGCATTGTTTTCAAGAAGGAATTGTTAGCGTATCCGATTGTCGGGTGGCAATTGAAGCGCTCCGGGCAGGTTTGCATCGACCAGCAGAAACCGACGAATTCACTTACGGCGATTCGTTCGGCGGTGAAGAGTCTGAAGGCGGGAATGCCGCTGGTGATTTATCCCGAGGGCGGGCGCACGCCGGATGGCGAGATCAAACCGTTTCTGCCGGGAGCGTTTTTTCTGGCAATCAAGGCGCAGGTGGATATCGTGCCGGTGGCTTTGATCGGGACCTACGAGTTGCTTCCGATGGATACGTACCACATCAAATGCCGGCCGCTAGAGATGCGGGTGGGCGAGCCGATCTCGACTGCGGGGTTGACGATTCGGGATATGGAAGCCGTTTCGGCGAGGGTGCGGAAGGCGATGGAGGAGATGTATTACGCAGCGTAGTCTGCGATTGACCGTAGGGCTGGCCTATCGGTTCTCCAACGTGGCTTTGCTCCAACATTGGATCAGCGAGATCCTCCAGTAGTGAGTCAGCGCCAGAGTTCGCCATCGATCTGCTCGAAGGCCTCTGCCCCCCGCTGCTCGATCCGCGTGCGCTCTTTGCGAAGGTGCTTGAGCTTGCCTAGGTGTTTCATCCAAGGTCTTTCCTGAGGCGCGATTCTCAGTTTTTCCTGGACAGCCTCTGTCACAAACTGGCGCAGAGGAATGCCGCGCTCGGCGGCCACCGATTTGGCCCGGCGGAAGAGAAAATCCGGGATTTCGAGGGTCGTCTTCATTGGCCCAAATTACCATATTAATGGAAATGTTTTGGCCGGTATCCGGAAGCCAGCTTCAGACTGACGCCCTAGGCGGGAACGCTGTTGGTTTCGGTGGCATTGCCGCCCAGCGTTCGAACCCCGCGACGACTGGGGCAGCCTCGATTGTGGTGGTGTCGGAAGAAAAGCTAAAGCTTGGCCAGCCCCCCGTCAACTGAGCCGATGAGATAATGCTGTTTCATGGACAATGAGCTACTGAAGACTCTGTGGGCCTATTGCCGGGCGGTTTTCGGCCATTGGTGGGTCATCACGATTGAGGGAGTCTTGGTCTCTCTAGACGTGGTTGAGCGTACATTCGGAACATGGCTGCTGCCTCCGCTGTGGGTCAAGGTGACAATCGGCGTCGCGGTGCTTGTTATCGCTCAGTTCCTTGCGTACAGGAACAAGCCGCCTGAGAACAGCACGGACCTAGACGCCAAACTCAAGGAACAAGCTATCCGCCAAAATGAGCTAGCGGAGCAGACGAGCCTTTGCCGTGAGTTTGTGTTGAGATGCGTTAATCAGGCAAAGGTGAAGCACGGTCAGAATAGTGTTGCGTTCACGGAGGACCAACTAAATGCTTGGGCGAGTCCATATTCCCATCGGCTTCATGCGGTCTTAGACGCACTTCGCACCGAAGGCAGAGCGCGCACTACCTCGCCGGGATATTGGCTGATAAACTGAGCGGTTTTGTGCCTGTTTTGTGCCATGAGGTTGCGGAGTGAGCAGTAAGCTGCGGACCGTTGCCTCAGTTCCAACTTGGGCCACTGATTGATCTTCACCATGCCTGGCTCGTCATAAGCGTAACTGCGGTAGCTACTCCAGAGCCCTGTTCGGCCCCTTCGCCAGCCGTTCGGTGAGAACTCCCTGATGCGGCGGTGAATTGGGTTGGGGGGTAGAGATTCTTCGACTGCGCGATTGGTTCGCTGCCGCGAACCAATCACTCCGCTCAGGATGACAAGGGCGGGTGGATACGGGCGGACAAGAGTGGGTGAATACAGATGGGTGGGCCACTCGCGGGCTTGGAAGGTAGCAGATCAGTTTCGGTTCGGCAAGCCGAGCTTTATCGAAGGAGCGATGGAGCCAAGAATATAATGGGCGCTCGCTATGCTCATCATTCTTGGCGGCCTGCCAGGTACTGGAAAGACGACTATTGCGCGAGAACTTGCCCGCCAGCTCGGTGCAGTTCATGTGTGTATCGATTCTATCGAGGAGGCGATTTGGGATTCAGGGGTACTCATCTCACCGATCAACGATGCTGGCTATCGTGTGGGCAACGCAGTCGCCGCGGACAATCTCCTTATCGGCAGGACGGTGATTGCAGACTCAGTGAATCCGATTCCGCTCTCCCGCGATGCGTGGGTCGAGGTCGCGAACCGTGCCCAGGTATCTGCCGTTGAAATCGAGGTCACCTGTTCAGACAGCAAAGAACATCAGCGTCGGGTGGAAACACGGATGTCTGACATTGCCGGATCGCGGTCTATTACTTGGCAAGACGTCGTCTCGCGAGACTACCGCCCATGGAGCCGGGAGCATATTGTGATTGATACCGCCAACCGAACCGTCGAGCAGGTTGTCGCGATACTTCGCGGAGCGATTCCCAAACAATAGTTACAATCGCTGCCGCTGCGCCAGATGAGAACTCCCCGATGCGGCGGTGAATCGGGTTGGTGTGCAGGGGTCCTTCGACTGCGCGATTGGTTCGCTACCGCGAACCAATCACTCCGCTCAGGATGACAGGAGCAGGTGGATGCGGCGCGGGTGGTCGCCCGCCCGATTAGGCTGCTTTTTGGCCCTCGTCGCAGACTCGCTGATAGTACTCGCGGCCGCGTTGGTAGCCGGTGGTGAAGGGCTCTTCTAGATCGACGCCGGGATACTTGCGCTGGAGATCTTCGAGGGCGGCGTTCATTTCGCCTGAGACCTGATCGAATTCGAGGCAGCGTGTCTTGGCGTGTAGAGCCGCTTCGAATCCCATGCGGTAGAATTTTTCGTCGTCTGCGAACTTGCGTCCGGACTTTGAATAGTGGCTTTCTTCTACATCGCGCAAACCGACCCACCATTGGTGCCGCGCATCGTCGATGGTTTCGGCGCCGTTGGCGACAAGCAGGTCACGGAGTGTAGTCGCCGATTCGTCGCTATCCGCCATGGCGATGACCACGCTGCGGCCTTTGCGCAACGCGTCTTCGTAAACGTAGATTTCGTCGTGGGGCAGTCCTTCGGAAGTCGCTGCATCGACTTTGCCGCCGACTGCCGCTCCTGCGGTTGCCCCAGCAGCGCCAAGAATTGCAGCGCCAAGCAGGCCGAGAGCTGAAATAGGGCCGACGCCGGGTATCAGGGCGACAAGAAGCGCGCCGCCGGTAGCGCCCACACCGCCTCCCATCAATGCGCCAAACGCTTTGCCGATGCCGGACTGTTCGGTATCGTCGACGGGGACAGACTCCGCTTCATGCTCGATCTGATCGAGACTTCCGGGGATCAGCAGCGTAACCTGATCGTCCGGGACACCGGCTTTGCGAATTTCTCTCACGGCGTTTTCTGCGGCAGACCGACTGGCGAACACTCCGCTGATTGCTTTCATTTGATCTTCCCTTTCCCTATTTTCCTCGGCTTTTGGTGCACGACCGCCAAATGCACTAGCAGTGCGAGAGCTTAGTCTTCCGCCCCTCCGGGGCTTGCTAGTTACCCTCTTTTTTACCCACAGCTTACGCTGTGGGCTGTATTCTTGCGCGGCTTCGCGGCTGATACGGCAGAAATTCGTTCCGCTGCGAAACACAAAATCTGGTCCTGGCGCGTTCTCTAGCAGTCGGTCGCTTCCGACCGATCTTTGAGATGCTACGACTTCTGGTTAGGCTGCCAAATAATTTTCCGCTGGCCTTCAGACGGCGTAACCTTTTGCCGTTTCCGCCCGTTATCCTTATGTAAGATGGCTCCATGTAAGGTTGTTCCGCGGAGAATTTATTGAAGGCTCTGAAGAAAGAAGCGGACGAGCGGCTTCTGATTGAGGCAGCGCAGAAGAATCCTGCGCGCTTTGCGGAGCTTTACGAGAATAATTTCGAGCGGGTGTATGCGTACGTGGTGCGGCGGGTGGGAGATCGGGCGGAAACAGAGGATTTGACCTCCGAGGTTTTTCATCATGCGCTGGCCAATTTGCAACGGTTTGAGTGGCGGGGGATTCCGTTTGCGGCGTGGTTGTACCGGATTGCGGCAAACCTGATTTCGGACCGCTGGCAGCGTTCGGGCCGCGAAGTTGCCGACGAGGCGCAGATGGAGCTGGCGCAGGTCAGTCCAGCCGCGATTGAAGAAGTGGAGCGAAAGGCGACGTTATTCCGGCTGGTGGATATGTTGCCGGCGGAGCAACGGCGAGTGGTGGTGCTGCGGTTTGTGGAAGAAAAAAGTATTAAGGAAGTGGCGCGGGAGATTCGCAAGACTGAAGGCGCGGTGAAGCAATTGCAGTTCCGCGCAATCAGCAGTCTGCGGGCGCGCATGGAGGGTGCCGATGCCTAAGCGCTCTCTGCATCCGCGGGATGGCGATCAAAAGAAGATCGAGCAACTGAATAATGCTGTCGACGCGATGTTGGCGCGGAACGACGGCAAGCCTTCGAAGGCGGAGGCCGATATCGAGCCACTGGTGCGCGTCGCGGCAGAATTGCGCAATCTGCCGAGCGCAAGCTTTAAGGCACGATTGAAATCACAATTAGAAGGGAAAAAGACCATGGCCACCGTTGCTGAGCCCATCGCAGCTGTTCATACCAGCGCAACCCCAAGATTAACCGTCAAAGATGCCGCGAAGGCGATTGAGTTCTACGAGCAGGCGTTCGGAGCGAAGGAAATAATGCGCTTCGAAGCCGGAGGAAGCATCCCGCATGCCGAGATCACGATTGGCGACTCGACGATTCTGCTGGCGGAAGAGTGGCCGGAGGGAGGAAGATTCAGTCCGGAGACGCTGGGAAATTCGCCGGTCATCATGACGCTGAGTGTTCCTGACGTAGACAAGTTTTTTGCCCATGCGGTTGAGGCTGGGGCCAAGACCGTGAGGCCCATCGCCGATCAATTTTACGGACGCCGCGAAGGAACGTTGCAGGATCCCTTTGGATATTCGTGGAGTGTGTCGACACTGACGGAAGAAATGCCCGTCGAAGAGATGCACCGGCGCATGCAGAGACTTACTACCGGCCCTGAGGGTGGACGGATGCCGCAGGGGAAGACAGGCGTGGACCCGGTTCCACGCGGGTTCCGCATGGTGACGCCGTATCTGGTGGCGGAAGACGGCAATGGGCTGATCGATTTCGTGTTGAAGGCTTTCGGCGCAGAAGAGATACTGCGGGCCACGACGCCGACGGGCGTGCATGGCGAGGTACGCATCGGAGACTCCTTGATGATGATGGGCGGCGGGGTTGCGGGCAAGAAATTTCCTGCCACGCTGCATCCGAACGCGCTGCACGTTTATGTGGAAGATGCCGACGCAGTCTGCCAAAAAGCGGTGGCGGCCGGAGGGACTCTGATTGACGAACCGCGGGATCAGGAATACGGCGAGCGCTCCGGCACGGTAAAGGATGCGGCCGGCAACTTCTGGTATATCGCGACGCACAAGGGCGAGAGCTATGTGCCGAAGGGACTGCATACGGTGAATCCTTATTTGCATCCGCTGCGGGCGGAGCCGCTGATTGCCTTTCTGAAGCGCGCGTTCGGGGCGCAGGAATTGGCGAAGTATGCGTCACCGGATGGCGTGGTGCATCACGCGGAGATTCGCATCGGCGATTCGATGGTGGAGATGGGCGAGTCGCAGGGGAAATATGAGCGAATGCCGGCGATGTTCTATCTCTACGTACCAGATTGCGATGCGCTGTATCGTCGCGCGCTGGCGGCGGGGGCGAAGTCTCTGCATGAGCCGACTGACCAGCCTTATGGCGATCGCAGTGCTGCCGTGACCGATGACTTCGGGAATACGTGGTATGTGGCGACGCATATTAAAGATGTCGCGATGTAGGTGGAGCTCAGGGGCGGGTGCACGTACCCGCCCTGCCTCTCTAATATCTCCCCGCCGGATAGCACTCACTGGTTTGACCCTCTGGAATCCCTCCAATAAACTGAAATATCCAGTACTCCTGCAGGTTTCAAACTTATGGCAGACAGCATTCATGTGAAGCTTCCGGATGGAAGCGTAAAGGACGTTCCTAAAGGCACGACCGCGCTCGATATTGCAAAGTCGATCAGTCCGCGGCTGGCGGATGCGGCGTTGGCTGCGAAAACGAACGGCAACCTCATCGATCTGACTCGGCCGCTCGAAAAAGACACTGATCTGCGCCTTTTGACGGAGAAGGATCCGGAGGCGCTTGATATTTACCGGCATTCGTCGGCGCATCTATTGGCGGCGGCGGTGCTGGAACTTTTTCCGGAGACCAAGCTCGGACATGGCCCCGCGACCGAGAGCGGCTTCTTTTACGATTTTTACCGGCCGACGGCGTTTACTCCGGAGGACCTGGAAAAGATCGAAAAGAAGATGCAGGAATTGGTGCAGCAGAATATTCCTTATGCGCGCGAGTTTCTGCCACGCGACGAGGGGCTGGCGGAGTTCAAAAAAGACGGCGACTTCATGAAGTGCCATTTCATCGAGCAGTTCACCAAGCCCGATGAAAAGATTTCGATTTACCGCACGGGTAAGTTCACGGATTTTTGCCGAGGGCCGCATATTCCTTCGACCGGCAAAATCAAAGCGTTTAAGTTGTTTAACATTGCGGGCGCGTACTGGCTGGGCGATGAGAAGAATCCGCAATTGCAGCGGATTTATGGTACCTCGTTTTTTTCGAAGAAGGATCTCGACGCACACTTGCAGCAGATCGAGGAAGCGAAGAAGCGCGACCATCGCGTGATTGGGCAGCAGCTCGATTTGTTTTCCATCCAGGAACTCGCCGGACCGGGGCTGATCTTCTGGCATCCTAAGGGCGGGATCATCCGCAAACAGATGGAAGACTGGATGCGCGAGGAGTATCTGAAGCGCGGGTATTCTCTGGTCTACACGCCGCATGTAGCGCGGCGGCAGTTGTTTTTTACGTCGGGGCACGAGGGCTATTACTCGCAGAACATGTTCGACGCCATGGAGCTCGACGATGCCGAATACCGGCTGAAGCCGATGAATTGTCCGGGACACATTCTGATTTATAAAGATTCATTGAAGTCGTATCGCGACCTTCCGGTGCGGCTCGGGGAGTTGGGAACGGTGTATCGCTACGAGCGCTCGGGTGTGATGCACGGACTGTTGCGCGTGCGCGGGTTTACGCAGGATGACGCGCACATTTTCTGTACTCCGGAGCAGATTGAAGGTGAGATTGCCAGTTGTCTGGACTTCGCCTTAGACGTGCTGAAAGATTTTGGCTTCGACAAATTTCAGACGGAGCTATCAACGTGGAATCCGGACGACCGGAAGAATTTCGTGGGCAGTGAAGAGCAATGGATCCACGCCACCGAATCACTTGAGAAGGTGCTGAAAGGCAGAAACATCGAGTACACGACGATCCCGGGTGAAGCGGCGTTCTACGGGCCGAAGATCGATATCAAGCTGGTCGACGCAATCGGGCGGCTGTGGCAGCTCTCGACCGTGCAATTCGACTTCAACCTGCCGCAGCGCTTCGGTCTGGAGTACGTGGCAGAAGATGGATCGCGCAAGCAGCCAGTCATGGTGCATCGGGCACTCTACGGATCGGTGGAGCGCTTCTTCGGCGTGCTGATCGAGCACTACGCCGGCGCGTTTCCGGTGTGGCTGTCACCGGTGCAGGTGGCGATGATTCCGATCAGCGAGCGGCACGCGGAGTACGCGAACAAAGTTGCGGATCAACTCAAGGCGATCGGCGTGCGCGTGGAAGTGGATGCGCGCAACGAAAAAATGAACGCCAAGATCCGCGAGCATGCCATGCAGAAAGTTCCGTTCCTGCTAGTGGTGGGAGATAAAGAGGCTGAGGCGGGGAAGGTTAACGTGCGCACCCGCGGAAAAGAAAAGACTGAGGACATGCTGGCGGCCGAGTTTGTGGAGAAGATTAGGAAGCTGATTGCGGAGAAGAGTTCGGTCCTGTAGTCCGGCGTTTTCTATGTGTTCTGAAACGCATTCCGCGATAGACGATTCGGTTCCTATAGCGCCTTAGGTAGTTTAAGGTTCGTTCCCAACCTGACGGGAACTTGCCGGCCTAGTCTTGCTCGTCCATATCCGGATGGACGCTCTTCCATTTGAAATGGACGAATTCGTTCCGAAGTTGCATTAGGCGCTCTAGGTTCTTGAGATGCGCAGGTTTTAATTGGCGGTGCGTCGAGGAGTGTCAGTAGCCACGTACACTTTGCGCGGAAAGGCGTGTCCCTGATTACGTGTGGGGTACCCGATCTACCTAGACGGCTTCTCTTGCAGAGAGCCGAAACCACAACATTCAGCCAATGTTCACTCGCAGTAGCGTAAAGCAAGACCGCGATTTCGTAGAAGCCTTGGCTCTGAAATCTGCGTGCTTCTCTAGTCAAGGTTGAGGTGCGATCCATCGTGCTCCAGACGATCGACTCTTCGTTGCTCTTGAGGCGTCTTAAACATTCCTTTCGGAGTTGGATTTGAATCTCTTTTTGGCTTAGGCCCCTAGGACCGAAAACCCCCTCCGCTATCATGCCTCTCAGTAGCGAGTCCCCGATAATCTTTATGATCTTGGGGTCGCTAGAAATGATGGCTTCCAGTCTCTCTTGACAAGAGACGGCGCCCATCAGGCCGTCGAACCTCGAGCCTGTCGAGCCCAAAATAAACCACGTCCCATCTGTTACGAATCCCGAACAGAAGTCACTATCCCCTTGTGCAAGAGCCCGCCTGAAGGGTAATGTGTTTTCCGCTTCCCCTCCCAAGCTGGCGAGCAGTTCAATCTCAACAAAAGAAGGTGCGGCCTTGGATGGCCGCGCACGAGGGACACAACTATGAGCATCGGACATTATGGATGGGTTCCGGATCTGCCGGACCAACGCGACTTCGCCTATTCAGCACCAACGCCGCTTCTGATGGCGCTGCCAACCTCAGTCGATCTGCGTCCGAAATGCCCGCCGGTGTATGACCAGGGACAACTGGGCAGTTGTACCGGCAACTCTATCGCCGGCGCGATCCAGTTCGAGCAGATCAAACAGGGCCTAAAGGACTTTGTTCCTTCCCGTCTTTTCATCTACTACAACGAGCGCGTCATTGAACACACAGTGAGCACCGATAGCGGCGCCCAGATTCGCGACGGCATCAAGGTAGTGGCAAAATTGGGCGCGCCGCCGGAGGTGCCCGACTGGCCCTACGACATCAACAAATTCGCCGACAAGCCTCCCGCGCTCGCGTACGCGGATGGGGCCAAGCACAAGGTGATGTCTTACCAACGGGTCACCCGCGCGCTGGCTCAGTTCAAAGGCTGCCTTGCCTCGGGCTATCCATTCGTTTTCGGTTTCACCGTGTATGACAGCTTTGAAAGCACCACTGTGGCGCAGACCGGCATTGTTCCCATGCCCAACCCAGTGAAAAGGTGGTCGGCGGCCATGCGGTTGTCGCGGTCGGCTACGACGACCAGAACCAACGGTTCATCGTGCGCAACTCATGGGCAGACACGTGGGGCATGGCGGGCTATTTCACAATGCCCTATCAGTATTTGCTCGAGACGAATCTTTCGGATGACTTCTGGACCATCCGGCTGGTGGGAGCGCCCGCCAGTAAGGCCAGTAAGGCGTCAAAGAAAACTACGGCCAAAAAGCGCTGAGGGTGGTTCGGGAATCTTCGCGACTAAGAGCCGGCGCGAACTTTTAACACAAAAGTCCGCGCCAGCTCTGCCGAGTTCTCCCACGGACGACCGTAGCCCAACATAATCTCTCCCGTTCCCGCAGTGACTGCCTCGAACCGCCAAACGTGTTTCCCACTCCCGCCCACGCCCGCTGCGTTGGGCTGAGTCGCTTCTTCCAGCAACCGGCAAACGGGCGCACCTGCACTCTCGACCATCCAGCGATAGCCAGCGGTCCGAGCCTCGGAAAGCGAAATCTGGAATTCCTCGTTTAGCTTTGCTTCAATTTCGTGGCCGTTTGTGTGCTCATCATAGTGCTGCATAGTTCGAGGTCTCAGTTCTCAAGCTATTCTGGTTGTACCATGTTCTCGTGCATGAACTGGCGGAGCGCGTGTTGGGCCACATCCGACGGGAGGAATTGCTTCGCGCCGGAGACCGGGTCGGAGTTGCGGTCTCGGGCGGGATTGATTCGGTTGCGCTGTTGCGGTTGCTGGTCGAGTTGCGTCCGGAACTTGGCATCGTTCTGTCGGTTGTTCATTTCAATCACATGTTGCGCGGGGCGGAGTCGGACGTGGATGAGGAGTTTGTTGCGGTGCTGGCTCGGGAGTTTGGGTTGGAGTTTCATGCGGCTAGTGGCGATACGGCACAGCTCGCCGCAGAGGAACACTCTGGCGTGGAAGCGGCTGCGCGTCAGCTGCGGTATGGATTTTTTGGAGAGCTTCTCGGGGCGGGAGAGCGGCCAGAAGGTTCAGGCACCTCAGGGGCTAAAGCCCAATTCTCGGGAGCCTCTTATCGCAGCGCTGAAAGCGCTGCGCCACCCAAAGGCACTCCGCAGGGGCTAAAGCCCGAGTCCCTCGAGGGTCTTTACGGCACGGCTGAAGCCGTGCCCTTCCCGAACCCAGATCCCGCCGCGGTCGAAGCATTGCCCTTCCCAATCACTAATCAGCCATCGGCTGAGCATGCGCAAAGAATTCTGAACAAGATTGCGACCGGGCATACGCTTGATGATCAGGCGGAGACCGTGCTCATGCGGCTGGTCCGCGGGACGGGGTTGCGAGGGCTGGGCGGGATTTATCCGCGGATTGTTGTTGAACGCGACAACGAAGATTCGGGTGGGGATGCTTACGGGGAGATCGTGCGTCCAC
>JBAPOI010000450.1:0-3090 GCA_049279555.1 Candidatus Sulfotelmatobacter sp.
AAATGTTGTGAGATCGAGATTATCGATCTCATTCTTGACCGAAGATGGGAGATCGTTGTTCGCAAGGAGCAACTGCGAACGAAGATAGTCGCGAGCGGTACCGGGTACAGGAGATCCGGATGCCTGAATCAATCCCAGAAGTCGCCGGTCCTTTGCCTGCTGGTTAATGGTCTGACTGGCTTGTGCCTGCTCATCAAGAACGCAGTAGGTACCCGGTTCCTGGAAAAAAGCAAGCACGTCGCTGCGGTATCCGGGTTGGAAGACGTTGACCGTTTTTCCGCTGAACCTAGCCCTGGTCAGACCGTCCACTGCGAACTCCCAGACCGGAACCGGTTGGTCGATTAAGCAATTCTGTGCGACCCAGTTCGCCTGTTCGGCAAGAGACATCGGTTTTTTCGCCAACGCCAGAAGGCCAAGCGGTTGCGACTTGGCTTTCACAATCTTCATTAGAACCGTATCGCGGACACCGCCGTGGATGATTCGCCACCGCTGGATACGCCCTGTGGTAACGGTCCATGTCGGCTGGACTTCGCCGTTTATAAGAGTGTAACGTCCGGATGCGGGCCAAGTGCCGGGACCGAACTGCGCCCCGTATTGCTCGATGACACCAACTTTTCCGCCGCAATCCCAATTCACCTTTCCATCAGGGGTTGTGCCGCAAGCGTAGGCAATTTGCTCTAGGAGGAGAATGTGCTCATCGAATGGCTTTCCGTCAGGATATTTGAGGATCGTATCAACATCCGCGATTCCATTGGTTCTCTTGTCCTTCGCCGGGCGGTCGCCCTCAACAATGAGCGCACCCGCCATCCCACTTGACACTTGCAGCGCGGTCGAGCCGTGCCGATGTGAGTGATACCAGAACGTTCCCGACGGATGGTTCTTAGGTAAATTGAAGATATAGTCGAAACTCGTGGCTGGAGGCAGGCTTAACAAAACATTGTCGCTGTCCCCGGCGGGCGAGACATGCAGCCCGTGCGTGTGTAGGTTGGTGGAGTTGAAGCAATTCGGGATATTGGGGTTCTCTTCGTGCGCGGGGCAACTTGGATCGTCCTTCGGAAGATCGTTCGTTAGCTTGACATAGAGAGCATCACCCGGCCGTACTCGAATCGTTGGTCCGACAAGCGCGCCGTTATAAGACCGCAGCTTAACTCTGTCCAACTTCGAGCTAGTTGGGTTGTAAATGGTATTGTCGGCATACTTGACTTCTAGATTGACGTAGATATCTTGCCCGCGAACGGGGCTCACCCTGCTCGGTATCTCAACCGGTTCCGCCAATGTGTGGATGTCCTGCGAAAACGCACCCGTACCCGACGCAACGACAAAGAGAGCCGTACACCACTGAAGGCACAAAAGAGCAACCCTAAATCTGGGGACGTTCATCAATCGCACTCCGTTCTGGAATCTAGATGTCATTCGGTTCGCTTCCATTCTCGGCGAACAAAACAATTCACGAGTTTTTGTGAGTCTTTTTGCACGTCCCTACCGGTTCGGCGTTGTTACGAAAACTTCGACACATAGATCACCGCTAAGTTCCGCCATCTCGCGGTTCGCCATTGCGGGCAAGCGTTGCACCTTCGCCGAACTGAACACGTACGCTCAGGCGTGCCAACACAAGCCGCAAGGTAAACAATGATATTTCCCGGGGAAGTCGGCGAGCAAAAACCCCTCGGATGCGAAGCCCGGTACGAGTCTCGCTATTCCGTCCGCCGAATTGGCGACTCAACCTACTCCTTAAGGAAAGACATGTCAAGAGCGATATATAAACTCATTGCGCACGGTGGAGGACTGTCAGACTGTAATTGACGTGACCTGAAAGTTGACCTCGCTAGCACATTCCACCAAGGGTGGGTGCAAGACTCCTGATTCCTTCGGCCTAAGTCGTGGAGAGGGTTGAACATCCGAGCCTTGGTTGGGGCACCAGAGGGCTTACTTACCCCTCTGAGGATCAAGGCGCACATCCTCAAGCAGATAGCTAGAACCACCTTGGTGCTCTTGCGTCAGTTATATAGACGGAATTGTAGCTGTGTTTGCAATGCGGTTGTAGACGGAATCGGCACAATGAGAAGCGGGTTGCCTGGAAATGCTCGCTATCTGAGTGGCACCCCACTGTGTTGGTGATGCCAGCGAATCAAAAGCCTGGGCTACCAGCCCCGCAGATCGTGATGAAACCCCCTTCGCCTTCGCGCAGGGCACGAACGGCAACAACTACGACGTTGCTCGCGACCTCTCAAAATTTATCTACCAGCGCCCCGGCGGACAGTTTGACCTGTATCTCCTGTCGCAGAAGTAGTCGATTGCGAATCCTCATCTCTCCGCAGCCAAGTTTGCCCTGTGTCCTCTGCGGTGAAACACTTCTGATCTTCGGGTAGCCCCATTGTGCTAACGTGTGAGCGTCACACGCTGATTTCTTTTCCCGGAAATCAGTCTCCGGAGGAGCGCGGATGCCCGGGCGATTGCGAATCTTCATCTCTTCCACCATGGAGGACCTCGAAAACGAGCGCGACATGGTGGTCGACCGTCTCCAGAACGCGAACTTCGAACCGGTGAATGCTGAAGGCTTTACGCCCAACGGCAGCACCTCTTGGGATCGCATTTTGCAGGAGATCGAGACCTGCCACGTCTTTATGTTGTTGAGCGGACTCCGCTATGGCTGGGTTCCCACCACCGGCCCGCTCTCCGACAAAAGAATCTCCGTCACCCACGGCGAATATCTCGCGGCCCGCGACCAGGGCCTGCCCGTCCTGCCGTTTTTCAAGATTCTGAAATACGGTAGCGACTCCGCGAGTGATGACGCGAAGGCCCGCGATGCTTTCCGCCAACAAGTCGGCGACTGGGACAAAGCCCAGTTTCGCACCGAGTTCACTACGGCCCGCGATCTCGCCGAAAAAGCCGTGGCGTCCATTACTCGCATGCTCACCGATGAATTCCTGCGCGACCAGTTGGCCAAGCGCCGCGAAACGGCGAGCCCCCCGCTTGCGCTCCAGCGATTCGACAAGCGCAGCCCTGCCTATGTGGCTCCCCTGGAATTGCCCGCAGGGCTGACCACCGCTGTCGCCGAAAGGCGCGCCGTTCTGTGGGCCGGATCGGGCA
>JBAPOI010000451.1:0-1522 GCA_049279555.1 Candidatus Sulfotelmatobacter sp.
CCCAAGCTTCAGCCAGAAGGAATGTTGAAATGGAGCAGGGCCCGAGCGGCACCTCTCGGCAACTATCGCTCCGCCCGCCTGCACTTGGAGAAACATCTAAAAATGAAACTGCCGCGCGCCGCGCAAATCCTTCTCACCATTTTTTGTGTGGCCATCGCCGCCGGCTTCGGAACCAGCTCGCAGTTTTATTCCGAGTCCCTGTCCTCGGCGTTTTTCGCCATTGCCTTGATAAGCGTCGTGATCATCCAGCTGCGCGTCTGCGGCCTGTGGCCCGACGGGCTTGCCCTGATCGGCTTAACCACGCTGCTTGCCCTTGTCGATTTCCGCTTCCTTCACTACACGCCGCATTTCATGGCGTGGTTTTCTTTCTTCGGGCTGAACAGCCTCTTGCTGCTCGCCCTGCGCGCCATCTGGTCCGCAGGAGATCGCCGGAAACTCCTTCTCTTCGCTTTCGTTCCTTCTCTGCTCTTCGTCACCTCCGAGTGGTTCGCTTCGAACATGCTCGATTTGACGGAAAGGCTCCACCCCAGGACGCTGGACCTTTTCTTATACTCTTTTGACGGAAGCCTCCACGTCCAGCTTCCCTTCCTGATGGGCCAGGCTTTTGCCCTCTGGCCGTACTTCAAAATCGCCGGCGAACTCTTCTACCTCGGCCTCCCCATTCCCATCGCGCTCGTCTATTCCGGCCAGCTCCTCCGCGCCCGCCAACGTGCGCTCTCTGCCATGGCGGCCTTTCTCCTCACTGGCCCCATCGGCATCATCTTCTACAATATTTTCCCAGCGTTGGGTCCCGTCCACCTCCTGCGAGATGGCTTTCCCTGGCGTCCGTTGGACCTCGAAATTTTGCGTCGCGTCGTTCTCGAACCCGTCGCCCTTCGCGGCCCGCGCAACGCCATCCCCTCGCTTCATATGGGCTGGGTTCTGCTGTGCTGGTGGTATTCGCGCGGGCTCTCTTGGTGGGAACGCGCCATAACCGCGCTTTTCGTCATATTCACCTTTTGCGCCACCATGGGAACCGGAGAGCACTACTTCATCGATCTAATCGTCGCCTACCCCTTCGCGCTATTTATGCAGGCGCTCTGCGCATGGCCTCCGGCATTCAAGAGCCGCGCACAGCTTTCCGCCCTTTTATTCGGGTTGCTCACGATCCTCGCCTGGTTTGCAGCGCTGCGTTTTGCGCCGCACGTCTTCTGGATCTCCCCAATCATTCCGTGGGCTGCTTGTCTCGCGACGGTTGGGCTTACGTTCTGGGTCAAGGGGAGCCTTGACCGCTCTACGGCTCCGCTGCCTCCTGTATCGCCAGAATCCGCCTAGCCTCATCAATCTTCTATCCGGCGCCGCAATTGACGCTCCCCTGTGCGTCGCCTATACTCTTACTTTGCGTTGCAGGCTAAGTTCTTACCTGTCTGGCCTCACCTGAAAGCTTGGCTTTCCGCAAGACACTGGGGACGCATGCCGTCGCGGCCAGCGACTATTTTCACGAAGACCCGGGCGCTGCTCGACCGTTCAAAGAGGAGAAAAC
>JBAPOI010000452.1:0-1681 GCA_049279555.1 Candidatus Sulfotelmatobacter sp.
CATAGGCGTAGCTTTCGTCGATCCCAAGGGCTTTCCCCGCCTGGCGTTCGACGGCGGTCAGGTTGCCGGCCTGGTCGTATTCGTAGGTGGTGGGTGGAACCGTCAGCAGCCACTCCTGCACGCGATCGTTGCCGGTGTCGGCGATCCAGAAGTTGCCTTTGGCGTCGATGGCAATCCCCTGCGGTTCGGAGAACTGGCCGTCGTCGTTGCCGGCGGTGCCGAACTGGCTCAGGTAGGTCCCTTCGGGAGTGAAGCGCTGCATCCGGTCATTGCCCGCGTCTGCGACCCAGACATCGCCTTCGGAGTCGATGGCGATGGCTGCCGGGGACCTGAACTGGCCGTTGCCGGTGCCTTCCGATCCGAACTTGCGGATGTATTCGCCTTTGGAATTGAGCTCCTGAATTCGGTCGTTGCCGGTGTCGGCTACCCAGATGTCGCCTTTGGCGTCGACTGCCAGGCCGTGGGGTGCGGAACCGCAAAAGCAATGATCGCGCCACTCACTATTGGAGGGGAGGGGCTTGGTGGGTTTATTAGTGACCCGCACGTAGGATCGCGGCAATTAAAAATAGGCCAATGGCAATTGCGACATAACTACGCCGCAGTGGGCCCTTGAGAAACCATGGGCGAAGAATCCACCGTGGCTCTCTTGGGGAAAGAAGAACGGCGATAAGGGCAACGCTTAGAACCACAATGACTGGGACGTTAGAAAAACCCATATGACTCGAGAGCGTGATTTGACTCATTGTTTATGATAAATCGAGATTTAAAATGGGTTTATCGCTTCCAGAAATTTGCCAACAGCATCTTCAACCGCTTCGAGGACACTTGGAAGACTAATGCTTGCCTGGATCGTTTCACTTGGCCCCGCAGTTCCCGCAACCCCGGCGCCAAATGCTGGACCCGCGATGACACCACCGATGATATTTCCACAATTATCCTCGCCTACAAATGCTTGGCCGTGGATACCAAGGCCATCGACAGCCGACCCACCTCCTCCATAGAACGGTCCGGCTAGTTGAGATACATGTTCTGCATTTGTGATCTCAACCCCCGGTCCCCCGGAGAGACCAGGCGTTCCAAGCGTGGGTGGCCCAGCCGTAGCGGTAACACCCACATCACCAGATGTGCTTGCTTGAACACACCCCGATCCGCCGAGACCAAGCGATCCTATAATTGATCCTGACAGTGATACACAAACCCCGAGCGTCAGAAAGCCTGTTGGATCACGGTAATTTAGTGGATTATCTTGTGCATACCCATAAGGTAAGTGCGTGATTGGCATAAGGTCATCCTGTGTCAAGAACTGCCCCGTCCTCGGGTCATACACTCGAGCTCGCAGGTACTGCAGGCCACTCTCGGCATTCGTATACTGGCCTGCGTAGCCAAGCGGAGTCGTCTGAGTTCCGGCGCTGCCGATTAGGCTGCCGTAGGCTCCGTAGGTGAAGGTCGCGGTCTTGTTTCCGCTTGAGTTGGTCAGCATCCGCGTGCTGCCCAGCTGGTCGTGGTGATAGTAGGTGGGAGTGCCTTTGGAGGAGATCTGCTCTATTGGCAGGTCGCCTGGGCCGTAGATGTAGCTGTTGGCGCCGTCACTGATCAGGAGCGGCAGGCTCCCTGACGTATCCCAGGTCAGATGGGAGGTCGTGCCCGCGATGGTCTGGGATGCGCGCAGGCCGCTGCCGTC
>JBAPOI010000453.1:0-7578 GCA_049279555.1 Candidatus Sulfotelmatobacter sp.
CAGATCACGAGACCTATTCGCCACTCTCTCCGGCTAGCTTTCCCCAAGTCGATGCGAGAGAAATCCGACCCTAGCTTGCTACCGCCTCATTCCCCGCTGCGGCAGGAATCGCAACCACTGCCATCGCCGCACCATCCCGATAAGTAACGCTGTTCCCGGAAATCGCCGGCACGCGCTCCCCTGGCACCAGGATCCCTACCAAATTCAGCGGGTCGGCCGCCGAGAGCGTAATCGTCTCCTGCGCGATCCTGTCTTGCGCGATTCGGCTCTGCGGGTTTGCCTCGTGAGCGGCATCGAGCCTGCGCTGTGCCCGCACGGAATCCACCGCCACCGGCAGGGCGAATTGCTCGCCCAAGAATCCATCAACAAAGCGCCCGCCACGAATCTCGCCGCGATCTTCCAGTCGGCGGAAACCTCCCAGCAACTCGCGCCACGGTGGCAGGTTCGCCTCCCGCGCCAGCACGTCTCGAACGACAATGCCGTAACGGCGCAGCAGCATCCAGCAAGCCGCTTCCACCGCACGCGGCCGCTCCACAACTTCCTCGGCATGCAGCAAAGCCCAACGCCAGGAATTGTGCCGCGGACGCATCGCCCGCCCGCTTCCCTGCCCTGCCCGCCGCTTGGGGTCGATCAGCGACCGCAGATTGTCGAACCCATCGGCAGTGACCAGCCCCGCAGCCACCAACTCCCAAAGCGCCGTCTCGATTTCCGCCTTCAACTTTTCCGTACCACGCACAATGTCGGCAAAAAACGACGCCCCTCTCTGCCGCAGAAAATCCAGCACCTTCTGCGCTCCATGGCTCAATCCGTTATTTTCCGAAACTTCCGCCCCCGGATGCCGTGGGGTCATCCAGTCCGCATCCTCCCGCACGAAAAACGTAATCGGAGCAACACTGGTTGGAATCACCCTTCGCTGCCTCGGAGCCGGCTCACCCTCACTTCCTCGCCCGCTCGCGTAGTCCAGCGTCGCCGGATGCGGCGACAATCTTCCCCAACCCACAGCCCCCGTCAGGCAAAGCTGGTCAAGCCATTTCGGATCGTAATCCACAATGCGTCGAGCCAGCACCTGCCGCTCCCACGCATTCGCCGGAATCTCAAACCCTTGCAACTGCCGCAAAACTTCAAGCGTTCCCCGCTCACCCGCCACCTGCGTCCCCGGCGCCACATGCTGCCAGCGCAGCAGCCACTGCATGAATTGCGCCGCCGTCACCGGCTCAATCTGCTTTCGCAGCGTCGCCACCGTCAGCCGGTGAATCCGTGCCAGCAGCCTCCGCTCGCACCACTCGATCTCATGCTCGGCGGGCAAGGGCAGCTCGTGTGGGCGTGGGCGACTCGCCCGCGCAGCCTCGCCACTAAAGCTTCCCCGCAGCACAGTCCCGCTGGCTTCCATGCGAAGCAAAGCATTTGTAATCTCCGCTGGAGCAATCTCCAATCTCTCACCGAGCTCCGTCGCCGTTACCGGCCCCAAATACGACATCCATCCCGTAACCAATGTCAACAAACCATCGTCGCGATTCAACGCCGTCGTTTCCACATCAGCCAACGGCTGCGCAAATTGCGCCTCAGGAAACAAAACCGAAAAAGTCTTGGCACGCTCCGCAGCAACCCAATACGCACGCCCGCCAGAGATCGCTGCCGCCGCTCGCCCCTCGCTCACCAATCTGTCGAAGTAGCGTTCCCATTCGTTCGGGGCAATGCTCATGTAGGGACAGCCGCCCGCGGCTGTCCGGCTCAGCGAAGCTGAGCTGCTCCCGCTCGAAACTGAGGATTCGCCGACCATAGGTCGAGCTTCGCTCGATTGGACAGCCGAGGGCGGCTGTCCCCACATAGACCCTGAAGCATATAGCGGCAGCGCCACCAACGTATGCAGCACATCATGCAGTTCATCCGCATCGCGCACATCCGGCCAAGCCTCTTCCCGCACCTGCGCAATCGCCGTCGGATCGAGCCCGCCCACTTCTTCCAGCACCGATTCCGGCAGCATCCGCCGCATCTGCACCGCGCGCGCCCGCCGCTCTTCCAGCGGCGCGTCGTCTAAATAAGCGTAAGGATTCGCATTCAAAATTTCGTGCGAAAACTGCGACGGCACCGGCGTATCGACCGCAATACAACGAATCCGTCCATCCGCCAGCCCGCTCAACACGGCCTTCAGTCCTTCAATATCCATCGCCTCGGTGAGCACGTCCTTCATCACCTCGCCCACCAGCGGATGGTCAGGAATCTGCCGCTCGCCCTGAATATTTTCGAAGCACGCTGCCGCGTCGGGAAAAACCGATGCCAGCAGATCGTCCGACCGCATGCGCTGAATTTGCGGCGGAACCTTCTTTCCGTTCTGAAATCGCAAAAGCGCCAGCGCCCGGTTTGCGCCCCACCGCCAGCGCGTCGCGAAAATCGGAGAATCCAGTGCCGCCTGCTCCAGAATCGGCTGCATCGTCGCAGCCTGCAAAAAGTTGAAAACGTCTCCCAGCGGGAAACTGTGCTGCTCGGCCAAAGCGATGTTTAAACCGTTATCGGTCGCCGCAGCCTGCAACTCAAAATTAAATCCCACGCAAAACCGCTTGCGCAGCGCCAGTCCCCAGGCTTTGTTTATCCGTCCCCCAAACGGTGCGTGAATCACCAACTGCATCCCGCCGCCTTCATCGAAAAAGCGCTCGGCAATCACCGTCGTCTGCGTCGGCACCGCGCCCAGCACCGCGCGACCCTGCAAAACATATTCGATTGCCTGCTCCGCGCCGGAATCGTCGAGCCCGCATTCGTCCTTCAACCACGAAACTGCTGCGGCCACATCCAGCTGCGTCGCTGAAAATCCGACCGGCGAAGTGTGCGGCAGCATCTCGCTGATTTTTTCCCGCAGCGTTCCAACGTGCTCCGATAATTCCTGCGTTCGCGCCGGAGCTTCGCCCCGCCAGAACGGCACGCTTGGGGGTGCGCCGTGCGCATCCTGAACCAGCACGCGGCCCGCATTGGTTTCGATGCGGCGAATCATCCACGAAGTATTGCCCAACAGCATGATGTCGCCGCGGTTGCTCTCCACCGCAAAATCTTCATCGACCGTGCCCACCACCAGGCCATCGGGCTCCGCCACCACTGCATACAGTGAGTTATCCGGAATCGCGCCACCGCTGGTGATCGCAGCCAGGCGCGCTCCGCGCCGCGCTCGCAGCTTGCCATTCACCCGATCCCGATGCACATACGCGCCATAACGCCCCCGCTTCGCCGCAATGCCTTCGGCCAGCATCTCCAAAATCGAATCGAACGTTGCACGCGTCAAATTGCGATACGGATACGCGCGCCGTACCAGCGCAAACATTTCTTCTTCGTCCCACTCTTCGGCGGAGCACGCCGCCACAATCTGCTGCGCCAAAACATCCAGCGGCGATTCTGGAATCATCAGCCGGTCGAGATCGCCCTGCCGAATCGCCCGCACCAGCGCCGCACATTCTAACAGATCGTCGCGAGTCGTGGCAAACAATCGTCCCTTAGGAACCGCGCCGCGCCAGTGCCCGGACCGTCCCACGCGCTGCAGCGTCACCGCAATCGCGCGCGGCGAGTTGATCTGCACAACCAGATCCACCGTGCCAACATCGATTCCCAACTCGAGCGACGCCGTCGCCACCAACACCCGCACCTGGCCTTCTTTCAGTTTTTTCTCCGCCGCCAGCCGCAACTTGCGCGACAGGCTTCCATGGTGCGTGGCAACATTCTCCTCGCCCAACCGCTCTCCCAGTTGATGCGCCACGCGCTCGGCCATGCGCCGCGTGTTCACAAACACCAGCGTCGACCGATGCTGTCCCACCAAAGCCACTAGCCGGTCATAAACCTCGTCCCACATTTCGTTCGAAGCCACCGGCCCCAGCGGCATCGACGGAACTTCGACCGCCATATCCAGCTTGCGCTTATGCCCAATGTTGACGATGACAGGATCAGCGCTTTGAAAGGGTGCGGCTTTCAGCCGCACCGCAGAGCCGTTCGGATTGAGAGCGGCTTCAGCCGCTGAAGTTTCCGGCACGCATCCCGTCAAAAAATGCGCCACCTCCTCAATCGGCTTCTGCGTAGCCGACAGCCCAATTCTCACTGGCCGCTTGTACGCCAGCGCCTCCAGCCGTTCCAGCGACAACGTTAAATGCGCTCCACGCTTATCGTCGGCGACCGCGTGGATTTCATCCACAATCACGGTTTCAACATCGCGCAGAATCGCGCGGCTTTTATCCGCAGTCAGCAAAATGTAAAGCGACTCAGGAGTAGTTACCAAAATGTGCGGCGGCCGCTTCAGCATGGCGCGGCGCTCCTGCATCAGCGTGTCACCAGTGCGGACCGCCGTGCGAATCTCCGGCATGAGCATCCCGCGTTCTCCCGCCAGCGCGAGAATCTCCCCGAGAGGAACTTCCAAATTTTTCTGAATGTCGTTGCCCAGCGCTTTCAGCGGCGAGACGTAGAGGACTTCCGTTCGATCAGCAAGGTCGCCCGCCAGCGCCTTGCGCACCAGCCGGTCAATGCAGGCAAGAAACGCAGCCAATGTCTTGCCCGACCCGGTCGGCGCGGAAATCAGCGTCGTGCGCCCAGCAAGAATGTGCGGCCATCCCTGCTCCTGCGGTTCAGTCGGCGTGCCAAACCTCTGCACAAACCAATCCGCCACCAGAGGATGAGCCCAGGTAAGAGAGGCAGGAAGGGACGACATTCGGCTATTGTAGCCGGAAGCCGGAGTTTCGTAAAATGTTCGCTTTTGGCAGACCACAGCAGCCTGCTGCTGTCTGAAAGCGCGCTGCAGCAGTTGCAATTAGCAACTAGCATTAGCAGTTACGATCCGCATCCATCGATTTATGGAGCTAGATGCGAATCGCTAATTGCTAACTGCCATTCAAATAAAATACCCACCGGATGCTTGCTTGGGGCGTGCTCGGGTCAGCATCCGATGGGCTACCGTTTCTCCTTACTCACCCTGTTGTTTTCAGGAGTATGTGCAATGATTAAACCGCAGAACTCAGCTAAGTTGCGTCTAATTTTGTAAAACTTTGTAATTCTTGCGAGCGGCGTAACTTACGTTAATTGGCAATCACCGGCGTCTTCAACGCCATCAATTCCGTGAACCGCGGATTCTTGCGCAACTCCGCAAACTCCACATCCTTATATACGTTCTTAAGATCCCGGTAGCCGTCTTCCTTGGCCTTCCTCAAGTATTCCAGCGACTGCTCCGGCAAACCCATCTTCGCGTAAAGCTTGGCAACCGTGTAGTCGTAGCGCGCCCGATCTTCCGGACTCGGCAACTGCGCCTGCACACCATTCCGGGACGTCCGCCCGAACACGTCAGGATCCATCTCCAGCGCCTTCTGGTAAGCGACCACAGCGCGCTCGAACTCACGTTTGGAAAAAAGAGCCGCTCCCAGATTGCTATAGAACGACGCCGAACTGTTGTCCTTGGCGATCGCCTTCTCATACTGTTTAATCGCCGCGCCCCACCGCTTGCCCTCATAGAGAATCACACCGAGATTGTTGTAGGCATCGGCGAAATCGTGATCGGCCCGCAGTGCGCGCTCAAACGACTTCTGCGCCTCATGATAGCGCTGCATCATCAGCTCGGTAATGCCGATCTTGTTCAGCAGGCGCGCATCGTTCTGCTTCTTGTTGAGCGCGGCCCGGTAGTAATCGAGCGCATCCAGATACAGTTTGTCGGCGCGCAGCGAATCCGCTTGCTGCTCCAGGTCGGCGGCCGTCGCATCGTGTGCCGGAGGCTCAATGGCGCGTATCACTGGCGGCGCGATCTGCACTTGTTCGGAGCGGGAAACTTGCGCGAATGCGGTGGCAGAGAATGTTGCACCTAGAAGAATCAGACAGGCTTTCCGGCAGGACATACACACCCCCAGGCGACCCCAAATCCAATGCCGCCATTCTGCCACAGTTTTCGCCCGTTTCAGCAGGTAAATTTTGGCCAGTCGGGCCCCAGAGGCCGGAAACGGGAGTCTTATTCTCCGGGAGGCCCCAGGCCGTTCGGAATCATCCCCCTCGCCACTGCTGCACTTGCCAGCGACAGCCCGGCACAGATCAACATAACAATTCGGAATCCAAAGATGAACGCTTCCTGAATCGCCTTTTGAACGGCCGAGACCTGACCGGGATCGAGGCTGCTGGGAACCTGCAAGCCACCCAGTTTGATCTCATCGTTTCGAATCATTTGCATTGCCTCGGACGGCAGCGGGATATGCAGTAATTTACGCTCCAGACAAAAGCGGAAAGCGTAGACCATCACAATCCCAAGGACCGCAATCGCCAGCACGCCTGCAACCCGGGCAACTGCATTATTGATACCCGAGGCCGTACCAGCCCGGTCCTGGCCAACAGAACCCATTACCACGGTAGTGAGCGGGGCCACCGTAACAGCCATACCGAGCCCGAGCACGATGATTGTGGGGAAAAAGGTTTTCCAATAATCGCCCGCAATTGCGGGCAGAGCAAACAGAATGAACCCCACCGCCGCCACTAGAGGACCGATGATCAACGGACCTCTCGCGCCATATCGCGCCACCAGTCCTCCCGACCATCGCGAAAGCAGAAACATCAGCAGAATAAAAGGAAGGATCGCTGCTCCCGTGGCGGTTGAAGAATATCTCTGAACTTGAATCAAGTTCAGCGGGAAGAGAAAAAAGAAAATTCCAACTGCCGAATACAAAAATAAGGTGAGCAGATTCGCCCCACTAAAGCTCGCGTTCTTGAATAGTGCCAGCGGCGCCATCGGCGACGTCTCTCTGCTCTCGAGCAGCACGAACGCGACAACGCAGCCTAATCCGGCAATCGTACTTCCAAAGACGATGGGATTTCTCCAGCCCAGATTCGTGGATTCGATAAACCCATTCACAATGCCACCCAGTCCCAGCGTCACCAGGATCGCTCCTGCCCAATCCAGCCGGTGCGTAGCGGCACTGCGGCTTTCCGGAATTCGCCACATCGAAATCGCGATCACCGCCGCTGCGAGAGGAAGGTTGATAAAAAATATCCAGCGCCACGAGGCATGCTGAACCAGCCAGCCGCCAAGAAGTGGACCAATCGCCGTTGTAATCGCGGTAAAACCCGACCAGGTCCCGATCGCCCGTCCGCGGCTCTGCTCGTCAAACGACGCGCTAATAATCGAGAGACTGCCCGGCACCAGGAGCGCCGCACCCCACCCCTTGAACGCTTCGCGCCAAAATCAGACCGTCGATACTCGACGAAACTCCGCACGCAATGGAGGCCGCGCCAAATATTGTCACACCCGCCAGAAAAATCAGCCGGCGGCCAAACAAGTCGCCGAGCGACCCACCAACAAGAATCAACGCACCCAGAAAAAGCCCGTAAGCCTCAACCGCCCACTGCACATCGACAACCGTGGCGTGAAAGCTCGCCTGCAACGCCGGCAAAGCGACATTGACCACCGTGCTGTCGATGAACGTCATGCTCGACCCGAGAATCGTTGCTGCTAGAATCCAGGGCCTGGCTCTCGCGCTGCACATCACTCCATCCGCTGCCGATGGGTCAACCACGTCGCAGGGCATTCTCATGGCAACTATGGATGCCACTAATAGCGCCGGAGGTTCTAAGGATCACGAC
>JBAPOI010000454.1:0-7248 GCA_049279555.1 Candidatus Sulfotelmatobacter sp.
TTTCTGTGATGCCGTTGGCCTGATTAGCGGCCTTGTTGGCCCGCCACTCGTCGCGGCAAGCCCCGGCAGTCTTTTGTCCCGTTGGGGGTGCTGCTGTGGGAGAAGCAGCCGGTGGGGCAGCTGGTGCTGCAGTCGTCTGGGCAGGTGCCGCGCCACCGCGGCATTGAGCGACGTAGGCCTTTTCCGTTACGCCATTGGCTTGGTTGGCAGCCTTGTTCGCCCGCCACTCGTCGCGGCATGCCGCCGTCGTCTTTTGTTGCGCTAAGGCGTGCGAAGACAATGTCAGAAGTCCGAACACTGCCGAGAACATGACAACCGCGATTTGCCGTGTCATTTTACTGTCTCCCTTAGGCACCTTGGTGCAGTTCGCCATGAGGTGGGGCCATTGTGCAAAATCTAAGCTTGACACTACCAGCGTGCGCAATCGTCTGGAAGTCTGACTGGAATTGCATCTGTCGGAACGCCCCATGTTCAAAATTGCAAATCATAAAGCTGCTCGTTATAGCCTCGCGAATAATTGGTTTAACTTTTCCGGCAGTTTCCAGCCAAAATGCTGGTGAGGCTGCCGATGGACGGATGTCCGCTTGCTTCCTTCGCCGGGCACAACCTCCCAAGCGTACTGGGGAAAACCCGCAGGAATGTTTAGGGGGCGAGCAGACGTCGGCATCATGCGAAGCCGGCCCGACCCGCGATCCCACCCGACTGCGGGAGGCGAGGTGAAATCCCTGTCCCCACCGCGACCATTGGGTCTCAAGTCACCGGCTGGTCCACCGCATCTGCATCAACCGACACCAATCCGCAGACATTGAACGCTGGAATCGGTCGACGGAGGCCCTTGAGAGTCAACTCGCCGGCGGGCTGCGTCTCGGCCACTGCTTCGATCGCGCTCAGCACCTTGCCGTCGATCAGGATCTGGCCGTCGAGCGCCTCGCCGCACAGGCGCGCTGCCACATTAACGACGGTGCCGATGGCGGAGTAGTCGAAGCGACCCTCGAAACCGATGCGTCCCAACGTGGCATATCCATAGGAAATGCCCATTCCGAAGCCGAGCGCGTGTCCCTGCCTGTGCCATTTAGCTGTGGCCTCGTTGACCTGCGTACGCATCTCGACGGCCATCCGAACCGCGCGAATCGAGGGATCGGTGCAGCGCAGAGGGTCATTGAACAGGACCATCAGTCCGTCGCCGGTGAATCGTTCGAGCGTACCTTCGTATTTGTGGATCAATGCCCCCAGCCGAGTGTGATACTCGCGGAGAAACGAAGTCACCTCCTCGGGCTCCGCGGTCTCGGCGAAAGCCGTAAATCCCCGCACGTCGCAGAAAACGACCGTGATGTCCCGCCGATGGCTCTCCAGTATGCTTTCGTCGCGGGAAGCCAGCACAGCCTCGGCAATTTGCGGAGAGAGAAATCGCTTAAGGCGACCCATCCGCTCAATTTCGGCAAGCTGATCGGCGACGCGCTTCTCCAAAGTCTTGTTCCACGTCGCCAGGTCTGCCGCCTGCGCCCGCACCTGATCTTGCAGCCGCTTCCTCTCCAGGCTTGCACCCACGCGCGCGCGCAGCAGTGTCGGATTGAACGGCTTTGAAAGATAGTCTTCGGCGCCGAGCTCAACGCAGCGGATGACGCTTTCGATCTCGTCTACCGCCGAAATCATAATGATCGGGATATGCCGCAGGTTCGGATCAGCCTTCAGGCGCTCAAGCACCTCGTACCCGTTCATGTCGGGCATCATGATATCGAGCAGAACAAGATCGATCGGCTTTCTTTGCAAAAGGTCCAGTGCTTCGCTCCCGTTGGCCGCGGTCGTCAGATTTGTATATCCCTCGCGACTGAGTCGTCGCGTCAGCGTGTAACGATTGTCCTCGATGTCATCGACAATGAGCAGCGCGGCTTCGGATGGATTCACGGCGCGCCACTTTCCGGTACAAGCGCACGGATCTTGCTAATCAGACGCGTCAGCTCCACCGGCTTGGTATCGAAGTCGTCGCAACCGGCCGCGAGCGCCTTCTCCCGATCACCTGTCATCGCATGCGCGGTCAACGCGATGACTGGAATATGTCGGGTTTCCGGCGCGGCCTTGATGCGGCGCGTCGCCTCCCAGCCGTCGAGTACGGGCAGGCTCATATCCATCAAGATGACGTCGGGCTTCTCGGCGATCGCCATCGTCACGCCCTGAACACCATCGGTAGCGACGACAACCGTGAAGCCGGCCCGCGTCATCCGGTTCTTCACCACGTAGATGTTATCGTCGTTATCCTCGACATACAGAATTTTCATTCAGGCCTCGGCCATACCCTCGACGCGCCGCCGCGCGATACATTTACTCAGCTCGCCATGCAACTCCTGCAGCATCGCATCACGGTCGATCTTTTGAATAATGCGTTCGACGGCGCCGTTAAGGCGGCTGCGGTCGTCGTCCGTCAGGTCTCGCCCGGTGACTACGACGACCGGAATATCCCGCCAATCGGCACGGCGGCGTAGCTCTTCGAGGAACTCAAAGCCATCCATCTCCGGCATCATAAGATCCAGAATGATCGCATCGGGGCGCGTCGCCGCAAGGCAGTCCAACGCGAT
Organism: Candidatus Sulfotelmatobacter sp.; assembly: GCA_049279555.1. Taxonomy (GTDB): domain Bacteria; phylum Acidobacteriota; class Terriglobia; order Terriglobales; family Acidobacteriaceae; genus Sulfotelmatobacter. The sequence continues at coordinate 2,574 of JBAPOI010000454.1, forward strand.
TTGGCCGTTCTCGGCGTCGGTCACTTTCCAACCGGCCGGCTCGAGTGCTAGTCGCATTCCGCGCCGCACTGTGTCGTCGTCGTCGATCACAAGCACGTGGCCTCCGACCGAGCCGCAGATGTTCCGCAACACCTCCGCCAGCTTGTCGCGGCTGATCGGCTTGACCAAATACTCGCAAGCGCCAAGCGAGTAGCCCCGGTTCTTCTCATCGACGATCGTCATAAGGATGACGGGGATACTCGCCAGCTCGGGATCACCTTTGATCGCAGCGAGCACGGTCCAGCCGTCCAGGTCGGGCATCATCACGTCGAGCGTGATCGCGGCGGGCCTCAAGTTCCGCGCCAACCGAAGCCCCTCTTGGCCGCCGCTTGCGGTGACGACAGCGTAGCCTACGCGCTCTAGAAATCGCTTGATCACCTCGCGCACCGTCTGGTCGTCGTCAACGACGAGGATTAGCGGCACGTCGAGCGGCGCAGCGGATGGAGTTCGCGCCGAAACATCCTGTGCAGCTGCGACATCCTGCACGCGTCCCATGACCCGCGGTAGTCGGATCGTGAAGGTTGATCCGCGGCCAAGTTCGCTTTCGACCGAAATGTCCCCGCCCATCATCTGGCAAAAACGCCGGCTGATCGCGAGACCGAGGCCTGTTCCTCCGTATTTGCGGGTCATGGACGAATCCGCTTGAGAGAACTCTTGAAACAGTTTTTCCATCTGTTCCGCCGTCATGCCGATCCCGCTATCGGTGACCGCGATCGTGATCCACGACTGACCGTTCTCGTTCTGCTGCCGCGCATTGATCGTGATGGTGCCACGCTCCGTGAATTTGTTGGCGTTGCTGAGCAGATTGAGCAGAGCCTGCCGGACCCGCATTTGATCGGCCTGCATCGGCTCCAACGCAGGGCTGCAGTCAGTCACGACCCGGTTGGCGTTCTTGGCCGCAAGCGTCTCGACGGTCTTGACGGCATCGTCGATCATCTGCGTCACCGAGAAAGACTCGACGTGGAGCTCCATCCGTCCCGCTTCGATCTTGGAAAGATCGAGAATGTCGTTGATCAGCGCGAGCAGATTGCGGGCAGCACGCAACACACGGTCGAGGGGCTCGATTTCGTCGTCCCGCTTGAGGTCGCGAGCGTCCTCCTGCAGCATCTCGGTAACGCCGATGATCGCATTCAGCGGCGTACGCAACTCATGCGACATGTTGGCGAGGAAGCCAGACTTGGTGCGATTTGCCTCGTCGGCTGCGTCGCGCGCCACCTCGAGCTCATGCACGAGGGCATCCAATTCAGCTTCCCGCTGCTTGAGTTCAGTGATGTCGGCGTAGGTCGCCACCACGCCGCCGTTCGCGGTCCTGCGCTCGCTGACGCGAACCCACCGCCCGTCCGATCGGTGCTGGATGTGAGGACCGCTCGGATTGCGATGTTTCTGCAGTCGCTCTGCCAGCCAACGCTGAGGCTCGCTTCGAGCCTCCGGGATCAACCCGTGCTCCACGGCGTTCGACACGATCGATTCGAACGATGCGCCGACCAGTGTCGCGGCATAACCGTATGAAAACATTTCCCTGTAGCGAGTATTGCAAGCGACGATCTTGTCTTGCGCATCGTAAAGCGAGAACCCTTCCGATATCGCCTCGATTGCTTCGGTCAGAGTCTGCTGCATCGCATGTCGTTCAATCACGTTTTTTCGAAATACGCCGATGGCGTCGACCATTCGGCCGATCTCGTCGCGACGGTCGCGATAGCCGATCTCAACATTGGTCTCACCGGCCGAAAGGCGTTGCATTACATCGGTAATGGACTTTATGGGCCTGACGATCGATTGACCGACTACCACGGCGACAAAAGTACTGATCAAGAAACCGGCGAGCGTTATTATGATGACGATACTCTCGTTCCAATCGGCATCGGAATAAAGCTGAGTGCTCATATTGCTTGCGGTGTACGAAATTGCCGCCGATAGATCTTGGAAATCGGTGTCGACGGCCTTGAAGGTGTCGTCCGTCTGGCCGAGCATCATCGTCGCCATAGGCGCGTCTGTTTGACCGATGTCGATCGTGTCTTTCGCCTGACTTTTACAAATTTTCCACTTGGCCAGCGTCCCCTGCATGGCTGTGCGTTCTAGGCTGGACAGATCCTGCCGTTGGGCAAGAGCGACAATGCGATCGGATACCGTATCTAGATCTGAATTGATTTCTGCGTACAGCGGCTTAAGCAACATATCGCTCACGCCATTGCTGGCCCACGAAACGTAACGAAAGATCTTCATATGCGTGGCTACGACAGCCTCGCTGACCTGAGAAAATGCCCGCTGCTTCGGTAGGAGTTCGTTCGTAAGTTCCCGTAGTCCGGTAGCCGATCGCGTCGACGTCAAATAAGCGTTCGTTCCCAAAGCCAACAAACAAATCAGCAGCAGCACCGATGCCGCTGACGCTTTGATTTGGACAGACAGATTATTGAAGATGCCAATAAGCGACTGGACCCCGGACGACAACTTCGGACGCATCGCGCGTTCAGGCGGTGTGACGGCCCCGCCGACACTCGTCATTGCCTGTAAACTCCGACACCTACAAAATAATCTCCCATCTTTTCGACGTAGCTCGACTTGTCTTCGATCTTGTTGTTAGTCGGGTTAGGCCACTTGTAATCGACCCAGCCGCTTCCAGGCCCATTGGCAACATCGGCCAACGCTTGAATGAGATATTTTCCGTCTTGATCTTTAAGGCCGAGCAGATTCTTGCCAATTAACGCGGGCCGCGCGCCGTGAGCGACACAGAGTCCCTTTTTGTCTCCGTCCCTGAAATAAATGAACGGATACAGGTCGCGATCGTGGAACTCTGTTGTGGAGGGGTCCGAGACCGCCTTAAAAGTGGCATCGGCGCCGTCTTTCTTGAACATTTCTTGGACGCGCTTAACCATTGCCACCGCCTCCTCCTTCGTACCGTACTCGGGCGCAGCCGCGTGTAGTGGCATAATCGATAGTGCTGCAAACACCAGGAAAGCTATAACTCGCATGATGATCCCACCTCCGATTCCGGTGGGCTAATCTGACCGAGATTGTCCCGGATGCCCACACGTAGTTTTGCGGAGGCCGGCGGCCTCCGAGATGCCAACTAACATCGATTGTCGAGTGCGATACTGTGCCACCGACGGCACCGGGCTGCCAATTCTTATGAGCGACGGCTTCGGTACATCGCCGCGTCATGGGCAGCTCTCAGGCAGGAAATGCGCTCGCCAATGAGTGAATTCTAATACGAGTAGTTCCGATTATTCAAGCGGCATATGCAGTTGGCAGGCAATGGGGAGATGAGTTATGAGCGACCAATTTGAGATGTCCGCTCAATGTTCGCTTCACTCCCGAAAGCGACCAAACCACTGCTTCGCACTAGGTGACGCTCCGGGCCGTGAGCGGACACGGGGACCGGACGGAACTGCCCTTTTTGTTGGCGTTTAATTAGGTGTTGTGAAACCCAGGATTGGGACGTGGAATGGCGGCCTCGATAGCGTCTCAATTCAGGTGGAACCCTTGCAATCAAGGGACGGCCTCAAAGCCCCCGAGATATCAACTCCCGACCGGCACCCAGAAAGGCGACCGTTGCCCCTCCAATACAGGGAGCACGCCATGGCTGCGTCATTACACGAGCGAGAACATCTACGAGATCGCGATAACGTCCCGCCCATTTGCCCTCCTTGCCCAACCTGCGGCAAAGAAATGAGACTGGTATCTGCCACCCCAGCCAGGAAAAGCGTGGTGTTCGGATATCTGTGCGGCAACGACCACGTATTAGAATTTACGATAGGCGACAGCTAGGCCGTCTCAGTTCTCGGGCGGGCGCATGCGCGGGGAATAATGCGGGAATTATTCCGTCGCTGACCCGACCCGCGCCAAGGCGGGCGACCGCCAGCGTGGAGGGTACGTCCCACCAACGGCCGCCCTGGCCTTCGCTGAGATCCAAGGAGGAAGCGAAGGCTGAGTAATCAGATGCCCCGAGTTGGCCCGTAGTGTGGTCGCGGATCGGGTCAACAGCGACCGGTTTTAGGGTGTCCATGTCATGTCCGCTTCTACTCCGATAGCGAACGAATCGCTGCGCCGCACTAACCGTCGCTTTGGGCCATGAGCGACATTTTGCACCGCGGAAGAAAGGAGCCTTTTCGCCGGGGACCACTCTGAAGTCGGTCACACACCTGACGGAGCGACTGCAAGAGCTGGGCATTCGCCTGCTACGAAGCGTTTTTAATATCGCGACTTCTCGGCAGTTTCCTGACGATCGAGTTCGCGTTCAAGCGCCCTGACTTCCGTTTGAACTTTTTCGACCACTTTTACATTCGCCGCCATTAATTCGATTCGCGCCAAGTCATCTTTTGGAAGTCCAGTGTCGCTCGCAAAGGATGCCTGATATTTTTTGACTGCGGAAATAACGTTGTAGCTATCAGAAAGGGCTGATAAAATCTTCTGTCCTGAGAGCTGGGTGTAGTGCATAAAAAATTCTCCTAGCGTGTTCGACGGTTTAGCGGTGAGTTTGGTCTCCAAAGTGACCCATTAGACTTTCTTCGCAAAGCTTCGTCTTGCTCGCCACTCCTGCCGAGCTGTCATCCCGGCAGCACGAGCCAGCGCAGTGGCCTGCGCCAACCCCACCTGATCCACATAGGCACGAACCGTTTCGCAGTTTACGTGCGGCGAC
>JBAPOI010000455.1:0-29024 GCA_049279555.1 Candidatus Sulfotelmatobacter sp.
GTCATCTGGCCATACATCATCAGTCCGGCGCGCTCCAGTTCATTGAACTCTTCCCAGTTCGACCAGTGGCCCACCAAATTCGAATTTGCGATCAGAACGCGCGGCGCGTAATCGTGCGTCTTAAATACGCCGACCGGCTTGCCCGATTGCACCAGCAGAGTCTCGTCATTCTCCAGATTCTTCAAGGTCGCGACAATGGCGCGGTATGCGTCCCAACTGCGCGCCGCGCGCCCGGTACCGCCGTAGACAACTAGGTCCTGTGGCCGCTCGGCAACCTCATCGTCGAGGTTGTTCATTAGCATGCGCATCGCAGCTTCCTGCTGCCAGCCTTTGCATGTGAGGGAGTTGCCGCGTCGGGCGCGAATGGAGGTGTGAGTTTGACTGATTTCCGTTTCAACGGGCATGAAGAGATGTTAGTTCCTGAGGCGTCGCGGGCGCAATGCACCTACCTTCTCATCGTCGACCGGTCAAAACAGCAGCCGCGTTGTCAGCACGAGACCGTGATTGTAGGTGTGAAATTGCGTCGCCGCGATCTGCATGCCACCGCCAAATATCAGTGCAAGGCGGTTGCGCTCATCGTGCTCCAGCTTGAATTTGCTGAGCATTAGTCCAGGAGTCACAAAGTTCTGAACCCGGCCATCATTGGCACCGCCATGATAAAACGTGGCGTTGCTTTCAATCTCCGGCCAAAACCATTTGCCAACGCGGTACTGGCCCACGGTGTTCCAAACTACGACGCGATCTAGTTTCACCGTATCTCCGGCCGGCAGGATCACGCCTAGCGTCGATTGCACATCGAATCGCTTGAAACCCTTGCCGGCACAAACAGTGGGTGCAATGGTCGCGCAAGGCTTCCATTTTTGTAGCTACCCGTTGGCAAGGTGCCGGCGACAGAAAAACTCACCGAATAGTCGCCGTGGGAGGCGTTGCCCGCGGCCAAGCGATATTTCAGTAACATTGAGACATCGCCGAACCCATCCTCGGCTTTGGAATTGTGTTGAATGTAAGGCGGTGGCAGCGCATCGAACTCAACCCTGTACCAAGGCACGACCGCAATTCCCTTGGTGTTGTCGTAGTTCCAGGTTTCGGTTTCGGCGGGCGTGATTTGGCGAACGATATCGGTACGAGCCACTTGCAGCAGACCTGACGATGTCGTGACCAGAGGGATGGGCCACGCTGGTTGTTGCGCCAGCGTATCGCGCACGCGGCCCTCCCACGCATTAAAGAATTCGGAAGGTTCACTCTGCGCGAAGCTTCGGACACTGCCAACAAACGCCAACAATGCGCACACCACAACGGTCTTCGAGATCACACTGCCTCCCGGCAAAATCCAAAGTTTGACTGTTGTCAGAGTTCCTTAGAACTCAGTTACCCACAGCTAACGAATGCGAGGTTTTTATCTGGTATGCCGAGAAGAGTCCATAACGCGAACCTACTAGACGCGGATTTCCAAACAAGAGATGACCGCACATCAAGAAGAAATTTCAGGAAGGAAAACCTTACTCATCCACAGGCGGGATCGATGACTTGTGAATTACTTTGCGCTTTCGCCCGTTACCAACTGGAATAGGTGGTGCCGTCGCTGGCGATCGCGTTTGATGCAGAGTTTACATCGCAGATGCCAGGCTCCTGCTGATCAACAGCCTCGAGCTCTTCACACTGCTTAACTTCCCAGTTCGCTTCGCCCGTCATCGGATCTTTGGCGATGACTTTGAGATAACCTGACGAAGTCAGGTCTTCGAGAGATTGCGGGCCCTTCTGTTTGTCGAGTGTGTATTGGTCGATCACCTGCCGCATGGTGAAAAGATCCTGGCGCAGTACAGCCTCGCGCGACCGTCGAATCGACTGGTTATAAATAGGAAGCGCAACGGACATCAGGATCAGCATGATGCTGATCACGATCATCATTTCCAGTAATGTAAATCCGGAACCACGCCCCGCGTTGAGCCTGCTCGCCAATTTACCAATCCTTGTATTTCGTGCCGTCCAGCGCCGTACCCGTCGACTTCGTATAAACGTCAAACACGTTCTGCTCGCCCCAAGAGTCGGAATCTGGATCGTCCTGCATCGAGCGCAGTCCCCACTCGGTGTTGCCGGTCATCGGGTCTACTGGAATCTTGCGCAGGAAGCGAACTTTTTTTCCCTGCACGTCCACGCCTTTGACCAGCGTATCGAGATCAGGAGGATAATTCTGGCTGTCCACCTTGGTCTGGAAACCGCCGCGGTCCGCTGCATCTTTGTAGCGATCAACTGCGTCGCGCATCTGCCACAGGTCGAATCGCAATTCGCGTTCCCTCTCGCGCTTGATGGTCAGCCGCGCCAGAGGCAGAGCCATCGAGGTAAGAATCATGAGGATCGTGGTCGCAATGATCAGTTCGAGCAGGGTAAAGCCCGCCTCAGGACTGGCATTGCGATGAATGAATTTCTGCCACATCATCTTGATTCTCAGGTTCAGAGACGGCCCGGTCTACTGCACCGTCACCGACGCCTGCGCTCCATTTACAGCAATGGCCTGCTGACCTGGATCGCGCGCTCCGCCACGAGTAATGGTGAGCGGAGTCTGTCCGCTCGCCTTTGCCTGGAACGTCATCGTGACCACGGCACCTTTTCCGGAAACCCCACCCGCTCCCGGTGGCCGCGTCGCCGTAATCTGCAATTCGCCTTTGGTTTCGTCCTCGCGATGCACCAGCGCCACCGCCTGCCCATCTTGAGAGAGGAAACCGCCGTTCGAGATGTTCACCAACTGCAATTTGGACGGGTCATAGTTCATTTGCACCGGCACAGAATAAACATTTTGGGCGCCCGAGATCATGAGATTCACAACGAAGGTGTTCCCTTTCACCGCGGTGATCTGCCCCGGATCAAACAGAAAATTCGCCCCACCCGCTTGCGCGGCAGCATCCGCTGGATTCGACGGCACCGCCTGACTCGTCGGAGGTTGCGTTGCAGGAGCTCCGGGAGCCGAAGGTGCTTGCCCAGCAGCCGGAGCCGTGGCCGGAAGTGCATGATTCACGTGTCGCAGTTCAATCGTATTTGCAGTCCCGATGTCGATTGGGCGTTGGTTCAGCTCGCTGACCGTCGTTCCGCGAATCACGTGTGGTGTAATGGCGAAGACGGTCTCATCCTCGGCGTGATCTTGAGTTCTTTGCCCAAACAAATATCCGAGGATTGGAATCTGCGCAAGCCCCGGAATTCCGGCGAGAGACCTGGTCTGCGAATCGTCCAGAATTCCGCCGATCAGGCTCGATTCTCCATCTCGCAGCCGAACTTCATGTTCAACTTTCTTCTGGCCGATAATGGGCTGGCTAATGCCGCCGATGCTCGATTGACCCACAACCGAGGAAACCTCCATCGAAATCTTCAGCGTCACTTCCCGATCGCCATGAATGTGCGGCGTGACGTCAATGTTCACGCCGATGTCCAGGTATTGAAACTGAGTGTTAACCAGCGGGTTGATACCGACACCGCCGATGCCGGGCTGGAACGATCCGGTCGCAACCGGCACGCGTTCACCGATCTTGAGCGTTGCCTTCTGGTTATCGAGGGCGCGAATCTGCGGGTTCTGCAACATCTTCGTATCGCTATCGCCCATCACTGCTGAGAGGTTGGCGGAAGGGATCGTCACCTGGAAATCGGTGGCGTTCAGATTGCCCAGCGTGTTCAACTCCAGGCCGGTGCCGCTTGAACCGCTCGAAGTAGTGGTCGTTCCGGTGGTAGTGGTGGTTGGCGTAGTGGTGTTGATATTGCTTTGCAACGTAACCGTGGCGCTGGTGGGCGGACTAAATCCCAGGGTTCGCGACTTGTCCTTGCTCACCTGCAGTACCGCGATATCGACAATCACTTCCGGACGCGCCTTATCCAGGTCTTCCACCAACTTTTCCGCCAGCGCAATCTGGTCGGGCGTCCCCCGCACCACCAGCGCATTCTGCGAGAGTAATTGCTGCACCCGCTGCACGTCGAGGACGGCGCGGATCGCATTTACTACATCCTGCAACTCGGTGGGTTGCGAAAGATTCGAAAGATAGAAAGTCTTGAGTACGCTCTGCTCCAATTCCTTACGTTTCGCAGGATTGTCCTGCGCGACGAAAATCGTGTTTGAGGTCACCGGGCGCCAGAAAGTCTTCGACTCCAGCGCTGTAATCTCAAGCGCTTCTTCGAGCGTCACGCCATTAAGGTCAACGTTGATCACTCTGGCGGTGTAGTCAGGATCGAACAACACGTTGATGCCGGCCAGCTGTCCGACCGTACGGAATACTACATCGGACTTAGTAGAGAGCATCTTGACTGTAATGGGGACGTTCGAGATGGGTGCGAGTTCTACTGGGCCGGCCGCTTCTCTAATCTTCTTTTGCAAGCCGCTCGGCGGGCCGGCAGCTTGCGGCGGAGGGTTAGCGGCATCATTAATAAGCTGCAACGTACGCTTCAACTCCTGCTGCGCGATGAATAGCGACGGATCAATCTGCACCGCTTTTTGAAATTCGGCGACCGCTTCCTGCAGCTTGCCATCGTCGAGCAACTTCTGCCCGCGATGGACGACTGTGGCGGCCGCTTTGAAGCGCATGCGCTGGAACGACGCCTTGTAGCGCAAGTCTTTTGGTTTCAGATCATAGGCTTGCTTATAGAAGTTGTAGGCGGCTTCGTAATTCTCACGAGCCTCGGCGTCCTCGCCCTGCTGGAAGACACTCTTTGCCTTGTCGGCGATGGCAGGCACAATGGTGAATACAACCAGCAGCAGAACCGCCGCGGGCATTAGACGTCTCATTCGTCAATCCTCATTAAAAGTCGTCGCCAAACAGTCCTAGCCGGACCACCCGCCAGACGAGCAGACTTTGCCGCGAGGTTGGTGCATACTAAAGGCTCCTCGGTGCACAATCGCACACTCGTGCTGGCACAGTTTTGCAGCGATTATAGCATCGGCCTTCTCGCCTCCCGATGTGATTGCACGCACGGCAGTTACACTCTTTGGTCTTAGTCCCAACGGGGGAAATGGGACTTCGACTCACGCGACCCAACCTTCCGCACGCCGGGAGCCGGATTGCGCTGTTAAGATAAACCGATGGCTCGCCAGTCCACCCACCAAACCAAGCCCAGCCCGGAGAAATCTCCCAAGCGCGAGCCTACCGCCTCCGGACAACGCGATGCTGCCGTTAATAGGATCGCTTCACATAACTACTTCTTGCTGGAAAAATTTGAGTGTGGCTTGGTCCTTACCGGGACCGAGGCCAAATCGGTCCGCGGCGGCCTTGCCAACCTCAAAGATTCCTACGGGCTGGTCAAAAACGGCGAACTCTGGCTGCTGAACGCCCACATCGGCCCCTACGAGCACGGCAACATCCACAACCACGCCCCCCTGCGCACCCGCAAGCTGCTCATGCACAAAGAAGAAATCCGCAAGCTGATCGGCAAAACGCAACAGAAGGGCCTCACTCTGATTCCCGTCCGCATGTACTTCAAGAACGGCAAAGTAAAGGTTGAACTAGCCCTAGCCAAGGGCAAGCAGTTGTGGGATAAGCGGGAGACGGAACGAAGAAGGACCGCGGATAAAGAAGCGCGAGAAGCGATTCGAGCCCGGAAGAAGTAACCGCAAGAACCATGTGGGGACAGCCGCCCTCGGCTGTCCAGCCGGGCAAAGCCCGGCAGTTTGCAGAGGCCCAGCCATCGTTCGATTCACAGCGTTGATGGACCGTTGACTAGAAGCCATCTCATAATGAACCGGGGAAGTACATAGCCGGCTTCCTCAGGGGCTAAAGCCCGCGTGGTTATTGGACCCGGGCGGCACGACTGAAGTCGTGCCCTTCCCGAAACCATTTATGAGATGGCTTCTAGCCTCTTAGTGGATGAACACAGAAATCGCCGAGTTCACCAAATCTCAAGCTTGATCTGGCGGTACCGGCTGACCAGCTCAAAATCAGCCCGGTTGGTGGTGATGAGCCGGGCACCGTGGGAGCGGGCGGTGAGGGCAATGAGAACGTCGAAATGCAGATCACGCAGTTTGTGCGGCTCGAAGCCTTGATCGGCACGCATTTTGGCCAGTATTTCGCCAGACTCCAGCCAATTCTTTTCTGTCGGAGTCAGGATTGGATGACTTCTCGCCAAAGCCCTGAGAAACTCGCGATCTGAAGGGTTTGCCGTGCCCCGCCATAACTCCGCCAAAACCACAGAAGACGTCCGGATGACACCAATGAGGGACTGAATCCTCTCGCGATGACGCAGCGTTCGGAGATCGTCAATGATGACGGACGTGTCGAAAACGAAGATCAATCAATGTGGCCTTGGAACGTGGCCTTGCCTTCATACTTCTTCATCAACTTCTTGAAGCGCTTCAGCGCAACGATTTCGCGCAGAGCGATGTGAACGGCGTCGGTGCGGGATTTCGCCTTGAGCACCTTCACGGCCTCGTCGGCCAGGTCGGTGTCGAGGCGGATCGACGTCAGGGTTACTGCCATAGGGCACCTTTCCTGCTGATATATACATCGTATACGATTCGTATATACATGGTCAAGGGCTGTAGCGGGACTGCCAACGGTGCGGACGTACTTCAAGAACGGCAAGTAAAGATCGAACTAGCACTAGCCAAAGGCAGCCAGTTGTGGGATAACGGGAAACGGAAGACGGATAAAGAAGCACGAGAAGCGTGGCAAGCGGGCGCAAGGTTTGACAGCGCTACGTCTCAGCTAATCGACGTCGGTGGGGGCAAGAACTTGACAACCGGAGGCAATGTGGACAAATCCGACCAAGCCGCCTTCGAAGTTGCCAAATTGCTATACGGTGAAGGACTCATCCATTCCTCCGCTGACTCTCTTTCAGAACGCATTCGCGGAATTCACAAAGGACTCTCGAAGGAGACTGAGTTTGCTGCAATTGTCTCATGGCTTGGAAACTGTCAGGCGATTTTCAAAGTTGATACCGATCCAGCAACCATTCGAGCTGAGAGCGGACTCAAGGCCCCGGATTTCATTGCGTTTCCCGTCGTCAATGGTGTGCCAGTTCCAGTCTTGATAGAAGTAAAGGGACGGGATCGGGGCCAGCTGAACTGGTCCGAGAAATATCTTTCGTCCCTCGTCAGGTTTGCGGAGCTTGTGGAACTCCCTCTCCTGATCGCATGGAACTGGAAGGGTCTGTGGCTCCTAGTTGAGCACTCCCACTTTGAGAAGAATGTAACGGCGTTCCGTCTTACGCTTGAGAAAGCGTTCAAAGAGGACCTGATGTCTTTGTTATTCAAAGATTTCAGAATCACCTTGAACCCAAACTTTCAATTCTTCATCGACTTGGACATCCTTGACCCGGCCCTTGAAAACGACAAAGAAGCGCTCCCTGAGCAGTTCCACGCAAAGATCGTCGACGTGGGCTATCTGTTCGAGGGAAGCCGGATCGAGCAAAAGCGTGAGTACCTGCGTCTCCTGCTCGCTGTTGCTGACGAGGGTCACCTGGTGCGCACCGGCGCGCGGCAGGTCAGGCAGATATTTCAACCGGCTGAGAACACAATTTCCTCGCTATCAAGAGCATTCATTGCGGAAGTAGCCATGGGCAGACAAGGCGACCCGGACTGGCACGATGTCCTCCGGCGCGGCCCACTAGCAAGTTCAGGAGAAGACTATCGCAAATCACTCGCGCAGGCGGTTCATGATGGGATAGTTTTGCAGTGGTTCGACATCGAGCCCAACACGCCTCCGAGCTTTCTCGGTTAGGTGACCATGGGGGAAAGATCACGACTCGTTCCAAAAGTCGCTCAACCGCCTCTCCGCGACCTGACATCGCAAACTCCAACTGAAATGAGACACAATGGCAAATGATGAACACCTAGCGAGGCTCAGGGACGGCGTGGAAGGGTGGAACCGATGGAAGAGAGATCACCTAGACACCGTCCCGGACCTGCGCAAAGCGGACCTCAACGACGCGAACCTTGAAGGGGTTAACCTACTCTTTGCAGACCTTCGCGGGGCAAGCCTCAGCAATGCGAATCTTAGAGAATCAGAACTCGCGCTGGTAAACTTAGCCGGCGCATACCTCCACAGTACAAACTTCAGCGGGGCAAACCTCAGCGGCGCGAATCTTGCTGGCGCGGCCGTGCTCTACAGTGTCTTCGCCGACGTTGATCTCAGCGACGTGGAAGGGCTGGAGGCCGTCCTTCATGGGGGCCCGTGCACGATAGGTATCGACACAATCTACCGCTCGAAAGGCAGCATTCCCGAATCATTCCTACGTGGCTGCGGCGTTCCTAACGATTTCATCACATTCATTAAGTCGCTCACGACAAACCCCCTCCAGTTTTACTCCTGCTTCATCAGCTACTCCACCAAAGACCAGGCCTTCGCCGACCGCCTCTACGCCGACCTGCAAAACAAGGGCGTGCGCTGCTGGTTTGCCCCGCACGACGTTCAGGGCGGCAGAAAACTCCACGAGCAGATCGACGAAGCCATCCGCCTGCACGACAAGTTGCTGTTGATCCTGTCGCCGCACAGCATGGAGAGCGAGTGGGTGAAGACTGAAATTGCCAAGGCCCGCAAGCGCGAGGTGCGAGATCAGCGGCGTGTGCTGTTCCCCATCCGGCTCGCGTCGTTTGAAACCCTGCGCGACTGGGAGTGCTTCGATTCCGACACCGGAAAAGATTCCGCCCGCGAGATTCGCGAGTATTTCATCCCCGACTTCAGCAATTGGAAAAACCACGACTCCTACCAAGTGGCGTTTCAGCGGCTGATCAGCGATTTGAAGGCTTCCGACGCGAGGCCTCCAGCGACGCAGCCCACGCATCTAAAGTGAAGGGCCGCGCTATCAAAACCGTAGACCTAAAATCCGATATGCCGCTGGTCCACGAGGCGCTGCAGCGCCTGGGGCGCGAACTCGCGCTCGCCCGCCAGGAAAAGATCGCGCTGCTCAAACTAATTCACGGTTACGGCTCAACCGGAGCCGGGGGCGAGATTCGCATTGCCGTGCAAAAACGCTTGCAGGAATTGGCCCAGGGAGGCGAGATCCGCGGCTGCATCTTCGGAGAAGACTGGTCGAAATCGGACGAGCGAACCTGGAAGCTTCTGCAATCGCATCCGAAGCTGAAAAGCGATTCCGACCTCGGCCGCCGCAACCCGGGCATCACCATTGTTTTGCTGTGATGCCTTGCTGTGATGACTTGGCGTGATGACTTGTTGTGCGGGGACTCGGTACGTGATGGAGCCTCCGGCCTCTTCCTGCCGGAAATACCCTATTGCTGGTCCGGTATTGCGCTGATGTAATCCACAACGATGGCAGCACCGCTATCAACTCGGCCAATCGATCCTGGAAAAACCGCGACTGTGATTCCACTACGCCGCCGGCGGTCGGGTCGCTGGAAATGGATTATCGGAATTCTCGCCGCCTTTCTGGTAATCATTAGCATTGGCGTCGTCGCGGTTCTCAAGCGCGCGGAACCGATCCTGCGCACGCGCGTCATCGAAACTCTCAGGGCACGTTTTCACAGCCGGGTCGAACTCGCTGAGTTGCACGTCTTCATCCTCAATGGACTGCAGGTTTCCGGTTCAGGTTTGCAGATTTACGGGGCCACCGATCCCAATCCATACGAGCCGGGAGTGCAACCGATTCTGTTGATCCAGGAATTCAGATTCAGCACCCCTCTGCGCGATCTCTTTCGCGAACCCATGCGGGTGCAAACGGTTTACGTCAAAGGAATGTCGCTGAATATTCCGCCGAAAGAGAACCGGCAGCAAATGACCGACATGCGAAAGCATTCGGGAAAGATGAGCATCGAGGTCAGCCAGTTCGTTTGCGAAGACACCAAGTTGCTGATCAATACGTTGAAGCCGGGGAAGGCTCCTCTTGATTTCGATATCGGCAACCTGAAGATGACCGACATTGGACCCGGGCGCCCCTTGAACTTCGACGCGACCCTGGTCAACCCCAAACCTGTGGGCAACATTCACTCCACGGGGCAGTTCGGGCCATTGGACGAGTTCGCTCCCCGCGAGACTCCGGTACAAGGCGACTACTCCTTCAACGACGCCGATCTCGGCACATTGAAAGGCATCGCAGGAATCCTTTCTTCCACTGGAAAATACGAGGGCACTCTGGGGCGAATCACGGTCAACGGCGAAACCGATACGCCGGACTTTCGAATCGCGGTCAGCGGACATCCTGTTCCTCTACATACTGATTTTCATGCCATTGTCGACGGCACCGACGGCGATACCTACCTCGATCCGGTGAAGGCGCGGGTTCTGCAAACGTCGTTCGCGGCGAAGGGAAAAATTGTGCGGGTGCAGTCTCCGCACGGCCATGACATTGAACTCAACGTTGTGCTCGATCGCGCCCGCATCGAAGACCTGCTTCAGCTCGGCGTGAAGACCGAACCTCCTGTGATGACCGGCGCCGTCGAAATGAAGACTAAGCTCAGCCTGCCTCCAGGTGCGGCTGATGTTGCCAATCGCATGAAACTGGCTGGAAATTTCCATGTTCCGGCTGCACATTTCAGCAACGAAAGCGTTCAGGGGAAAATCGATTCGCTCAGCTTGCGCAGCCAGGGCAAGCCCAAGCTGGCGAAAGAGCGTCCCGATGAGGACGTGACCTCCGATCTGCAGGGAACATTTAAATTAGACGATGGAGTGCTTTCCTTCTCGTTCCTTCATTTCATGATTCCCGGCACGCATGCGGACATGGTTGGCCAATATAGTCTTGACGGAAATACCTTTGACTTTCACGGAACGTTAAAGCTGGACGCCACACTCTCGCAGATGATAACCGGCTGGAAATCGATCCTGCTGAAGCCGGTGGATCACTTCTTCCGGAAAGACGGAGCGGGAACCGAAGTGCCTTTCAAGGTCACCGGCACGCGCAGCGAACCGCACTTCGGACTCGACTTCCACCACAAAGAAGACAGCAAGGAAAAAGAAAAGAACGTCGATCCCACGGGCACGCGCTAGCGATCTTCTACACATCGACCAATGCACATTGACCAATCGCCCGTGAAAGTGCACAATCCCGAGTCGGAATTTCATACCTTGCGGCGAGGAGCGCATCATGAAGGCGGTTCAACAGGGAAGCTTCGATCTTCTGCAGCATCCCGCAGCGCAGGAATTGCTGCACTCTAAGATTCCGGCACGCATGGCTTATGTCTGGATGGACGGGACGCCGCGCGTGGTGCCGATCTGGTTTCACTGGAATGGACGCGAGATCATCATGGCAACCCCACCGAAGGCGCCGAAGCTCAAGGCTCTGAAGAAAAATCCGAAAATATCGCTTACGATTGATGAGAACGATTTCCCGCAGAAAGTTCTCTTAATCCGTGGGACAGCGCGTCTCGAACCAGTCGACGGCATCGCGCCCGAGTACGCGGCGGCGGCGGACCGCTACTTCGACCCGAAACAGGCCGAGGCATGGCTCAGCCAGTTGCGCACTCTCATTTCGTCTCAGGTTCGCATCATCGTTACTCCGGAATGGGTGGGGCTGCTCGACTTTGAGACCCGCTTTCCCAGCGCATTGTCCTCATAATCTGGGTCTGATTTTCGTTTTCGCGGTTCCCGAGAGCTTAGGTTCCGCAACCACGCCTCTTGCGCGATGCCTACCCCGCCGACGATACTGGAATGTCACCCACGACAAATCTCTAAGACATATGAAAACGACAATCTCTCTTTCTACGCCCTCACAAGTCGAAACCGAATCCCTCGTCGCCATCGTGCTGGATAACACGGACACCGGTTCAGCCCCGAAAAACAAAGATACTAAGCCGCAACTCGCGGTTGAAACCGGCGACGCCAGTGTTAAAGCTCCTGCTGCCGATTTGCTGGCCAGTGGTGAGGTCTCCGGCAAGCCTTTCGAGAGCAACTTGCTGCACAAGCCCGCCGGACTGAAGGCCAAGCGCCTGTTACTAATCAGCGGAGGGACGGCAAGAAAGTTCACGAGTTATGAACTGCGCCGAATCGCTGGAGCGGCTGTGCGCACGCTGAAAGCGCGCGGAATCCGCAGCTTCGCTTTTATCGCTCCGCCCAGCATTCCGGCGGTGGAAGCGGTGCGAGCGATTGTCGAGGGCGCACTCGTCGGCAACTTCGATCCCGATTACTACCGCAGCGACCGCAAGGATCAAAAGATCGACGCGCTTACCATTCTCGCCAGCGGGAACACGGATAAGGATGCGCTCGAAAAGGCCGCGAATGAAGCGCAAATCATCGGCGAATCGCAAAATTTCACGCGAGATCTAGTGAATGAGCCCTCGAACCGCATGACGCCGACGATACTTGGCGAGCGAGCCAAAAAGATGTGCGATCAGGTCGGCTTGAAATGCGAAGTCTACGGCGCCGACAAGATCAAAGAATTAAAGATGGGCGCGTTCTGGAGCGTGGCGCAGGGCTCTGACGAACCGCCAGCGCTGATCGTGATGAAATACGAGCCCGCCGGCGCACCGGAAAAACCGGTCTTAGGATTGGTGGGCAAAGGGATTACGTTCGACACGGGCGGCATTTCGATCAAACCCGCCGACGGCATGGAGAAAATGAAATATGACATGGCCGGCGGCGCGACGATGATCGGCGCCATGCGCGCCATCGCTCTGTTGAAGCCGAAGGTCAAAGTGATCGGCATCGTGTGCGCCACCGAAAATATGCCATCCGGCAAAGCGCAGAAGCCGGGCGACGTGCAGATTGCGATGTCGGGAAAGTCGATCGAGATAATTAACACCGACGCTGAAGGACGCCTGGTGTTGGCCGATGGCCTTTTTTATGCGCGACAACTCGGCTGCACACATTTGGTGGACGCGGCAACCCTTACCGGAGCGGTCGTGATCGCTCTCGGTTATGCCAATGCCGGTCTATTCACGAACGATGACGCTATGTACGAGCGCTTTCACAAGGCCAATAGCGATGCCGGTGAAAAAATGTGGCGGCTGCCAGTCGACGATGAATACAAAGAAAATATCAAATCGACTATCGCCGATATTGTTAACTCTGGCGGGCGCTGGGGCGGCGCCATCAATGCGGCCATGTTCCTGAAAGAATTTGCCGAAGATACGCCGTGGATTCATCTCGACATCGCAGGCACGGCCTGGACGGAAGAGCAGAAGCCGTGGATTGCAAAAGGCCCATCTGGAATTGCGCTGCGCAGCCTGGTCGAGTTCGTTAAAGGATTCGCGAATTAGAAAGCCGGCCACAGATTTGGGCGGTCTAATCTAAATCTCAGAACATGTGTCCCGGCACAAGGCCGTGCTTCGGCTTTTTCTTCACAGCCTCTAAGCGGGTTTCGGCATCTTATTGGCGCTGGTCAACGGCTCGGGTTGCAGCATGCCTTCCCTCGCGCCGAATCTCTTGGAGGGATCCGAATGAAGGGTTTGTTGGTTGTTGGGGTCGTCGTGTTAATCCTGGGGATCCTCTCTTTTGTCGTCCCCATCCCGAGTTATCACCACCATGGCGTGAGCGTGGGCGACGCTCACATCGGAGTCACCACCGAGCACGATGAGAAAGTCTCCCCCGGCCTAAGTATCGCGCTGGTTGTAGTGGGCGCTGGCCTGGTGATCGCGGGACGTAAAGCCTAGACGTAAAACTTAAGCCACTTCATTTCTGCCCAGAACCCCGCAGGGCACCGCAGAGATACGATGCCCTGCGAATCTGCCGTTGAAGCTTATTTACTTTGCCGCTCTCGCGTGATCGAACGCCTGCTCCAGATTAGTAACCAGAGGCGATTCGCCCTGCTGCAGCCCGTTGCGGCCAGTCATACGCCATAGGTATTGGCTATTGGCCGGCCAACCGCGAGCATCGTAGACCGCGAGGATATCCTCCGACGGCCGACTCATGACCATAAGCACCACATCGGCTTCGTGTGGTTTATAGACAAGGGTAAATTTACCCCACTTCTGCATCGCGTCTTGCACAGTGTCAATCGCCTGCCGGTCTTCGGGAAACAAGTTGAGATTGAACTGATCGCCGTCATAGCTCGTGACGTACACAAACCGCGCATTCACCAGTGTGCCGGGAAACGGAGGAATATCCTGCGCAGCGCTTGCCTTCGACGCTTTAGGGCAAGCGAATACAAGTGTCGCTGCCAACAGCAATAGTGCAAATAGAGTCCGCGAAAGGATTTTAGTATTCATAGGGTCACCCAATCGATGAAAATGGCGCTCCAATTACTTAGATGGCTGTAAAGGCAGCCTCGTTGCTCGTTGCGCGAATCCTAAGTAGTTGAAACTACTGCTCCTGCGTCGAGCCGAAGCGCTCCGCGGCGCGGGCTTTGGCCTTAGCGGCTTCTTCTTCCCGATTTTTCGGTGCTGCGGTGGTTTCAAGCGAGTGAAGAAGGCGGGTCGAGACCTCGGCGATTTCATCGACTGCGGCTAGAAACGCGGCTTCGTTTGTCTTCGAAGGTTTGTTAAAACCGCTGATCTTTCTTACAAATTGCAACGAAGCAGCCCGAACCTCCTCCGCGTTCACAGGCGGATCGAAGTTGAACAGGTTCTTGATATTCCTGCACATCATGGCCTCCAAGTCGAAGAATGCCAAACCGCGTGAACTTCTAGTTTGGCACAAGGAACGCATAAATTGATCGTTGGATTGTGTTTGCTCTAAGGCTGTGATGTGTTTTGAGTTCGACGAGCCTGCTCCAAAATGTTGTGAACCGCTTCGATCACAACCTCGGGACGGTCGATCTGAATGTAGTGTCCGCTGCCCTTGGCAATAACACGAGTTCCTTTGGTCGAGAGATACGATAACTCTTCCTGCATTTGTTGCCATGCATCGTTGGTGGGCTTGACCAAGTCCTCGGGTAAATCCGGCCGGGGGTGGTCGGGATCACTCGAAAGCACTGCCAACGGTAGATCGCCGAACGGGCCGGTCGCGGCGATTTGTGCGGCGCTCTCAGAAACTGACTTCAATTCGGCGACTGCCTCTCGCGCGCTGTGAAAATTGCATTCGGCAGCGCGAACTTCGGGATCGCTGTAAAATCCCAGCAGGCGGGGGATTCCGAAAGGCATGGTGAATTCGAGAAACTCCTGCTGTCGCATCCAACTCGCATCGAGATCGAGCACCGCCGCAGGCAATCGATTGCGCTGCTCAGGATGGGATGAGTCTACAAGAACCATGCCCGCAACTTCGTTGCGATAAAGGGTAGCGTAAAGGCGCACGTCGAATCCGCCAAAGGAATGCCCGACCAGAATGTATGGCGGAGGGACTCCGGTATTGTGCAAGAGCGTGTGCAGCTCTTCGGCAATTTTCTTACTAGTACGCGGATACGGGCTGGAATCGCTATAACCGAGGCCGGCGCGGTCGTAGGAACAAACACGCGTGAACTGCGCGACTTGAGGCTGCACCTTCTGCCACGAAATGTAAGTATCACCGAGTCCGGAGTCGAGAATCACGGTGGGAGATCCCTGGCCGGTGCAGTCGATGTGCAATTTGTAACCGCCGACATTTATTACTTCGCCCGGCATGGGGTAAGCGCGGCTTCATACGTGCTGGAGAGAGTTTGGTACAGGACACCTGCAACGGCGGCCACGATGCCCACACAGACGAGTGTGATTGCGAGGTAGCGAAACCAGCGGCTGGATTCGGAGGCAGAGGGTAAGTTCGCAGTCATGTTGGCCTTGAATTCCTGATGGCCGGTTTACATAACCGATGGCACTGTAATGCCCATGATCGCGAGAGTTCGAATCAGTTCTCGCCTTACTACGGCAACAGTTGCCAGCAGAAATTGTTTTCGCTTTCCATCCGGCTCGCTCAGAATGGGATGACGGTGGTAGAAGGTATTGAAGAGCTGTGCTAGTTGAAAAGCGTGCTTGGCAAGGTATGCCGGCTCGGTGGTGGAGATGCATTGGTCCGCGATGTAGGTCGTCTTTGCTGCGGCGAGCCAGAGTTCCCAGATTTCATCGGAGGCTTCGCCGGTGAGGAACTGTGCGAAGTTTTCCGCCGAGAGCGTGCCGGCAGCCTCCGTGCAGAAAGTATCGGGATCGATCGCAGCTTTTTTGAAAATGCTGGCGGAGCGTACCACTGCATACTGCGTGTAGGGACCGGTTTCGCCCTCAAAGCTCAGCGCTTCTTTGAAGTCGAAGGCGATCACCGACTGCTTGGTAAACTTCAGCATGAAGTAACGCAGCGCGCCGATGGCAATTTGTGTGGCCACGGAATGCCGCTCAGCCTCACTGACCTCGGGATGGCGGGAATCGACTTCGTTTCTGGCGGAGGCGATCAGTTGGTCGAGCAGGTCGTCGGCCTTTACTCCAAAACCTTTTCGGCCACTGACTTCGATGTAAGAGCGGGTTTTGTCTTCTTCGCTCAACGCGTAGCCCAGATCGGCGGCGCAGCGCGGCGTGAGCGCAACCATCTCGTACGAAAAATGCGTGTAGTGGTCGGCGGCTTCGTTGTGTCCCAGACCGCGCAGCGCTTCGATGACGGTGTTTTGCGCTTCGGATTGGCGGGCGTCGATTACGTTGTAAATTTCCCCGACGTCGCCGAAGTGAGGATGATCTTTCTCGCCATCGACGGTAGAGATCCAGCACTCGTGTTGATTGGGATAGCGATAGAACTTGCGATAGCCGAAGTCGCGGCCGAGCAGTCCGAACTTCCACATGTGGTAGGCGATGTCTTTGCCGACGTAGCCAACCGTTCCGTTGGAGCGGACGATCACCTTCTGGTCTTCTTCGGAAATCTGACCGACAGGCTGCTCGTCCCCAAGCGTCGCGGACGAGGCGTCCGCGGCTCCATGAGTTGACGCGGTTCCGGCGCGGCGCATCACCCAGCAGCCTTTGTTCTTGCCGTCATTCTCGAACGAGAGTACGCCCGCGTCCTTCAATGTGGTGAAGGCCGCATCCCAAAAGTGTAGGTGCAGAATTTCGCTTTCGCGCGGTAAAAAATCGTATTCGATATCCAGGCGATGCATCGTCTCCAGGTGACGGTGTAGGACCGCGGTCGAGATCAGCTCGGCGATTGCTGCCACATCGCTTGTAGCGTCCTCGATTTCATGCAGTGTCTGCGCGCGATTCTTCAGATTCTCCTTATCTTCGGCGTACCACTGCGAGACGCGGGCGTAGAGATCCCAGCAGTAGTAGTCGAAGCGGGGCTGGCGCGTAAGGGCTTCGATTTCAGCCCGGGATTTTTTCTCGATGTGAGTGAATCCTACAACTACGTCGGCAACCTGCACACCGGTGTTGTCGATGTAATTCTGAACGTCAACTTCCCTTCTCGCAAAACGCAGTAACCGAACGAACGTGTCACCAAGAATTGCATTGCGCAGATGGCCGATGTGAGCAGCCTTGTTGGGATTGATACTCGTGTGTTCGACGAGAATCTTGCCGCGCTGAGCAACAAGCCTGCGCCTCAGCTGTTCTAGCTTCGGCAATTCATCTTTGACAATGGCGGAGGCAAACTCGGATCGATTCAGATACGCATTGATGTACCCAGCCCCAGCGACCTCTAGTCTTTCGAAGCCTTCAATGCGACCAATTCCAGCAACAATCTCCTCCGCAATCTTGCGCGGGGGCTTGCGCAATCTTCTGGCTAGCTCGAAAGCGAGGGGAAACGCATAGTCTCCGAACTCGATCTTAGGTGGCTCCTCGACGGCGAAACCATAGATCGAGAGGTTGTACGTTTGGAGTACAAATGGGATGACGGCTTCGACGAGGCGATCGCGCAGATGACGGTACAAGGAGTCCCTCTAAGCTATTGAAGAAACAGTGATTTTATCAGAGTGTGCCGCGGACGCAGGTTTGACGGCGGTAGGAAGCCTTCCCTATGATAAAAAGTCAGTCCCAATCAGCCGTGGGTCGTTCATCGTTGGTCGTTCGCCAATCTCCTTGTAGATTCGAAAGAGCTTGGTTCGACCAACGACTAAGGACCAATGACGATTTTCTTCTATGCGCATAGCCTACCTTGAGTGTTTTTCCGGCATGAGCGGCGACATGTTCCTGGGCGCGTTGGTGGATGCTGGAGTCTCGCCGCAGACGCTGGAGGAGACCCTCGCAGCACTGAAGGTGGGAGCACGGCTGGAGTTTTCGCGGGTAGTGCGCAGCGGAATTTCGGCGACGAAGGTCGATGTCTGGGTGGATGGGGAAAAGGATAAGCCACGGGAAGAGTCTAGGGAGCGGCAAGGGCAACATTCTCATGAGCATTCGAGTCATGAACACACTCAAGATCATCACGAGCATGGACACCAGGGGCACACGCATTCTCATGCTGGTGAGACGCGGACAGGAGTGTCCGCGCCACACGAGCATTCTCGCGGGCTGACGGAGGTTCGCAAGATCATTTCTGCAGCTGGGATTTCGGCATCCGCTAAAAAGACTGCCATCGCCATCTTCGAGGCGCTGGGTGCGGCGGAAGCCAAAATTCACAATACTGCCATCGAGAGCGTGCACTTTCACGAAGTGGGCGCGGTCGATGCGATGGTAGATATTGTCTGCGCGGCCGTGGGGGCCGAATCGCTCAGTGTGGACGAGATCATCTGTTCGCCGTTGAATGTTGGCGGCGGAACGGTTAAATGCGCGCACGGAACATTTCCAGTTCCGGCTCCGGCGACGGTTGAGTTGTTGAAAGATGTCCCTATTTACTCGTCAGGCCTGCAAGCAGAATTGGTCACGCCGACGGGCGCGGCGATTGTGAAGACACTGGCTTCGCGGTTTGCGGCGTTCCCCGAGATGAGAATCGAGAAGTCGGGCTACGGGGCAGGATCACGAGATTTTCCGGGGCATCCCAATGTGGTGCGAATCACGATTGGAGAAGCAGCATCCAATAGTCTCGCCGCGAAAACGGCGTCGGAAACAATCACGGTTCTGGAAGCGAATCTCGACGATTTGAGTCCACAGGTGTTTGGGTATGTGATGGATCGTTTGTTTGAAGAGGGTGCGCTGGATGCATTTGCCATGCCAGTGCAGATGAAGAAGAACCGTCCTGGAACCCTGCTGACGGTATTGTGCAAGCCCGAGGATGCGGGGAACCTTACGCACATTATTTTCACGGAAACGACTACTCTGGGCGTGCGGCGACGAGATGAAATGAGGCAGACATTGGCGCGGCGATGGGAGAGAGTCGATACAGCTTGGGGCGAGGTGCGGATCAAGATCGCGAGCATGAATGGGACGGTCACCAATTACGCTCCGGAATATGAAGATTGCCGGCGGATCGCTGCGGATCACCATGTGCCGCTGAAAACCGTGATGAGCGAAGCGGTTGAAGCCTACGTGCGTTTCCGTGAGAGAGAAAGAAAGCAGGTTCCTCACCGGCTTGACGGCCGGTTCGGAATGACACGGCCTTAGTAAGCACCCAGACGCTAGGTGCATAAAAACACACAGCCAGTACGCACATAGAAAGACGTATGAGCAGGAAGTTTTACATCACGACGCCGATTTATTACGTGAATGCGCACCCGCACATTGGGCACGCCTACACGACCCTTACGTGCGACACAATTGCCCGGCGGCAACGATTGCTCGGCGCGGAAACTTTTTTTCTCACCGGTACTGACGAGCACGGGCAGAAGATCGAACGGGCGGCGCAGGCTGCCGGGAAAACTCCACAGGAATATTCGGACCAGATTTCGGCGGAGTTCCGCCAACTTTGGAAGCGGATGGGAATCTCGAACGACGACTTCATCCGCACAACCGAAGACCGGCATAAGAAGCGGGTGCAGAAACTGTTTGTGACGCTTCGCGACAAAGGCTACATCTACAAGGGCACTTATACGGGACAGTATTGTGTCTCGTGTGAAGCCTATGTCGATGGAGCGCAGCCGGGCGACCCTTGTCCTACTTGCGGGCGAATCACTGAGACGGTGCACGAAGAAAACTATTTCTTCAAGCTCTCGGAGTTTCAGGATAAGCTGCTGACGCTGTATGCAAATCCCGAATTTATTCGGCCAGAGACGCGGCGCAACGAGGTGATCTCGTTCGTGCGCTCGGGGCTGCGCGATCTTTCGATCAGCCGCTCGACCTTCACCTGGGGCATTCCGGTACCCGACGATCCTAAGCACGTGATCTATGTGTGGCTCGATGCGCTGGCCAATTACATCACCGCGATCGGCTACGGCTCATCCCATGCCGGGGCGCAAGAAGCGTTCAAGAAGTTCTGGCCGGCCGATGTGCAGATGATCGGCAAAGAAATTGTGCGCTTTCATTGTGTTTACTGGCCTGCATTTCTGATAGCGGCGGGGCTACCCGTACCCGAGGCGATCGTGGCCCATGGATGGCTGCTGTTTGAAGAGAGCAAGATGTCGAAGTCGCGCGGCAACATCGTGCGTACCGAGACAATTCTGGATGTGCTGGGCGCCGATGCACTGCGCTATTTCTTGTTGCGCGAAGTTGTGTTCGGGCAGGATGGATCGTTTTCCTTCGATGCGCTGGTGCAGCGGTACAACTCCGACCTAGCAAATGGGCTAGGGAATCTGGCGAGCCGCACGCTGACCATGATCAACCGCTATTTCAAAGGCGAAGTGCCATATCCCTCGGGCGGGGCAAAAAAACCTGCGGATGACGCGGTCGCAGAGACGGCGCGTAAAACGATCCGGGAATTCGGAGTACTGTTCGACCAATTTCAATTTGCACGCGCGCTCGAATGCGCATGGGCCCTGGTCGCGACGGTGGATAAATACATCGTCGAGAATGAGCCTTGGGCGCTCGGAGAGAAACAGGACGAGGA
Organism: Candidatus Sulfotelmatobacter sp.; assembly: GCA_049279555.1. GTDB lineage: Bacteria > Acidobacteriota > Terriglobia > Terriglobales > Acidobacteriaceae > Sulfotelmatobacter. The sequence continues at coordinate 20,586 of JBAPOI010000455.1, forward strand.
CAGCCGGGCTCGCCTAGCCACAGTGCTCTATACCTCGGCAGAGGCGTTGCGGATCGCGACAGCGCTTGCCTATCCAGTGATACCGGAAGCGGCGGAAAAAATCTGGTCGCAGATAGGCCTGGGCGATATAAAGAAGCTGGCCCTTGACAAACTGGCTTGGGGACAGTTGCAGCTAGGCACGAAGCTGGGCGAAATCCATCCGGTTTTTCCGCGAGCCGACAAAAGCGCGATTGAAAGGATGCAAAAGATGGAAGAGGACCACAGGAGCAAACCGACGGCGGAGAGTCCGGCGGCCCCAGCCGCGGCGGTGTTAGAACCGGCCGCCCCACAACCGACTCCGGCGGCGGCAACGCCAGCTGCGGCTCCGACCGAAAAGATTTCGATCGATGATTTCGCCAAGATCGAACTTCGAGTGGGGCAGGTGAAGATCGCCGAAAGAGTGCCCAAGGCCGACAAGCTGTTGCGATTAGAGATTGATATTGGAAGCGAAGTGCGGCAGGTACTGGCTGGGATTGCCGAAGCCTACGCGCCGGAGGCGTTGATTGGACGCAAGGTTGTCATCGTCGCCAATCTGGCGCCGCGCAAATTGCGCGGTATGGAGTCGAACGGAATGATCGTGGCGGCGTCCCTTGATGGCGGGAAACCAGTGTTGGCAAGCTTTTTAGAGGATGTGCCGGTGGGGGCGAGGTTGAAGTAAGAAAACTTAGGTCCGGCTGCCAGGGCAAAAAGTCAAAAGCTAGCCGAGCTTTGCTCGGCATAGACAGCCGGGGGCGGCTGTCCCCCATGCATTTTCATCTGACTGATTTCAATGTTTGTTGATTCTCACGCGCATCTCGAAGGTAAGCAGTTCGACTCAGATCGAGAGCAAGTAATTGCTCGTGCGCGGGAGGCCGGAGTGCGAACAATGGTCGCCATAGGCAATGGCGACGGACCTAAGCACGTGGATTGCGGAATTCGTTTGGCGGAGAAATACGATTTCATCCGTGCGACGTTGGGGATACATCCGCATGAGGCTCGCCTTGCGGACGAAGCTGCCTATCAGAACATGGAGCGGCTGGCGAGGCATCCCAGCGTGATTGCCTGGGGCGAGATTGGCTTGGATTATTATTACGATCTTTCGCCGCGCGACGTGCAAAAAGAAGTCTTCACGCGGCAAATGGAATTGGCGGCCACGGCGAAGCTGCCCATTGTGATTCACTGCCGTCCGTCGGAAGGCAACGACAACGCCTGGAACGACTGCCTCGGAGTGATCCGCGACCAATGGGCACCGAAGGGGTTGGGCGGGATTCTCCATTGTTTTACCGGAACCTGGCCTCAGGCAAAGAGTGCGCTCGACATGGGATTCATGATTTCGTTCGCGGGTAATCTGACTTTTCCCAAGGCCCAACAGCTTCGAGACGCTGCGCTGGAAGTTCCGCTCGACCGCATTCTGATCGAAACCGACTCGCCGTTTCTGGCTCCGGTACCGCATCGAGGGAAGCGCAACGAGCCGGCATTCGTGAAGGAAACTGCGCGAAAGCTGGGCGAACTGCGCGGAATGACAATGGAAGAAGTGGGCGAGCGGACGAGTCGCAATTTCTACAATTTTTTCAAAATGACTGAAACCGTTGAAAGCAAAGTTTCGGCAGGTTAAGCCTCCTCCCGAAGCGATTCTTCTGGTAACCTCAAAAGTTAAGATTCCATTGTTTCAGAAAGAAATGAAATCCGATGCCCGATAACACCTTCGACATCGTAAGCAAAATCGATTTGCAGGAAGTGTCGAATGCCATTCAGCAGGCGCTGAAGGAGATCCACACACGTTTTGACTTGAAGGATTCAAAGTCGAACATCGCACTGGAAAAAGATGCGATCGTGTTGCACTCGGCTGACGAGTACAAACTCAAGGCGGTCAACGACATTCTGCAGCAGAAGCTCGTGAAGCGCGGAGTTTCGCTGAAGGGTTTGACCTATGGCGCGGTTGAGCCCGCAGCAGGTGGAACCGCCAAACGGAAAGTCACGATGCAACAAGGCATTGTTATCGAAAAAGCGCGAGAAATTGTAAAACTTGTGAAGGACTCCAAGAAGAAAGCACAGGCGTCGATTCAAGGAGATCTGGTGCGGATCAGCAGCAAAGATCGCGACACGCTGCAGGAAGTAATCGCCATGCTGCGGCAACACGATTTTGGTATCGATTTGCAGTTTACGAATTACCGGACGAATTGAGGTCCCAGTTCCAGTGAGCGCAACGCCCACCATTAACGGGAAGGAAATATTTGACCTGCTGCATGAGGATCTTGCGGCGCTGGAGGGCGAGTTTGGGCGGGACACTGTCTCCGGGGTACAGGCAATCACCGAAATCGGAGAGTATCTGCGCGCCGGGGGCGGCAAGCGGATTCGTCCTGCATTACTTTTTCTCTCTTCGAAACTGTTCGATTACAAAGGGCGCGGGGCCGTAAAGCTGGGCGCGGTGGTGGAAATCATTCATACCGCGACGCTGGTGCACGACGACATTATTGACGAGGCCACGACGCGCCGGGGCCGTCCTGCCGCCAATACGCAGTGGGGAAACTCGAAGTGCGTGCTCGCGGGTGACTGGCTGTACATGCAAGCGTTCAAAGTTGCTGTGCAGGAGCGTAACTTCCGCATTCTTGACGCTTTGATTGAATTGACGCAGCAGATGGTCGAGGGTGAATTGCTGCAGATGGAAAAGCTTGGAAAGCTGATCACACTCGACGAGCACTTCGATCTGATCTACCGCAAGACGGCCTGCCTGTTTTCGGTTTGCATGCGGCTGGGTGCGATTCTGGGTGGGGCAACGGCGGCACAAGAAGAAGCTCTGGGAAAATATGGCCACGACCTGGGCATGGCTTTTCAAATTGTTGACGACGTGCTCGATCTGACAGCTTCCGAAGATGTGCTCGGCAAACCGGTGGCGAGCGACCTGCGAGAAGGTAAAGTCACCATGGCCGTGATCCACGCACTGGAGCGTTGCACGAATGAGGAACGAGCGAAGATCGAGAGTGTTCTGCGCGACCGGGCTTTCAATGGTGTGACGCATGGTCACATTATGGAAATCCTGCAACGCTATGGGTCTCTTGAGGCGGCCAGCGATCGTGCCGCAGGATACGCGGAGTCTGCGGCCAAGGCCCTCTGCGGCTTCCCCGATTCGGAAATCAAGCGCGCGTTGCTTTGGGCGCCGGAGTTTGTGGTCGCCAGAGAAAAATAAAACACGGCCAGCCTGTAACTTCAGCAGCCTCTTCCACGTCAGATAGCTGAGGTGACGTACGGTGATTTACGGCAACCTCTTCGTCCTTTCGAACCTCTAACATAGAGGCATATCACCTGCGCACCAATCCGTTCGGGTCCCTAGTACGTACGAAAGATAGCGGCAGAAATCTGGCCGGACTGCCGAAAAATTAAGGAGACATTCGATGAAGAAGCTAATGATTTGTCTGTTGGCACTGACCTTCACGCTGAGCCTGACTGCTTTCGCTCAGCAAGACAACACCATGTCGCAAACCCAGGCCGATTCCGGGGCTAAGGCGCCGTTAATGACGCTGAAAGGCACCGTTAAGGCCGATGGTGACAAGTACACGTTCGTTAACGACAAAGACGGGAAAAGTTGGGATGTGATGAACCCTGAAGAACTGAAAGGGCATGAAGGACATCACGTGCAGCTCAGCGCTCACGTTTACGCAGACAAGATGAGCATCCACATTATGAGCGTCAAAATGCTCAAGGGCGGCGACAACTCGATGGGCGGCTCGATGAGTCACTAGTTCGAAAAGAACACAAAAGCGGAGCCCAAGATGATGGCTCAGCTACTCTTCGCCGGCCAGGGTTCTTCAGGAACCTGGCCGGCTTTGTTTATACTGAACCCTTTCCTGATTCTTTCTATCCAACACTGTCAATGAATTTGATCTCTTTAATGGCGCGCCACGGCTATGCTCTGACCTTCGTCCTGTTGCTGGCGGAGGCGATTGGTCTTCCCTTCCCTGCAGCACTTGCGTTGGTAGCGGCTGGCGCGGCAGTGGCGGCGCACGCGTTGTGGGGTCCGTACGTTTTACTTGCCGCTATCACGGCCTTGCTGCTGGGCGATACCGTCCAGTTCTGGCTGGGGAGGTACATGGGTTGGTTGCTGCTGGGGTTCCTGTGCCGCGTATCGATCAATCCCGAAACCTGTATTTTGCGGTCGGCCGAGTCGTTCTACAAGCGCGGGAAAATCACTCTGGTGATTGCAAAGTTCATCCCCGGGGTCAACACCATGGCGGCGCCACTCGCCGGCAGCATGAAGATGCGCTTCTGGCAGTTTCTGTATCTGGACTTGGCCGGAGCCTCGTTTTATGCCCTGACTTACTTGTTGGTGGGCTACCTTTCGCGCGATTTCCTGGCGGTTATCTTGCACGGTTTCCATACGGCCGGGCTCGCGGTGGAGGCTGTGGTGATCGCCGCGCTCGTTGTCTATGCGATTTACCGCGTTCTGCAATACCGCAAGAACAAGGTTTACAGTATCGTGCCCCGGATACAAGTTGAGGAACTAGCCCGCCGACTCGGATCGGACGATGCCAGCCACGTGTTGATCGTCGATGTCCGCAGCCATGGCTACTATGATTCGGGAACCTCGCGGATCAAGAATTCAATCCGCATCGAGCCCAACAACCTGGAGGAGGAGATCAAGCACCTTCCCAAAGACAAAGACATTTATCTTTACTGTACTTGAGCACGCGAAGCGACCAGCGCCCGGGTGGCGCATCTGCTGCGGGAAAAAGGATTTAACACGTTTGTAATAGTTGGAGGATTAACCGCCTGGCGCAAAGCGGGGGAGCCAGTCGAATCGGTCCCCGAGAACGACCTGGTGAAGCTGCCAACGTTTAATTAGGCCCACCAGTTTGGCGAACCCAAGGCGGGGCTTAACTACGGTATTTCTTGCATGCGCAATACGGAATGTAGGGTATCGAACGATTCTAATGATTTCTGAGAAACTCCACGCATGGAGCGCCGCTCGGAAGATCGAATCATGCAGCTTGTCGCTAAGGCGCTGGCAACACATGACATGGCGGAGTTGAACTCCATCCTCGGACACCTCAAGAAAGCAATTCGCGACCACTGCCAGCAAATAAGAAGGTTTATGATTTTTCCCGTTCCTGAGCGACGAGGTATCGGCAAAAGAAGTCAGTGAGTAAACCAACCGCGGTGTCTCACGCTAGCGATTCTTTCAACGCGGAAGGCCATCAGGCCTTCTATACTTTCCGGGATGAGATCCAACCGGGAAATCGAGATCAAATTTCGCGTTGAAAACGTTCGTTCGCTTGCACGCAAACTGCGTACGGCGGGATTTCGTGTTGTCACTCGGCGCACGCACGAGATGAACACGCTCTACGACCTTCCCGGTGAATTGCTGCGGAAGAAGAAAGAATTGTTACGAATCCGAAAATATGGCTCGGCATGGACGCTGACACATAAGGCAGGCAAGAAGGCGGGGCGGCATAGTAGCCGCGAAGAGTTGGAGACCTCGCTTGGCGATGGCAAGAAGATGGACTTGATCCTCCGCGCTTTGGGATATACGCCGTCGTTCCGCTATGAAAAGTTTCGCGCCGAGTGGACAGATGGAAAGGGAGTGGTTGTCGTGGATGAAACGCCGCTCGGAAATTTCTGCGAGATCGAAGGCATGCCGCGCTGGATTGATGCTACCGCGAAGAAGCTGGGAGTCACTCCGGCCGACTACATCACTAAGAATTATGTGACCTTGTTTTCCGAGTGGAAGCGGCAACATAGAAGCACGGCTAGGGAGATGACATTTCGGGCCGGTGTTCGCTAACTTGTTACCCAAAATCATGCGCTAGCCTTCCGTGCTCGCTGTACAGTAGCGGAACCGCCCTGCGACGCTTGTAGCGCTCTGGCACCTTCCTGCATCAACCAGCCCTCCAGGACTGAGGTTGCGATAATCGGGTTGCCTGCTCCCTGCACCAATGAAATGTCGCGATATCTGGAAGGTATATTCTTGCTGACAATTAATGTGAAAGCTAGGCCCGGCATCGGAAACTTGTACGAGTGAAGACCGTCCTTCCGCACCAACACGGGAACATGAGTAAGCTTGTCAGATCCCCTTCCCGAACGCACTGCGACCCATAAGACTGAATCAGCTGGAAACTCTTCTTCTCCCAACAAGAAAAGACGAAAGCGTTCTTGGAAAGGACCAAGCTCGACCGGGACTGAGCCATCTTCGTTCCAGGGATATATTGATCCACGCCAAAAAATACTTGCAGCAAAATACGACAACTTGGAAACATTAATCCTAGGAATCTCGGCGGCATGGTAGACCTTGGTTTCACGATCCGGGCTGGCAAGCTTAGGCGTCGCAGGCACCAACGCATCAGCCAAAGGAAAGCTGCGGTCATTTTGTAGGCAGTTGGTCAGGACCCATTTCTCGCCGCCTTCATTGAGTAGGTTCTCGCAGAGTCTGCACAACAGATGACTCTTAAGTTGCCTAGAGGTTTGAATAACAGCACCTCTAGTTATCGAGAACGGATTGGGATTCTGCGCATCGTTCTCCCGCAGAATCTTGTAGATTCCCTTCGACAGAAAATGGCTGTCTTGAAGTTCTGCGTCTCGAAGACAAAGTTTGCATTGTCCAATCACGACTGCTTTACCTAGGAAGTCTTAGACTACGCCCCATGACACTTCTTGAATTTCTTTCCTGATCCGCAGGGGCAAGGATCGTTGCGGCCAACTTTTTCCTGGGCGCGGACGACCTGCTGCACCGGTTGCACGTCGCCGGCTCCGGCCATGCGAGCCTGTTCAAGCTCACGTCGCTTGCGGCGCATGAAGGCTTCTTCAAGATCGTCGGCGGATGTCGCGACCAGCCGCGGAGGATGATGTCCGTTGCCACCACTGCTTTGCTGTGCTGGAACTCCTGGATCTGGGCCCTGGGCTTCGGGTCCGCCTACGCCCGCATCCGGCGGGCGATCAAGAATCTGCATCAGGTAGAGATAGCGCGCCGTGTCTTCCTGGAAGCGCTGCAGCATGGCCTCAAACATCTCAAACGATTCTTTCTTGTACTCGACCAGCGGATCGTGCTGGCCGTAGCCGCGCAATCCGATGCCCTCTTTCAGATGGTCCATGCTGAGGAGGTGATCTTTCCACTGCGAATCGAGCACGCTGAGCATGATCATGCGCTCGTGATGTCGCATAGCCTCTGGGCCGATCAGCTTTTCTTTCGCGTCGTAGCGCTCTTTCAGCTTCTCGAAGATTGCATCCCCGAGTTCCTGCCGGTTCAACTCTTCCGCTTTCACGCCTTCGGCGATGAAATCCACACCAAAGCGAGTGAAGACTGCGTCTTTCAGGCCTCTCAGGTTCCAATCGGCCGCGTGACCCTTCGGCGGACAATATTCGTCCATCAGGTCGCCGAGAATGCCTGAGACATACTCTTCAAGGATCAGCTCTTTCTGATCCATCCCCTCGAGCAAGCGCCGGCGCAGGCCGTAGACGGCCTCGCGTTGTTTATTCATCACATCGTCGTACTCGAGCAAATGTTTACGCGACTCGAAATGCTGACCTTCCACCGCCTTCTGAGACGCCTCAATACGGCGGCTCATCATCTTGCCCTCGATCGGAACACCTTCTTCCATGCCCAGGCGTTCGAGAAGTTTCGAGACCCACTCCTTGGCAAAGATGCGCATGAGGTCGTCTTCAAGCGCGAGGTAGAAGCGCGATGAACCGGGGTCGCCCTGGCGGCCGGCGCGCCCGCGCAGCTGGTTATCGATGCGGCGCGACTCGTGCCGTTCCGTGCCCAGGATATGCAATCCGCCTACGGCGGTCACTTCGTCGTGCTCTTTGTCGGTCTGTTCTTTGTACCGGTTGAAAACCTCGGTCCACTTATCGGTCGGCACCGTATATTCGTTGCCGTTGTAATAAAAGATGGAAGTGATCCCATCTTCCTGCGGACCTTCGATTTTGCCCTGGGCCACTCGTAATTGCTGCGCGATGCCCTTTTTCACCAACTCCTGCTTGGCCATGAATTCAGGATTGCCGCCGAGCAGAATATCGGTACCGCGGCCAGCCATATTCGTGGCGATAGTGACCATACCTTTGCGCCCCGCCTGGGCTACAAATTCGGCCTCCCGCTCGTGGAACTTGGCGTTCAGCACGACGTGCTGCTTCAATCCTTTCTTCTTCAGCAACTCGGAGAGGCGCTCGGATTTTTCAATCGACGTGGTGCCCACCAACACCGGCTGGCCTTTTTCGTGAAGCGTCTGAATCTCGTCAGCAACAGCAAAGTATTTTTCTTTTTCCGTACGGTAGATTACGTCGGGATGCTCCAACCTCAGCATCTGCTTGTTGGTTGGAATCACAATCACATCCAACTTGTAAATATTGTCGAATTCGGCGGCCTCGGTTTCGGCAGTACCAGTCATTCCCGAGAGCTTCTTGAACATGCGGAAATAATTCTGGAAGGTGATC
>JBAPOI010000456.1:0-16647 GCA_049279555.1 Candidatus Sulfotelmatobacter sp.
CCAGTATCCTGATACGGGTGCGGCAGCGTTCAGCTCAATTTTTCCAAGAGGTAGCTGAGTTAGCTCGAACTCTCCATTCGGAACGTTTGAACCCGCGCCGGCTGTGGCTGAGCCTTGATCCGTTGAAATCGTGTAGGTGACCATTGGCCCAGATACAGGCTTGCCGTCCTCGTCCACGACGGTGCCAACGATGCGGCCTGGGCGCGTTGCTTGGAGGGAAGCCTGGTCAACCTGAGCGGAACACGGGAACGCCAACAGGGCGCTAGCGCAGATCACGGCCCATAGAAACTCCTTATGTGCCACGGTTCCGGAAGTTATAGCACACATGAGTTTCGGGAAGCCAGCCAATAGTTTGTTTACTACTGCTTCAACTGCTTCTCAATCGCAGCGACCATTTCCGGAGAATCCGGCGTGACGGCCGACTCGAATCGTTGCACCACGTTGCCGTTGCGATCGACCAGAAACTTGGTGAAGTTCCATTTGATATCGCCAGTGAGGCCGGGCCCGGTGTCTTTGGTTAAGTAGGAGTAGAGCGGAGCCTGGTCCTCGCCCTTGACGGAAATCTTCGCGTACATGGGGAACGTGACGTTGTATTTGCGGCTGCAGAAGGTTTTGATCTCTTCGTTGGTGCCAGGCTCCTGCGCGCCGAAATTGTTGGCAGGGAAGCCGAGGATGACGAAACCCTGGCCTTTGTATTTTTCGTAAGTTGCTTCGAGCGCGCTGTATTGCGGCGTGAAGCCACATTTGCTTGCCACGTTCACCAGCAGAACCACTTTGCCCTTGTAGTCGGCAAGAGGCGCGGGTTGTCCATCGATGGAGTTAAGTGTGAAACTGTAGATTCCCGATGCGGCAAGCAAAGATCCAGCCATAATCAGCAATGCTCCCAACAAGAGATACCCGCGAACCCGGCACAACGCCTGAAGGCAATTAGAGATCATCGACTTCCTCGCAGAATGCTTTTTCAAAATCCTTCGGATTATACCTGTTGGAAGAGCGAGGCGTCGTTAACGTACACGCTGCTGGCGGCGAATCTTAAACGGTGCTATTGAGCGAGGCGTGCTTGGCGCTTTGCCTTACCAGCCGGCCAACCAGTCGCAGGGCGCGAGCTGATTCGGACGGGCGCTGTACTTCGGGGTCGGTGACCGCCATCAGGCCTTCTTCGATAGAATCGAGCGCCGAAAAAGACCGCTCAAGGACGATGAGCAGGTATTTCTGCGCGATGGGACGGTCGGCAGGATGAATGAGGTCCCACCACCGGCGGATGGACTCCTGAACGTCGGCTTCCGATTTCTCGCCGACGACAAGGGCATCGATCAGCCGGTATACCTTGCTCTTCACGGCTTGATATGAGACAGAAACTTCTTGGGGCATGGGGGTTTAGGGCTCTCTAGTCCAAAAGAACTAGCAATCCGCACGCCAAACCGTAGGTGCTTGCGCTGCAAGTCTTTGCAACCCAATGGGAGTCCGCATCAATTCAATGAATGGAATAAATCAGAATTACGGATATGGATTCTGGAAGCCATTGTCGTCTTGTAACCTCGTGTAACGTCGCCGCAAGACGCATTAGTCGCTGGAATCCGCGCAGGTCGCGCTGCGGCGGATGGGCTTTCCATCAACTTAATCGTCGGCAGGTTACAATGTTTCGCTCCTGTTAGCTTCCTTGGCACGACATGCATACGCGGCGCGCGAATCGAAGCGCGCATTTATCATTTTCGCCTATAGCGTTTCGTGCATATCATTTTCGCGCATATCATCAATCTCTATCTTCCCAGCACGCAAGAACCTATTGGAGGCCGGATGAAAAGGTTTGTGTTGATTTTCGCAATACCGCTGTTGTTCTCCGTTCTGGGGAGTGCGCAGAGCACCCCGGTCAGCACTCCGCCGAATAACAACAACGAGCCCCAGCCACGAATGTTTTTTCCGCGCGACATGCTTTGGGGATGGGCACAGTTCGACCTTGCGCCTCCACATAACGAAATCGACCCCGGCATCTGCGCCGGCAACGCGGGGCAGTACGGCGGCGTCAACGCTCCGTGCAGCATGTTTGCGCGTTACATGTTGTCCGGCATGCTGGAGGTTCGTCCCTTCGGCCAGACTCAGTTGCGCCGCTTCATGGTGTTCGGTGCGCCCTCGTTTCTTTTCGGCAAGACCATACCGCAGACGCTTTACACCTGGTCGCCGGATGCGATCGGTATCGAGCATTCCTGGGGAGTCGGCATCTATATCGACAAAGGATTCGAGTTTCGCGTCACTCAGCACTTCCTTTTTGATCGCCTGGGCGCGCGCGACACGAACCTCGGTCCAGCGGACCAGGGTAATAACGGTCCCTGGGGCCGCTACATGACGGTCGGAGTCCGCAAATATTTTGGGACAAGACGATGGTGATCCATGCCTGGGTTGGTGTGATCGCAGGGTGAACCGCGGCGTGCTATGCGTATCGCAGCCAACTCCGCTCCGGAACGGGATTTATATCACGGGATCTGAAGATTAGCTGGTGTCTGCTTCTCCGTTTTCTCTATAATTGAGGGTTTTTACAACAGTCTGGAACTTTTCTTAGCGAGGTTAGCGATGGCAGGCTCTTATAACGGTGTGACGGTACCGTCCGACGGGAAAAAAATTGGCTACGCGAATGGCAAGTACGATGTGCCGGATAACCCGATCATCCCATTTATTGAAGGCGATGGAACCGGCCGCGACATTTGGAAAGCATCGCTGCGCGTTTTCGATGCCGCCGTAGAAAAGGCTTACAAAGGCAAACGTCGCGTCGTCTGGTATGAGGTTTTCGCCGGCGAGAAAGCCAAAGCAAAGTTCGATACCTGGCTGCCCGATGACACCGTTGATGCTGTTCGCGAATTCCGCGTCGCCATTAAAGGCCCGCTGACTACACCCGTCGGTGGCGGCATTCGCTCCCTCAACGTTGCTCTGCGCCAGATTCTCGATCTCTACTGCTGCGTGCGTCCCGTGAAGTACTACCAGGGCGTGCCTTCGCCGGTGAAACATCCCGAGCGCATGGACGTTGTCATTTATCGCGAAAATACCGAAGACGTTTATGCCGGCATCGAGTGGGAAGAGGGAACTGCCGAGTGCGCCAGACTGATTGAATTTCTCAACAAGGACATGCTGAAGGGCGGCAAGAAGCAGATCCGTCTCGACTCCGGCGTCAGCATCAAGCCAATTTCTGTGACTGGAACCAAGCGCCTGGTCCGCATGGCCATTCGCTTCGCGATCGAAACGGGACGCAAGAGCGTGACCCTGGTTCACAAAGGCAACATTCAGAAATTCACGGAAGGCGCTTTTCGCAAGTGGGGATACGAACTGGCCACCGAAGAATTTCGCGACCAGGTGGTGACCGAGCGCGAGAGCTGGATCGTTGACAACAAAGATAAGAATCCAAATCTCACCGTTGCGCAGAATGCCGAACTGGTCGAGCCCGGCATGGAGTTCGCTCCGCCCGCGTTTCGAGCCGCTGTGGAGCAGGAAGTGAAGGAAGTTCTCGACCGGATTTACTCGACTCACGGCAAAGGTCAGTGGAAGAAAAAAATCATGATCAACGACCGCATTGCCGATTCCATCTTCCAGCAGGTCGTTACCCGCGCCGATGAATACTCCGTTCTGGCCTGCCCGAATCTGAACGGCGATTACATTTCCGACGCGTGCGCCGCCCAGGTCGGCGGCCTCGGCATTGCGCCTGGCGCTAACATCGGCGACGGCTACGCCATCTTCGAAGCGACCCACGGCACCGCCCCAAAGTACGCCGATAAAGACGTGATCAACCCCGGCTCCGTGATGCTGTCAGGCGTCATGATGTTCCGATTTATGGGATGGAACGAAGCTGCCGATCTAATTGAGCAGGGCATGGAGCGAACCATCGTGCAGAAGAAAGTTACCTATGATTTCGAGCGCCTGATGGAAGGCGCAACCAAACTGAAGACCAGCCAGTTCGCCGACTGCATTATTGAGAACATGGGTGCGGCGGTGCTGGTGTAGAGAACGAGCAATTAGCAATTGGCAACTAGCCATTAGCAATTAGCAGTTAGCCAATAGCAGTGAGCGTTCAGCCCCTCTCCGGTTTGTCATTCCGAGCGAAGGGAGGAATCTGCTTTTCGCCGGCAGAGGCAAACCACCGTGCTGGCTAGTTGCTAATGGCCAACTGCTAATTGCTGAATGCAGAATTCCGAAAGGACTCATCCATGCGTAAGAAAGTCACCATCGTAGGTTCCGGCAACGTGGGCGCAACCGCGGCCCACTGGATCGCCTCGAAAGAGCTCGCCGACGTCGTCCTCATCGACATCATCGAAGGCGTGCCGCAGGGCAAAGGCCTCGATCTGCTCGAAGCCATGCCCATCGAGAAGCGCGACTCCTACATCACCGGCACCAACGACTACAAAGACACCGCCAATTCCGACATCGTGGTCATCACCGCCGGCATTCCGCGCAAGCCCGGCATGAGCCGCGACGACTTGCTCAACACCAATTACAACATCATGAAGGCTGTGGTCGGCGAGGTGGTGAAGTATTCGCCGAATTGCATTTTGATTATCGTTTCGAATCCGCTCGATGCCATGGCCCAGGCGGCTTACAAGCTCAGCGGATTTCCTCGCGAGCGCGTCGTCGGCATGGCCGGAGTGCTCGACTCCGCTCGCTTCCGCGCCTTCATCGCCGACGAACTGAAAGTCAGCGTGGAGAACGTTACCGCGTTCGTGCTCGGCGGCCACGGCGATACTATGGTCCCGCTGCCGCGCTATTCCACGGTCGCGGGCATTCCGATCACGGAGTTGATTGAGAAGACACGCCTCGAAGCGCTGGTTCAGCGTACCCGCGACGGCGGGGCGGAGATCGTGAAGTATCTGAAAACCGGCTCGGCTTACTACGCCCCGTCGGCCGCAGCGACCGAGATGGTCGAGGCCATCTTGAAAGACAAGAAAAAGATTCTGCCTTGCGCCGCGTATTTGCAAGGTGAGTATGGAATCAGCGGCCTCTACGTCGGCGTGCCCGTGAAGTTGGGCGCGAAGGGAATCGAGCAGATCATCGAAATCAAGCTCACTCCAGAAGAAAAGGCCGGGTTGGATAAAAGCGCGGCAGCGGTAAAGGAGTTGTGTGGAGTGATTGGGGTGTAATCGTACCGCGTTTGGAGATTAAGTGCTGCGCTGGAATCTTTATTGGGTTGAGAGCGAGCCCCTAGAGAATTGCTTCGTCGTGGCGAAAACTGCGCGCTCGGCCGCGAGGCACGACGAGGAGATAGTGGGGTTGAACCCTAAGGACGCCAAGGCGACTCTTGTGCGACCGATCCCTGATCGGATTCTACAAGCATGGGCGACGGCCGAGAAAAGGATTCGCCGAACCGATGATTTCTTCTCAGCCTCTCAGCAGCGTCTCGGATACGCGGACGATGCGCTCCTAAAAATGATGGGGGCCGAATTCAAATATCGGGACGATCGAAAGGTCACGATTCTTGACGGGAAAAAGTACAGAAGAGCCAGTTTTGAGGAAACTTATTACCCGAATTGGCGACCGATTGAAACCTGCGAGGACCTAATTGTAAAGGTCAAGCAATTGCCTTTGGGAAATTGGCTTTACAGGGGGCATCGACTCTCGACGTGGGACCTGAAATGCGCTGTGTCCCGCCAGCCGTATACCAAGCACAGGGGAAAGCTAAGCCGCTCAGATTATGAACGCCGACTACTCGATGAATTTAAGAGGAGATCAATCCCTTATCTGCTACCCTCTCGACGCCCGGAGACCGAATGGGAGTGGCTTGCCCTTGCTAGGCATCATGGACTCCCAACACGGCTCCTCGATTGGTCGCGTAACCCGCTGGTGGCACTCTACTTTTCGGTTTCCGAAAGTAATGGGAATGACGATGCTTCTATTTTCGCTTACATGCACAATCAGCCTCCAATTGACGCGAAAAAGATTGATCCTATTACGATAAAACGTGTCGAGCTTTACGAGCCGACGATGATTTCTGATCGCCTAGTCGCGCAGCATTCAGTTTTTACCGCAGAGCCAGACCGAAGAGGGAATACAAGAAAAGACGATCAACACGGGAGGGAGCTGGAAACATGGACCGTATCAGCAAAGGCTTGCCCTGCCATCAGGCAACAACTCGCACTTCTCGGACTGAGCCGCGTAACTCTTTTTCCTGACTTAGACTCCCTTTGCTCAGACATTGGTGACATGCGTTTCTGACGCGGCTTGATGGGCCGCTAAGACTTTATGATCTCATTCGGCGAATTTCTAAACGGATTCACCACCACCACTCCATCCATCTCCTGCCCTTCCTGCAAATCCTCGGTCAACAGATAACGACAGGAAGCCACCTTCGCCGCAGACACAATCAGCGAATCCCAGAAAGAAACCTTATAGCGTGCCTGAACTTCCCAGCTGTCTTTAATAATCTTGCGGTTGATAACCACGGGATGCCAGTCGAATAGTTCTCCGATTTCTGACTGAATCTCGGATTTCAGCGCGGGCCACTTTTGCGTGCCGACCGAGTAAAACTCCTGCAGGACCTGAAAGCTGATCCTCCCCAGCCTTTTCTGCCAAAGCTCTGCCAACCAAAGCCTAGCGGCCTCGTGCTTCCTAGAGTCAGTGGTATCGAGGTAGTAGATGAAAACGTTCGTATCAACGAACACGAGCACGGTTATAGATTTCCTCGCGCGTTGGATACTTGCCATCGGTCTTGGGGAAGGGCTTGCGCGCCAGGAAACGGCGCATCGACTGTTCGTAGCTGTCGTTCTCTAGCATCCGCTGCTTCAGCAAATCGGCCAAAAACTGCGATACGCTCGTGTCCTGCCGCGCAGCCTCGATTCGCGCCCACCGAGCGAGATCCTCGTCCAAGGTGATCGTGATGTTGCGAAGTAGAGGCTTATTACGAAGTTCTGTTTTCATAACACTAAAACAGTGTAACACGGGTTCCGTGTTGCACAAACCGATTATTCCTCATCTGTTTTTACGAATACCTGCTACTAAATATTGACCATAGTCATTGACCATAGTACAATCTTGATTATGAAGGAAGTAGCCATCTCCGAGTTCAAAGCCAAGTGCCTTGGCATCCTGGAAGAGGTTCGCAAGACGCGCAAGCCGATTCGAGTCACTCGCTTCGGCAAGCCGGTGGCTGAAGTCGTTCCGCCATCTCCGCAGAAGTCTGCGGTGCGCCGAGTCGGCTGCATGGTCGGAACTGGTGAAATCCTGGGGGATATCGTTGGTCCTACCGGTAGCATCGAGGACTGGGAAGCCTGGCGCGATTGAAATTCCTTCTCGATACGCACATCTGGCTCTGGAATTCACTGCAGCCCGAACGCCTTTCTCCACGAGTGGCGCGAGAACTGGACAACTTGGAGAACGAGATTTGGCTTTCCCCCGTCAGCATTTGGGAACTGCGGCTGCTTCACGACAAGGGTCGCATAAGGCTGATCCCGGACGCGGTTAGCTGGGTCGGTGAGAATCTTACCCGGCTGAGTATTCGCGAGGCGCCACTCACATTTGAAGTAGCGCTCGCAATATCTTCGCTAAACCTGCCCCACAACGACCCAGCAGACGGCTTTATCGCCGCAACCGCAAAGGTATTCCGTCTAACGCTGGTGACCGCCGACGAACAACTAGCCAAGCTGGCGGGCATTCGAGTTCTGCAGAATCGTTGACTCTTACACCTTCTCCACCGTCACCTTCTTTACCACGACATCTTTGTTCGGCTTGTCTTGCCGGCTGCGCGGCACTTCTGAAATCTTCTTAACTACTTCCTGCCCCTCAACTACTTCTCCAAAGATGGTGTGCTTGCCCGTCAGCCAGGTCGTCGGCGCGACCGTAATGAAGAACTGCGAACCATTCGTGTTTGGTCCGGCGTTGGCCATCGCCAAGATTCCCGCTCGGTCGAGCTTATGCGGCGAGCCTTTGGTCTCGTCTTCGAACTGATACCCTGGTCCACCTGTGCCGGTGCCTTGCGGATCGCCGCCCTGAATCATGAAGTCAGGAATCACGCGATGAAAAATCGTGCCATCGTAAAGCCGATCATTCGATTTCTTGCGCGTAGAAGGATGCGTCCACTCACGCTTGCCATCGGCAAGTTCCACAAAGTTGGCTACTGTTTTCGGCGCGTCTTTTTCAAAAAGGCGGCAGACGATGTTGCCTTCGCTGGTTTCTAACGTTGCATAAAGTCCGGGTTGCCGTGTCATGGAGTTCCTTTCAGAATTAGTTCGTTGGTCGTTAGGATTCTGTCGAAATCAGCGCTCAATCGTTACTTTCCCCGCCATGCTTTGTCAGTTGGGATTTGCCGGCGCTTTCGGCGCCGCTGCGGCAGGCTTTTTAGTAGCGGTCGATGCAGGCTTTGCAGCCGTCGCTCCGCGAACAATCGAAACATGAATGATCTTCACCGGACGAAACGGACGATCGTTGCTTGGGTCGGTTGCCATGTGAGTGATCTGTTTTACCAGCGTCACGCTGGCATCGTCACACTGCCCGAAAATAGTATGCCGCCCGTTCAGATGCGGCGTTGGAACTTCGGTGATGAAAAACTGCGAGCCATTCGTATTTGGTCCGGAGTTCGCCATGGCAAGCCGTCCCGGACGATCAAAGGTCAGGGTTGAGACAAATTCGTCTTTGAACTTGTAGCCGGGATCACCTGTGCCGTCGCCTCTCGGGTCGCCGCCCTGAATCATGAAGCCAGGAATCACGCGATGAAAAATCGTTCCGTCATAGAGCGGCGTGTTCTTCTTGGTCGCGTGGCTGACGGGGTTGGTCCATTCCTTCGCACCGGTAGTGAGGTCGATGAAATTCTTCACCGTGATCGGCGTTTCCTTCTCAAACAGGGTGCAGTGCAGCTTGCCCGCGGTGGTGTCGAAGACTGCTGTAGGCTCGGATGACGCTGCAGCCGCGTGCGCAGCAGGCTTGGCAGGAGTGGTCTGCGCAGTCGATGAATCCTGCGCGGTGCTATTTACCGTTGAGAAGGCAAGCAGAACAGCTGCTGTCGTTAATACCCAAAATATTCCACGCATAAATGCTCCTTGGTTCCAGATAATAGTTTCGTTGTGGACACGATATTGTACGACAGGCAGAGCTTAATTTGGATGAGCCTGCATTTCGCGGCTGACGCGCTCAACCTGCAGGAACGCACGCAGCAGATTCCCACCAAGGATCTTCTTGATATCTTCTGCGCTGTATCCGCGGTCGAGCAGCGCTTGCGTAATCTTGGGCAAGTCCGCGGCAGAATCCATCCCCTGCGGAGTGGCGCCGCTTACGCCATCAAAGTCAGAACCCAGGCCCACATGATCCACTCCTGCAACCTTGGCGACGTGATCGATGTGATCGATCAGCGACTTGAACGGCGGACGCGGAATCTTCTCCGCCCACTGGCGCTCGATGCGGTCTTTGTCCGTATAGGTGACCGTCTTTCCTTCCGCTTTTCTTTCGACCAGATATTGTTGAACCGCCGCTGCCTGATCCTTATCCTGTGCTTCCATCGCCTTGCGATAGTCTTCATCCACAAAGGCTGAAAAAAAGTTCACCTGCACCACGCCGCCGTTCTTTGCCACCGCGAGCAGCATATCGTCCGTCATGTTGCGCGGATGGTTCACCAGTGCCCGAGCCGAAGAGTGCGACGCAATCACCGGCGCCTTCGTCGTCGCAATCGTGTCCCAGAAAGTTTTATCCGCCACATGGGAGATGTCGACGATCATCCCGAGCCGGTTCATCTCCAGCACAACCTGCTTGCCGAACTCCGTCAACCCGTTGTGGTGCTGCACCTTCGCATCGCTGATGTCGCCGGAAGAATCCGCCCACTCGTTTGTATTCGACCAGGAGAGCGTCATGTAACGCACGCCGAGGCGGTAATAATCCCGCAGCAGGTGCATGTCGTTTTCAATGGAGTGCCCGCCTTCGATTCCCATCAGTGCTGCCAGTTTGTGCTCGCGATGAGCGCGCTCGATATCAGCGACGGAGAATGCCATCATCATGCGATCCGGGTGTCTCGCCGCCTGTTCGTACACCGAATCAATCAGATCGAACGTGTGCTGTGCGAAGTGACCTTGATTCGTTTCCGGGTCGACCCAGATCGAAAAAAATTCCGCGCCAAGGTTGCCGCGACGCGCCTTGTCGAGACTTAAATGTCCAACGTCCTTGGGATCGGTCGAGCCGATGTCGAAGCCTTCGTCGAGAAAGCGCTGCGGCGTGTCAGCGTGAGTGTCTACGATGATTGCAGAGTCGTGAATTGCCCGGGCCTTGGCGCTGACCGCAGCGTCGGGAGACTGCGCCGTCGCGAAGAGGCCGAGGGCGACACACGAGACAGCCAAGACTAGAGCCCGATTCATGCAGGAACGATTCATTTGCCCGTCTTTCCGCAACTTGAAACGCTTTACTTTTCCTGATCACTATCTGTAATAGAGGCACGCAACGGCGCGATACATGAGTTTATGCTCCTTCGGCAACCAGTACTTACCAAAGTCGGTTGAGCCCCATCGCCGTTTTAGTGTTCCACCCTGTTGTTTTGGTCGTTGAGCTGGGGCATCGCCGCAAACTGCGGCTGCCCCTTTTTTGTCCTCTTCAAAGAGGCATAAACGTTGTCGAACCTTAGGTGCGAGCAGCGTTGTTACTTTGCAGCCTTTCCGCGTTTTCGCTCCGCCACCCACTTCGGTTCTCCCTTATGCGCTGCTTTTGCTGGCGATCCCGCGAGAAAACTCCCCCAACGCAAGTCCTGCGCCGGATCATCGCCGCTCAGCGCCATCTTCACGGCCATCTCTGCCACGGCATTCACGATCCAGTCAAAATTCTCCTGCCCCACTGAGGTAATCTCCGCGTCCGGCGCGGGATTCAGAAAATCGATCGCGTAAGGCACTCCACCCTCAACGGCAAACTCCACCGTGTTCAGGTCGTAGCCCAGAACCCTGCACAAGGTGAGCGCATCTTTCTCTATTCTGGCCCTTAAAGCTTCGGTGGATGGCGGAGGATTTCCCTTCACATAGCGCTCGTGATGCGGCGCCCTGGGATCGTACTTCATGATGTGAACTTTCTCTTGCCCGACCACATAGCAGCGGTAATATTCCTCAAACTCCACGCCGTGCTGCAGCGTCATGCACAAATCGCCCGTCTGGTTGTAATGCTGGAAAAACTCTTCGGGAGAATGCACGTGGTAGACATGCTTCCATCCGCCGCCGGAATAAGGCTTTAGAAAAGCAGGGAAGCCGACATAATCAAATAGCTCCTGCCAGTTCAAGGGAAAAATCAAGTTCCGCATCGAGCGATCCGTAGTTCCCTCGGGATGTTTGTTGTGCGGCAGAATCACCGTCGGCGGAATCGCCACGCCGAGCTTTTGAGCCAGCGCATAATTGAAAAACTTATCGTCCGCCGACCACCAGAACGGATTGTTCACCACAATCGTCCCGTGCAAGGCGGCGTTTTTCAGATAAGCGCGATAGAACGGAATATCCTGCGAGATGCGGTCGATGATGACGTCATATTTCCTGGGTTCGTCCATGCGGATGCCGCCAATCTTCACGAACTCTGCCGTAACATCGTCCACCTTCATCGCGATAATCTTCTCGACCAATGCCGGCGGAAACGTATTCTCCATCCCAAATAAAATTCCGATTTTCTTCACGACGCAATCTCCATTCCTAAATTGTCATCCTGAGCGAAGGAAGAGCTTCACGAAGTGAAGCTCTTACGCAGTCGAAGGATCCCTACCCGCTCGGAAGCCCTAGCCACGGCCTAAAAATACTTCTCTGCCATCTTTAGCCACAATGGCCAGTCATGCTTCGAATTGTCCCCGTAAATATCCAGCCAGTGGGGTACGGCCTTGCCGTTCAGGATCGCCGAAAGCTTTACGTTCTGGTCCAGGCACATATCCCAATCCGCCGATCCCAGCACTATCTTCATTTGGCGGTAACGGCTCAAAAACCAATCGTCATTCTGATTCGGCAAATAATCGGGCGGGCAGTTGAAGTAGCAATCGTCGTCGTAGTATCCGTCGAGAAATTGATGGATATCGAATGCCCCGCTCATGCTCACGCAGTGCGTCACCACGTCGGGATGCTTCAAGGCAAAATTCACGGCATGATAGGCGCCGAAGCTGCATCCCGTCATAGCCAGTTGCGGCGTCTGATTTTTCCAGCGGATAAATGGCAGGAACTCATGCAGAATGTAACGCTCGTACTGCAGGTGCCGCAGCACCCTCACCCTGGGGTGAACACTTTTGTTGTACCAACTCTCGGTGTCGACGCCATCCGGGCAAAACACCTGCAATTCGCCGCGCTCGATCTTCTGCCATAGGACTCCGATCATGCCGCGGTCTTCGTATTCGAAATACTTCCCCATCGAAGTGGGAAATACGAGCAGCGGTGTTCCCGCATGCCCGAAGACCAGCGCTTCCATCTCCCGGTTGAGTTCCTGGCTGTATCCCTTGTGATATTCGCGGTTCATTCTTCAGCAGTCCCAGCAGACGGAATATCTTACCTGAACTGGGGGCCTTCCAGCGTTTCTCTCCTGAGATCAGCCACCCGCGAGTGCCGAGGCGCACCCCAAGTAAACCGGTAGGCCGTGCTATAAGAAAAACTGTGGGTTAACCATGGCTCTTTCCCAGTTCGTCCGCGGAACGGAGTAGATCACTTGCCTTTTGTGGAATTGCAAAAGTCGCCGCACGCGCCTGGAGTTCGGCCTGTAAAAATCCACTGCAGGGATGTGGGCAGCGGGTTGCCGGTAGTTTTCTTGCATGGTGGGTGGGGTTATCGGGTCTATCCGATCAATCGCCAGGTCAAAGCGTTCGGAGACCGTGTGCACTTTCTGATCCCGGATCGATCCGGCTACGGGCGTTCGGAGAAACTGTCCGGCCAAATGCCAGCGGATTTCCATCAGCGAGCAGCTGAGGAGACTCTTTTGCTCTTGAATGCAATGGGGATTGAGCGAGCGATTTTTTGGGGACATAGCGATGGCGCGGTGATTGCGGCAATGATCGGATTGTCGGCGCCGCAACGATGCGCGCGGCTGATTCTGGAGGCATTTCATTTTTCTCCGCGCAAACCAAACTCGCGCAGTTTCTTCAAGCAATTCGCCGTACATCCAGACGAACTGAAGGAAAAAACGCAGCGGCTGCTGGCGGCGGACCACGGCGAGAAGCAGTGGAGGAAGGTAGTGCAGCGAAATTGCCGTGTGTGGTTGAAACTGGGGGCGGAGAGCACGCGATCAAGCGATGATTTGTACAAGGGGCGACTAAGCAAGCTAAAAGTGCCGGTGACGTTTATCCATGGCCGGGGGGATCCCCGAACTGAACCAGGAGAGATAGAACGAGCGCGCAAAGCGATGGCGGGCGCAGACATGCGGTTTATCGAGTGTGGGCGGCATAGTCCGCACAGTGAAAAGGCCTGCTGGCGGGAATGCAATGAAATTCTCGGTGAGTTCTTTGTAGGGAAATAGTTCCGCCCGTGCCGGGAGATCGCCTCAGCTCCCCCTCCAATAATGATATCGTGATACGAGATATGTTGTGGAGGCTTCCTAAACTTGTTCCGCGGTCCGCGCCCGTAATTCTGCTTGTGCTCACCCTCGCCGCTGCCACTGGATTTGCGGGCGTTAGCCATCTGGTGACCCGTTTTACCGCTAACCAGCAGGCCCGCGGCCGCAAACTTTATGACCAGGGTCTTTCCGAGGCTAGCGCCGGCCGCTATGAAGATGCCATCTCGGCTTTCCGCGCGGCCCTCACGTGCGATCCCGCGAACTCGCAGTACCAGCTGAGCCTGGCGCGTGCGCTGCGGGACAGCAACGATCCCCGCCGGCTCGACGAAGCGGAATCCTATCTCGTGACTTTGTGGCAGCGTACGCCCCAGGATGCCGCCGTGAATCTCGCTCTTGCCCGCGTCGCTGCGCATCGAGGTTCTATCGAAGAGGCAATTCGCTACTACCATAATGCGATGTATGGAGTATGGAACTCCGATCCTGATGGCAACCGACGCAGAGCGCGCATCGAACTCATCGAATTCCTGCTGAAGAAGGGCGCTCCCGAGAGAGCCGAGTCAGAACTTATGGCTCTGGCGACTTCTTTGCCGCCTGATGCGAATGAGCATCTCCAGGCCGCGCAACTTTTCGCGCAAGCTCACGACAACTCCGGGGCACTCGGCCAGTACGAGGAGGTGCTTCGCCTCGATCCCGTGAATGCCACAGCCTTAGCCGGAGCCGGTGACGCCAATTACCGCTCTGGCAACTACGTCACGGCCGAGCGTTATTTGCGAGCGTCGGTCAACGCCGATCCTCAAGATGCTAACTCCCAGCAACTTCTCGCATCGTCGGAGGAGATTCTGCGCGCCAGTCCGTTCCACAGTCATATTTCGGACGCAGAACGGAACCGCCGTATTGCCGCCGCCTTCGCTCAGGCGGAGCAACGCCTGACGGAATGTGCACGGCAGAAGGGTATCAACCTCACGCCCACTCCCGCCGCCGTGTCTTCCGCGTCGCCCCTCGCCGGTCTTCAATCTCGCTGGATTGCCACAAAGCCAGATCTCGAGCGTCTTCGTTCTCCCGCAGAAACTGCTCTTCCTGACGAGATTATGGACGTTGTCTTCCAAATCGAACAGCAGACAGCAGCCATTTGTGGACCGCCCCAGGGCATCGACCTCGCACTGTTGCTCATCTCGCAAAAACGTGAGGCCGCTGCCCGATGAGTTCTTTGGCCTCCACCGGCTCTCCGGCGCCTTCGTCGCAGCCCGTCGCCCCGCGGATGCAAATTCCGAGCCGCCTGTTCTCGACCCTCGAAGGCGTCTTCAATGAGGAAGTATTCTTCCTTATTCTCTCGGTTTTCATTGGAATCTTCTCCGGCCTTGCGGTGGTTTGCTTTCGACTGGCGATCGACTGGAT
The DNA here is from genome assembly GCA_049279555.1 of Candidatus Sulfotelmatobacter sp. Classification (GTDB taxonomy): domain Bacteria; phylum Acidobacteriota; class Terriglobia; order Terriglobales; family Acidobacteriaceae; genus Sulfotelmatobacter. The sequence continues at coordinate 14,836 of JBAPOI010000456.1, forward strand.
GCATCTCGCGCTGCTCGGTCCGCTTCCGCAGACACATGGATGGCGTTTGTTCGCAGTCCCCGCTCTTGCGGGCCTCGTTGTTGCTGTGCTGGTGATGCAGGTTTTCCCCGGGATTCGGGGCAGTGGCGTGAACCAGACCAAGGCCGCGCTTTATATCTTCAACGGTGTCATCCCTTTCCGTACTGCAGTCGGCAAGTTCATCTGCGCCGCGCTCGCGATCGGCTCCGGTCAATCGCTTGGTCCGGAAGATCCCTCTCTTCAAATTGGAGCGAGTATTGCCTCCGCGCTTGGGCGGCAACTGCAAATCTCCCGCGAGAAAGTTCGCCTGATGGCTCCGGTTGGAGCGGCCGCTGGCCTCGCCGCGGCTTTTAACGCTCCTATTTCCGCTGTGCTCTTCGTTATCGAAGAAGTCATTGGACGCTGGAGCGCGGGTATTCTTGGTTCGGTCGTTCTCTCCGCCGTTTCCAGCGTCGTGATTGTGCGTTGGTTTCTGGGAAGCGAACCGCTGTTCCGAATTCCGGTTACGACGTTCAAGCGCCCCACCGAACTTGTTGCGTACGCCGTTCTCGGAATCGTGGGAGGGCTGGCCTCCGTTGCATTCGCCAAATCGATCGGCTATCTTCGTCCGCGCCTGAAGGCTTTGCCACGCTGGACGCAATACTTTCAACCTGCGCTTGCCGGACTATTCGTTGGATTGATCGCTTTCCTCGGTGCTCCGCAAATCATGGGCGCCGGTTACGATTCCATGGACCAGGCCATGCACGGCCAGTATGCCTGGAAAATTCTTGCCATCCTGGCCGTTCTCAAGATTTTGGCCACCACGTTCTCTTTCGTCAGCGGAACTCCCGGCGGCATGTTCGCGCCCACGCTTTTCGTCGGCGCAATGCTGGGAGGCGCGGTTGGCGACCGCATGCACCATTTTTTCCCACACCTCACCGGATCGACTGGAACCTATGTCCTGGTTGGTATGGGAGTTCTTTTCGCAGGATTTCTGCGTGTGCCAATGACTTCTGTCTTCATGGTTCTCGAAGTCAGCGGAAACTACGAAATCATCGTTCCCGTCATCGTCGCCAATACATTCTCTTACCTGATCTCGCGCAGCCTGCAGCATATTCCGATCTTCGATCTCCTGACGCGCCAGGACGGGCTGATCCTGCCCTCGCTTGAAGAAAATCGTGAAGAAGCGATTCTTCGCGTAGAGGATGCGATGCTTGCTGTGCCTTCTACCATTCTTAGCGCGCAGGATTATGTCGATGCCAACTACCATCGCGTGGAGGACTCGACCGATGCCGCGTTCCTTGTGCGCATGCATCCCAATGGCTGGAACGTGATCAGCAGAGAGCAACTGCAACGGATTTTCAAGGAAGGCAAGGGTGAACTTATGCTTGGTTCGATTCTGCCGAAGCAGTTTCTGCCGAGTCTCTATCCTGACCTTCCGCTCGACGCTGCTCTCCGCTACGTGAACAATTACCCGCTCATCCCCGTGGTCAATCGCGCCGACTCCCGCCGTTTGGAAGGAATTGTCTCGCGCGAGTCAGTCTTCAATAAATACGGGAGCTGACGGTCGATGAAGTTTCAGCGCAAGCGACTCAGCCTATTTTCCGAATAATCCTTTGTCGACTCCCACACCCGTGCACAAGTCGTAACCGGTGCCCGCAGTATGCGTACCGCAGTTCCCGTAAGTGATGTCGGTGAAGTCGACGGTGTTGCTTCGGTTGTTGTAGATCGCGGTCAATTCTGCATTGGTGTTGGCGTGGAAGGTGCCGATGTTGTTGATGATTCCCGCCAGCGCAGGAGAAGCCAGGCTGGTGC
>JBAPOI010000457.1:0-2033 GCA_049279555.1 Candidatus Sulfotelmatobacter sp.
GAGTTATTGGCTGCGGCGGGGGTGGAGCACTTCGACGCATGGGCCGCCAACTTCGGTGAGGCGGTCACGGCTCTGGAACTCGCCCCGGACGGCTCCGGCTACCGCATGCACACCCGCTTCGCGAAATTCGTAAACCTCCCCGAGCTGCTTTCGATGTTCCGCACATTCGCCGACGTGCAGACCGCCGACATGCTGCACCTTCCGCGTCCTGAAATCGAAGGCGGCAAGCCGCAGATCACCGCAGCACCTGCAACACCCGAGCTGAAGGAATATGTCGGCACCCTGGTTGACCGCGCCCAGAAACTGAAAACGATGAAAATCGACCCCCGAGTGGACAACATGCTGAAAATCACCGGCGACGGCAGGAAGGCGGCACTCGACATGCGCCTCGTTGACCCCTTCGCCGAGATCCATGAGGATACGAAGGTCAAGCGCGCCATCGACACCATCTATCAAAGGTGGGACCACGGACGCGACAAACGCTCGACTCAGCTTGTCTTCTGCGACCTCTCCACGCCCAACGCCGACAAATTCAACGTTTACGACGAGATCAGGGATAAGCTCATCGCCAAGGGAATTCCAGCCAAGGAAATCGCCTATATCCACGACGCCGACACCGACCTCCAGAAAAAGGCGCTGTTCGATTCGGTGAACGCGGGCCGCATCCGCATCCTGCTGGGGTAGAACCGATGGCCATCGACCCGATCGACACGAAACTGATTGACACGCTTTTGACCGGCTACAAGAAAGCCGGAAGACATCATTGGCAAGAACGGGCTTCTCAAGCAACACCGGTACCAAAACAGTGTCAAACCAGTGCCGGAAACAGCCCCGCTTTCATGAGCACCAAAAGCGTCTCTCTGGAGCCGTTAAGAGATCTACAATTTCCGACAAACAAAGCCAATTGTGGCCATCTGACGGGCTCCTTCCGCTCGCTCTCTCCTTTTTGAATTCTACCAGCGACGACCTAACTTATCGGGAGGAATCTAACTCAAAAAACGGTTAAGTGCTTTGTTTTGAGAATCAAAATAAATGGCAGAGACGCGTGACTCGATTCGCACGAGGCTACGTTCCCGATGGTTCAGGCGAATTCTTTTACCAATCGCACCAATGGAAAGAGGCCTGGAGTGGGTTGTCGCGCCCTGGAGCCGCGATGATGCTAGAAGCGGGAACAAGTGTCTTTTCAATTACTTGGGCTGGTTCTTTCTTTCCCAACAGAGCCGTAGGATTTGCGAGAACGCGCGCATGACCGAAAGCATGCTATGTCCGATAACTATCGTCGATTTGCCCCAATCCATCAAGCGGTGTGATGCCATAACCTCCGTATTCACCATTGCTTGCGAGTCGCCCTCTGATCTTGAGAAGACGCGAAACACCACTTTATTTAGAGGATACTTAAAACACGCGGCTATCGGTCGTAAACGCTGGTTTCTGGCACGCTGGGAATGGGGTCTTGCAGCAACCCCTGGGAGGACAAACGTCAGGCGGTCGAGACGATCACCAGGCTCCGCCCGAAGCGGGAAGCCGGGCATGATTCTGGGTTGCGGGGTCATTGGTGCGATGCTCTCTCGGTGCCCGTCACAGCATCGTGAGACGTTAGCGGTGTCGTTTGGGCAACTGTTGACTTAGCAGGTCTGCGTAATTCAACGCGAGATTCCGGCTGCGTCGCAGGGTGCAGCCGCGCCGTCACGACTCTGAATACACTCATGCGCGACCCGAAAACACGGGTCGCGATCCGGCTCCGAACTCTAAGTCGATCTTGAAACGTGGCATCGCTCCTCTGGAGTCACGACGTCACGCGGGAACGTGGTTGCCGCCTTGGCTTCTGCTGGCTGAGCTGAGAGGTGCCACCTGATTCGTCCCTTGCACGTCTTCGCCGGGGGGAGCCGGCTGCGGGCACGCCCGTAGGCCAGGGGGATAGTCCGGCGCTCACCCCCAACAACCACGGAAACTGGGCGTCCAGAGCAAGAATGGCTTCGGCGGCGGTCTCGCGGGGTACCCTGCGCGGCGGCGCGACCGGGGGCGGTATCGGC
>JBAPOI010000458.1:0-6190 GCA_049279555.1 Candidatus Sulfotelmatobacter sp.
CTCCCGTTAGGCGAACGTTGCTTGCATGAGACAGCGATTGATCGTTTCGCACTGCGTCAATTGACGGCGGCGAAGTGACGTTACGGGTCATTCGCCACCCTGCCGGTCCCGGCTGGCGCGGCAGCTACGCCCCCAATAACGACCAAACAGGCGACTTGCCGATACGTCGAAAAGGGCCATGAGTGACAATTTGCACCGCGGAAAAACGGCGAGCCTTTTCGCCGACAGACTACCGTGAAGTACGTCACAGACCTCCAACGTGAGGCGTGATATCGTGCATTCATCGCCGCAGACACCCTATTAGGACGGGTCAAATGGCACTCGACCGCGGGAGACGAGAGTTCATAGCCGGGGTCAGCGGCGCAACACTCGCTTGGCCAATTGCCGCGCGTGCGCAGCTTTCAGGCAAGCTACCGACCGTCGGCTTCCTGGGCTTGAACGCCTCGTTCTGGAGCTCATGGACGGCCGCTTTTGTGCAGCGATTGCGTGACCTTGGCTGGGTCGAGGACCGCACCATCGCCATCGAGTATCGCTGGTCGGAGGGAAGCTCGGAGCGTGTCGCCGAAATCGCAGCGGAATTTGTGCGCCTTAAGGTCGATGTCATCGTCACCTATGGAGTAGCCGTCGCCGCATTGAAGCAGGCGACATCAATCATCCCCATTGTCTTTGCAATTGCCAACGATCCGGTCGGCGGCGGCCTGGTCGCAAGTCTGGCGCGGCCGGGGGGCAATGTCACTGGACTATCGATCCAGGCGACTGACACTGCGAGCAAGCGGCTTGAATTTTTGCATGAAATCGTCCCCGGTCTTCGCCGCTTGGCAATAATTGCAAATGTCGGCTATCCCGACGCGGTGCTGGAGATGGGCGAGGTTGAGACCGCGGCCCGCACGCTTGGCCTCGAAGCTACGCCACTTGGAATCCGGCAAGCGGACGATATTGCACCCGCCTTCGCAGCGCTCAGGGCAGACGCCCTTTACATCGTTCAAGATGCTCTCATTGCCGCCAACCGTGCGCGCATTGTCGCGCTCGCGCTGGGCGCGCGGCTGCCGACGGTTTTCAATTCCGGCTTTTTTGTCCAAGCCGGGGGACTGATGTCCTATGGACCAAGCTTCCCGGACCTGTTCCGGCGCACCGCCGACATGGTCGACAAGATTCTGCACGGGACGAAGCCCAGCGATATCCCGGTCGAGCAGCCGACCAAATTTGATCTCGTCATCAACCTCAAGACTGCCAAAACGCTCGGGCTCACGGTGCCGCCGACGCTGCTCTCGCTTGCCGACAAGGTGATCGAATGAGACGACGCGAGTTCATCACGCTTGTCGGCGGCGCAGTAGCAGGATGGCCGCTCGCAGCGCGCGCACAGCAGCCGGCGATACCGGTGATCGGTTTTCTCAACACTGGCTCCTCGCAGTCGCAAACTTACCTCCTCGCCGCGTTCCGCCAAGGCTTGAGCGAAGCCGACTATGTGGAGGGCAAAAACGTTGCGATTGAATACCGCTGGGCGGAGGGCCGGTACGATCGCTTGCCGGCAATGGCGTCAGACTTGGTGCGCCGTCAGGTGGCTGTCATTGCCGCCAATAGCCCGGGGGCGGTGGCGGCAAAGGCGCTGACGAAGACAATTCCCATTGTTTTCAGCACGGGAACCGATCCAATCGCATCGGGCTTCGTCGACAGCCTCAACCGGCCTGGAGGCAACCTCACCGGCGTCTACTTTTTCTCCGCCGACATGGAGGCGAAGCGGATGGGCCTGCTGCACGAACTGGTTCCCGCTGCCACAACAGTCGCCGTGCTGCTGAACCCGACCTATCCGAATTTCGACGTTCAAACGAAGGAGGTTCAAGAAGCTGCTCGCATGCTGGGACTGCAGATTAAAATCCTGCACGCCAGCACCGAACAAGAGATCGAGGCAGCCTTTGCCAGCTTGGCGCAATGGCGAGCTCTCGTGTTGCTCATCGGCGCCGACGCCTTTTTCAACAACCAGCACGCTCAGATCGTCGCCTTGACGGCACGCTACGCTGTACCGGCAATTTACGAGCAACGGGAATTTGCCGAGGCCGGCGGCTTGGTGAGCTACGGGACCAGTCTTCCCAATGCCTATCGTCAGGTCGGCAACTACGTCGGACGAATCCTCAAGGGCGAGAAGCCGACCGATCTCCCGGTTGTGCAGTCGACCAAATTCGAACTCGTCATCAACCTCAAGACCGCAAAGGCGCTCGGCATCGAAGTGCCACAAAACCTGCTTGTGGCCGCCGATGAGGTCATCGAGTAAGCGTCCCGACGTTTGTTGCAGTGCAAATTGACAGCCGCTGCGATGACCGCTGTGGGTCATGAACGACCGAGTTGCGGCCGCGACGCCATGTCCGCTTCTACCCCAATAGCGACTGGATCGCTACGTCGCATCGCGCCGCGGAAAAATAGAGAGCGTTTTCGCCGCCAGCGGCTTGTGTTAATATTTCGATTTGAAATCAAGGATAGGGGACGATGAATTTCCCTCAGTCTGGAGGATGTCAGTGCGCCGCGATCCGCTATGAGATCACCGGGCCACCGGTGGCGGTATACGCCTGCCATTGCGCTGAATGCCAGAAGCAATCCGGCTCCGCATTTGCCATGGGTGCGGTGATCCCGCAGGAGCATTTTTGCATCACGAAGGGCAACCCGAAAATGTTTGCTCGCAAGATCAGCCCGTCGAAGACAATGGAATGCTGGTTTTGCGCTGACTGCGGGACGCGGCTCTATCACGTTCCGGGCGGTGCGACTTATCCAAACCGCAACATCAAGCCGGGGACGCTGGATGACACATCATGGTTGGTCCCGACGACTCATCTCTGGACTCGCAGCGCACAGGAGTGGGTGGTCATCCCCGAAGGCGTGACACGCTATGAAACTCAGCCTGAGATTTTGGGTTGGGCCTCAGCGAAATCCTAAGCCTTGGGCCGACCTGCCAGTGCAGGTGGCGACCAAATGCGAGTTCGCTCCCGCCATCACGGCTCGCGACCGCCGACGAGGTGATTGAGTGCCCCTTTCGCAATGCGGCAATTTACGGTGGCGAAGCGCCGCTTTGGGTCATGAACCGCCGCGCCGATCATTGGCTGCCGTGACTGGTCTTCACCCAATACCTGCCGCGCCTAGTCGTCCAAGTAGCGGCGGTTAAGGGCCAAGAACTGCCTCACGCACTGCAACAAAAACTACCGCTATTCGAGTACGTCGCCGATGCGAGTGAGCGCAGCTTGCCCGCTCCCAAAATGGAATGGCCTCGTCACGCGGCGGCCTAACCGAAGCCCAATCACGGGTGCTGCTTAGGCCGGCGGCGCGAGCGCAGCGGTGTTCTTCCGCTTCGTGCGCCAGCCGAGCAGACCTAAGCCATCGAGGCCGGAAGCAAAGAGAGGGAAAGTGGTTGGCAAGGGCGTAGCGGGGCCTAGTCCCTGACTGAAAATTATTGAGTAGTCAGCCGCGTCGGCAAAACTCGGATCAATACATTGGCCTCTTTCAGATCTAGCTTGTGCGGAGACTACAATGCAAGCTGGCTAGGCGGCTTCGGCGACGATAACACTGGACATGCCCGCGAGCTGCGTGCGCTTGCGTTTGCGCCACCCGGTCTGCCCCAGCCAATGGTCAGCTTCCTGCTCGCTGTAAGCTTGGCCCTCGCCGGCCATGACCAGAAATTCCCCCGACATAAGGGCAGCGCCGGGGGGTTCGGTGTGCGTTGGGTTCATCCAGAAGTCCACCAATAACAGACGTGCCCCTCTCTGCACCGTCGCACGCATATTTCTCATGAGCTCCAGATTGTGGGGCGCCGAGAGCACGTGGACCGTGTTCGCCACAAGCAGAACATCGTGGTCGGCCGGAAGCTGCGTCTTGAATATATCGCCCTCGACGATTTCGATGCGTGCCCCCTCCGGCTCCGCCGACAAGCGCTGCCGTGCGACGGCGCAAGCTCCCGGTAGCTCAAACAACGTGCCGCGCAGAGCCGGATAGCGTCGCAGCACCGCTAGCAAGAACGAGCCGGTGCCCCCGCCGACGTCGAGTAGCCGTTTATGGCCACTGAAATCGTAGGCGGCCGCCAACGATGCCGCCACTGGAGCCGTGAGCGCTTCAACACCAGCTGAAAATATCTGCTGCTGCTCTCGATCGAATTTACCGAACTGCGCCTGACCCTCACCGCTGCGTACAGCGTCGGCGAACCTATCCCAAAGCGGATAGCCGATGCCATTAAAGAAACGCAGGACGGGCCGCAGATCGTGACCGGGCTTGCCGGCGAGGAATGTCGCCGCCGTCTCGCTATTACGATAGCGGCCGCCCTCCTGGTTGATCAATCCGAGGCTAACCATCGCAGCCGCTACAATTCCTAACGTACGCGCCGGAACCGAGGTCTTGCCCGCCAGCTCTTCTAAGCCTGCCGGCCCACCGGCAAGCGCCTCAAACAAGCCAATCTCGCTCGCAGCAAAAAGTTGTTTTGCCGCCATAAAGCCGGTGGCAATCTTGAGGATCGGTTCGGGTGTGATCGTAGGCATGATGGCCCCCTAACTGCGGCCTTCGGTGTGAACATAGGCAATATGTAGCGGCACGTCGCAGCCGCCGGAATTAGGCGCGATTTCAACAACAGCTTGGTGGAAGTTGTTGTCACAGTCCAGCCTAGCCGAGAGGATATCTTTCTCGATGCGTCAATTGTCGGGGGCAAAGCGACGTGATGGGTCAGACTCAGCCGCGCCGGTCACCGGCTGCCGTGGCCGCTATATCTCCAACACCGGAGTCGAATGCGGCCAGCCACGGCGACCGTTCAGGGCCAAGAGCAGCCTTGAGCAGACGCAGCATACGGTGCGTCTATTCAATCACCTCGTCGGCGAGCGCTAGGAAATCGTTCGGCAGGCTGATGCCGGTGGATTTGGCAACCTTCAGATTGACCACGAGCGGGTAATGGGTTGGTTCCTCAAAGGGCAAATCGCCCGGTTTTGCGCCGCCGAAAATGCGCGCAGTGAGGTCGGCGGCGCTTTCGAATGATTCCTTGATGTCCGCGCCATAGGACATCAAGCCGCCGTCACGGACAAAGAAATCGTATTCGTACATTGCTGGAATACTGTGTGCATTTGCGTAATCGAATACCCGCTTTCTGTTGAGCCCCGTCAGCGAGTCGGCGACCATCAGAATGGCGTCCGGCCTTTCGCTGTCCATGGCTTCGAAGACCCCGTTGAAGTCATTTGGCTCGCGCACGCCGAGTGGTTGTACCGCCACTCCGAGCGACTGGGCAGCAGCCGACGACGATTCGTAACGCATGGTCATGCCAAGATCATCCCGGTTCCACAGCATCGCGACGCGGCGCACGTTCGGAACAGCCTGCTTGATCACCGTGAGACGCTTGGTCGAAAGCGTGGTGGCGTCATCGGAAATGCCGGTAACCACCCCTCCAGGACGCGCCAGCGAGTCGATTAGATGTGTCGCGACTGGATCGCCGCAGCCAAACGCGACAACCGTCGGCACATTCGCGACCTTGCAGGCAAGCACAGTGGGAAACCCAATGACGACGACCGCGTCGACTTGTTCCGCTTTCATGTCCCGGGCGGCTTCGCCGAGCTTGGCAACCTGACCGTTGGTCGCGCGAGCTTCGAAAGTCAGGTTCTTACCGAGCGTATAGCCACGCTGATGCAACGTCTTCAACAGTATCATGCCACCTGGCGACTTCTCGTCGAGAGGCAACGTTGGCGAAAGCGTTCCGAGGCGAGTCATCTTCGCTGGTGTATCGGCGGCGGCCGAAAAGGGAGTGGCAACGGCCGCACTTGCGAGCAACTGAAGTACTTTGCGGCGTCGCATAAGCTACACTCCGTATCGGGTCATTTTCTTGAACGTAGAGTATCACGCATTTGAGCCAAAACTGTGCAGCGCGACAAGTTGGCTCACTGAATGTCCGAATGGGTCAGGAACGACCGATTTGCAGTGTCCGCGCCATGTCCGCTTGTCCTCCGAAAGCGACAGAATTGCTGCATTACGCCAATTGATGCGAACAGCCACAAGCAGACATCCGGTCGGCCCTTCGCGATCAACCACATCCCGCAGAATCTCGTCGCCGAAGCATTTGACCACGCGCTCGCGACGCGACCCGCCGTCATGTCTTTCGCGCTTGCCGATCCAGGCGACCTGGCGCGCCGGGCCCGCGACGCAGGCTCGCGCATCATGATCCAGGTCACGACTGTAGCGC
>JBAPOI010000459.1:0-13486 GCA_049279555.1 Candidatus Sulfotelmatobacter sp.
GCCATACATGGTGCCGGTCGAAAGACGTTTTTCAACAGCCTTCATGACCGCGGGATGGCAATGTCCGGCCATAAGCGCGCCGAAGGTCAGGTTGTGGTCGATGTATTCGTTGCCATCGAGATCGCGGAACTTGCTGCCGCTGGCCTCTTTCACAAAGATGGGCCAGGGCTCGTAATGGCGATAATTGCTGGCCACACCAAGGGGAATTCGTTTGAGGTTTTTCTTGTGCGCTTCGGCGGATTTTGGCGTGCGGCGCTCATATGCCGCGAGTTCTTTCTGCAGATCGGGGTACATCGGACTGCTCCAGGATGGCTCAAGCTAGCGGCGTTCTTGCCGTGTGCTATTAGAATGCCGGGCGGCAGTACCGCCCGGGGTCGTATCTTTAGTCTAATCCTTCAAGCTAGAAGAAGTACTTCAAAGCAAATTGCAAAAGCCGCGGATCGCCGGCGGTAGTGATCTTGCCGAACGAGGTCGGACCGTCGGAAAAACCGCCGTCGGGGTTGGAGAAATTAGCATGGTTGAAGAGATTGAAAATTTCCGCACGGAACTGAAAATACTTGGTCTCGCTGAAGGCAATTTTCTTGTGGACAGAAAAATCCCAGTCGTCAAGGCCCGGACCGCAGCAGATGGTGCGCTGCGTGCCATTGTTGAACTGGCCGAGCGGAGGATCCGCAAAATCATTCGGGTTGAAATAGTAACCGGGCGTATTGAGGCCAAGCGAGGTGTACGTCTTCCTGGGATTCAATGTCTGGAACGGAGCCACCAAACTTGGCGCTTCAGTCCCGAGGAAGAACAGACTATTGATTAGCTCGTTATCATCTTCGGTATTCAGACGGATGGGAAAGCCGCTCTGAAACTGCGTAATGCCTGAGACCTCCCAATCATCCAATACTTTGCCCTTCAAGCCTGAGTATCTGCGGATGGGAATTTCCCAATCGTAGCTAACTACAAAACGCTGCCTCGAATTGAAGATCGAGAGCGCGCGGCTGGCGCCGAAATTAAACGGGTTAAGGGTCTCTTCAAACGTGGAACCAGTGTCGATCGACTTGCTAAAGGTGTAGGCGGCCTGGAACTGCAAACCGTGAGTGAAACGTTTCTGCAACATCATTTCCAGCGCATTGTAAGAGGAGTTGGCGATGGTGTCTTCCGCGAAGATGTCGGTGAAGACGGGAACGCCATCGACGGGACAACCGGTACCGGGAGCATTTGGCGCTCCGGTCGGATTACAGTTTGGCGACGAATAGGGACGGAGTCCAACTAAATTGAGCGCTGGATTTCCCGGTCCGTATTTCGCAACTGATCCGTAAGGCATGTGGAGCATGAAGCCGCTGGGAATGCTGTTGGCGGGCAGAATCCATTCGGCATCTTCCGCAGTCGGTTCGCAGCCATAGGCCGAAGCCAGAGCCGGATTAGGGCTGGGACCAGTCGGCGAATAGTACTGCGAGATGTTGGACATATCTAGGCAGGTTTGCGGGTTCGATGGATTGATATCGTGAGCAGCCAGAAGGCGATGACCCTGCGAACCGACGTAGCCGATCTGGAACATCATGTTGTTGCTTAAATCGCGCTGGATCGTCAGATTGTATTGCGAGGTATATTGCGAGCGCAGATGCGGTTGAAATTCGCCGTAGAGAAGAATTGGCCGAAACAGCGAAAGATCGGTCGGCGCGCCTTTGGTGGGAGTGATAATTCCGCCAAACGGATTCGGAGTTTGAAATTCGGCTTGATTCACGTACGGAGTATTGAAGAAAACATCAGACAATGATGAGCTGCCGCCAAATGGAGGCTCGGCGCCGAACTGAGCCAGAACCAGTTCTTCGATTGGATTATAAAAAAGACCCCAACCGGCATGGATGCTGGTTTTTCCAGCGCCGCCGAAGAGCGTGGCCAGAGGACCGCTAGAGAAGTTGGGGCTATAGGCGATGCCAATGCGCGGCGCAAAAGCCTTGTAATAGGTTGAAGTCATTCCGGCAGGGACTCCAGGATCGCCGGGAACAAGCAATCCGGTTGGCTCGGAGCCGGTATTGGCACAGGTGGGATTCGAAACACCGAGGCCCTGCCAGTAGGCCGTGCTATTGGTAATTCCACACGGGTACACCGTGGAATTTTGTCCGGGCCGGAAGGTCTCTACGTGGCCGCTAATATCCGTCGGGGGAGGAGTGAATTCCCACCGAAGGCCGTAGTTCAGAGTCAGGTTCGGCTTGAGCTTCCAACTATCCTGAATAAATGGATAGACTGCGGTGCTACGAACATCCTCACGCTGGCCTGAACCTTGAGTGTAGCCATCCGCCAAGCCCAGCAGAAATTCGGCGTACTGATCGCCATCGCCAGGAAAAATTCCATTGGGGCCGCTGTTATCAAACGTGTATTCGCCGTTGACATCGAAATAATAAAACTGATCGAAACGAGCGCGGCGAACGTCTGCGCCGAACTTGATGGTGTGGTTGCCCTTCACCCAGCTGAGTTCATCGGTCCATTGGAAACTGTTTCCAACCTGAGGCAGAAATCCCTCAAAGTTGTTGCCGAACGAAGCGCCGCCCGAAATGTTCACGAACGGTACACCGGTAAAGTTCGAAGGCAGGCCCGTGTTTATGCCCAGATTCGGGGCGCTACCAAATTCAGTGGTGATCGCAGAGGAATCGGAAAGGCCGGTAAAGCAGTTCGCTGCGGCCGCTCCGGTGCAGGAGGCGCTGACCGCGTTGGATGTCTGACTCTTCAAGAATCCGAGTTCGCCCTCACGCATGTAAGTGAAGTGCGCCTCGTTCACGATGGCATTGTTGACGGTCCAGGTGTGAGTGAAGTTCCACTGCTGGAAGCGAAGGTTGTTGTAGTTCCCGAAGCCTGGAACATTTGCGCCGGCCGCCTCAAACGTATTGTAGGGGTTGAGCTGACGACCGTCGTTGAAGTAATAGTACGCGGTAAAACTCTGGTGGTCGTTGATCCGGTGATCGAAACGAGCGGTGAACTGGTCGGCGTTGTCGGTGCCAACCGGCGTGATTTGAAATTGATTAGCACCCTCGTTGGCGGCAGGGACAAACCTTTGAAGCAGGTTCGCGGCGACAGGATCCTGGCACTGGGTGGGAATGGCACCGGTGGGAAAGATTGATGACCAGTCTGCCCCGGGTGCCGGAGCTACCGCGCCGGGAACTGCGAGAATGGCATTGGTGCAGCCCGTGCGGCCATTCAAAACATTAGCAACGAATGAATTGCTAATCGACCCGCCACCGGCAAAGCCACCGACGTCGGCGAAGTTTCCACCGAATTCCGCGGCCGTTGGCACATTCAACAACTGTCCGGGCACGCCATCGCGGATGCGGCGCCCTTCATAGGAGAGGAAAAAGAAAGTGCGATCCTTTTTAATGGGGCCGCCGAACGTGCCTCCGAACTGGTTCTGATTGAGCTGCGGCTTGCTTGTGTCGGGGTAGCCTCGCGCATCCAGAATTGTGTTGCGGAAGTATTCGTACACATTCCCGTGGAAGGTATTGCCGCCGGACTTGGTTATCACGTTGACCACGGAACCCGAGTTGCGGCCATACTCAGCATCGAACGTGTTGGTGATCACGCGAAACTCCTCGACCGCATCGGGAGTCGGTTGAATCGTGGGAGTATTTATGAATTGGTCGTTGGCGTCGCCGCCGTTTACGCTGAAGTTATTGGCGCGGGTTCGTCCGCCGTTAACCGAAACCGAACCGGCGTCCTCAGTGCCGGCAAACAAACTGCCGCTCGATCCCAACTGGGCCTGCACGCCGGGCTGAAGCTGGAGGAATTGATACGTATCGCGGGTGTTCAGCGGCAGTTCGTTGACCGAGCGATCGTTAATCACGGCACCAAGCTGAGTGCTGGTTGTATCCACCTGCGGAGCTTCCGATGTAACTTCGACGGTTTCCTGGGATTCGCCAATTTGCAGAGTGGAATTAAGAGTGACCACCTGATTGACGTCGACGGTAATTCCCTTCTGAACATTTTTCTTGAAGCCGGTCAGCTCAAACTGAACGGTGTAGGTGCCCGGAACGACCTCAATGAAGCTGTAGTCGCCACTATCGTTGGTGAAAGCATCGCGGCTGATGCCGGTGGCATCGTTGACGAGCGTGATCTTCGCACGCGCGAGAACGGCGCCGGTTGGGTCGGCAATGCGTCCGAGAATGCGGCCACTGGCTCCTTGCGAGTTTAGCAATGCGGGGATTACGAGGGAAATCGCGAGGGCAAGGCATACGGTTCCCAGACACATGGTCCAGCGGGGTCGCGTTGACGGCATGGAGCCTCCGGGCATCTTCGGAAGATGCTGTTTTTCTTGGAAAACTTTCTTGAAAGCTTTTCTAAGAACTTTCTCGAAAACGACAGCTGTGTCCCGCCACAACCTTGCTATAATCCCGCAAGGTTAGAGAAGCAGGTGGCGCGCTGTCAAGGATAAAAAAAGCGTTGCCTTGCATAGAAAATTCTTATCGACTCGTGGTACGCGATGCCCGCAAGCAATTCGGCAACTTACTTAAAGATCGGCGATGTGGCGCGGCGTGTGGGCGTGTCGCAGTCGGTCATACGATCATGGGAGAGTTTGGGGCTGACGCGTCCCCGGCGCACCGAGAGCAAGTACAGGCTGTATACGGCCGACGATGTGAAGCTGCTGAAACGCGCGCGGTTCCTGCGCAAGGTGCGAGGATTGAACGCCGCGGCGATTGTTGAGTTGTTGCGGCGTGAAGGGAGGGTGCGTCCAGCAGTTGACGGAGCGGCAGGAGCGATTGGCTCGCACCTGCGGCAATTGCGGGCGAAGCGCCGGCTCTCACTCGCGCGGGTGGCGCGATCGGTTGGAATCTCGGTGGGATTTCTGAGTGCGCTCGAGCGTTCGCAGATGAGCGGCTCGGTGGGCACGTTGCGCAAGCTGGCGCGATTTTATAAGACGAACATCCTCGACTTTTTTGATGGGACGGGCAACAGCAGCCGGCAGGTGCGTCCGGAACAAAGAAAAGTGCTGGAGGCCGGGTCCGGCGTTCGTATGGAGTTGCTTGCGTGGGGAAATACGGTGATGGAGCCGCACTTGTTTCGCGTGGCGCCCGAGGCAGGCAGCGGCGAATCTTACACGCACGAAGGCGAAGAGTTTCTCTACCTGTTACGCGGGCAGTTGACGATCATGCTGGAGAACGAAGAATACCGGCTGAAAGCTGGAGACAGTTTTTATTTTGAGAGCGCGACGCCGCATCACTGGAGAAATCCAGGGCGCGCGGAGACATGGGTGCTGTGGGTGAATACGCCGCCGACATTTTAATTTTCTGTTGCTGAATATGAGTGCCGGTGCTGACGCGAACGCTGCGGAACAGCGAAGGAGCAACTGATGAAGATGCGACATTCGGTGACCCTGCTGTTGTTGCTGATTGTGACGTTGTTGACTGGTTCGTGCACGAAGAAAACTCCGACGCTCAACTTGCTGGTTTGGGAGGGCTATGCCGATCCGGCATTCACAAAGGCTTTCGAAGAACAGCACCACTGCAAAGTTTCGGCGTCCTACATGGGATCGAGTGACGAACTGGTGGCGAAGCTGCGCGGCGGCAGCGCGGGAAATTATGATGTGATTTCCCCTTCCAGTGACGTGGCCACATCGATTGCTGCGGCGAATCTGGCTTCGCCGCTGGATTTGTCGAAGATTCCGAGTTATGCACAACTCTCTCCCCAACTTACTTCCCTGCCCCTGGTGCACGTGAAGGGGAAGGTGTTTGGAGTTCCGTTTATGTGGGGACCCGACCCGCTGCTCTACGATACCTCGGTTTTCGCACAGCCTCCGGACAGTTGGAATGTGCTTTGGGATGCGAAATACCGGGGAAAAATTTCGGTGTGGGACGATCTTTCGACGATCTACATGGCCGCACAGGTTCTGGGCTATGACAAGCTCGGGCCCTCGCAGCTTTACAACTTAACCGACGAACAGCTCGATGCGGTGAAGAAAAAATTGCTGGAGTTGAAACCGAATATTCGCAAAATGTGGTCAACCGGCGGAGAGTTGACCAATCTTTTTCAGAATCACGAAGTAGTGGCGGCGATGGGATGGCCGCTGATGACCAATCAACTGCGCAAGGTCAATTTCCCGGTGGGTGAGACGATTCCAAAAGAGAACACAACCGGATGGATCGACCACTTGATGATCACCGCAGGCAGCGAGAACAAGGATCTGGCTTACGAATTTCTCGAATACATGATCGAGGCGCAGACGCAGAAAAAGGTGACCGATGTGACCGGGTATACTCCGGCGAATCCGCAGGCGGGGCAGTCCATGACGCCGGCCGAGGTCAAGAGCCTGCACCTCGACGATGTGGACAACTACCAGAAGCGGCTCTATTTCTGGCAGAATGTGCCGCAGCGCGCCAAGTACAACGAGATTTGGAATGAAGTGAAAGCGGCGCAGTAAGAACCAGTACCTAGTATCCAGCACCAAGTTGCGAGTCTCCGGCCTGTGCTTCAGAGTTTACCCTTGGTTCCGGCGAGAGATCCGATACGCTGATGAGCACATCTGAAATGACGGCCGTGCAGGATGCTGTTGCGGGAATCCCCGCCCGTCCTTTGCTTCGCATTCGCAACGTGGCCAAGAACTTCGGCAAGAACGCGGTATTGCGGGACATTTCTCTGGATGTAGCGGAAGGAGAGTTCCTCACGATTCTGGGAGAAAGTGGCTCGGGAAAAACGACGCTGCTGCGAATTATTGCGGGCTTTGAGAGCGCGAGCGCGGGCGAAGTTTGGATGGGGGATGAACGGCTGGATCGACAGCCGCCTTACCGGCGTCGCGTGAACACTGTGTTTCAGCACTATGCACTGTTCCCACACCTCACCGTGGAGCAGAATGTAGCGTACGGACTACGCGTGGCGAAAAGGCCCGAGGCGGAGATTTCGTCCCGAGTGGCGGAGGCTTTGGAGAAGGTGAAAATGTCGGCGCATGCTAAGTCGAAGCCGTCAAAGATCAGTGGAGGACAGCAACAGCGGGTAGCGCTGGCACGGGCGCTGGTGAACCGTCCGAGACTGCTGCTGCTGGACGAGCCGCTTTCGGCACTGGACGCAAATCTGCGGCGGCAGATGCAGGTGGAATTGAAATCTCTGCAGCGCGAGGTTGGTATTTCGTTCATCTTCGTTACGCACGATCAGGAAGAAGCGATGGTGATGTCGGACCGGATTGCTCTGTTGCGATCCGGCGAACTAGAGCAAGTCGCGAGTCCACGAGAAATTTATGGCAAACCCTCGACGGCTTATGCGGCGCAATTCATCGGGCATACCAATTTGCTGAAGGGCGAGGTCCGCGAAGGAATATCGCGCTGCGGACCGCTGACATGGCAAACGTCACTTCCGGATGGACCGGTGCTGTTTTCATTGCGCCCCGAGAATATCCGGCTAGCGGCGGAGAATACTGTGCCATCCAACGGTGTACGAGTTCGCGGAAAAGTTGTTCACCAGGCATTTCACGGTGCGACTGAGTTGATTCGCGTGGACTACGGCGACGGACTGGTACTGGTTGTGCGGACTTCAGGAAGTGGTGGCGCGTTGGACACCGTTGACCTGGAGTTCTCGGCGGCTGATGCCGTGCTGGTGCGCGAGTCGCCCGAAAGAATCTAAATGTTTTCCCGAGCTTACAAAGCCACGGTGACGCTGCCTCCACTTCTGTGGGTTACGGCGTTTTTGCTGGCGCCGTATTCGCTGATGTTCTGCTACAGCTTCTGGTCGGTGTCAGCGGCGCAGAGCATCGTGCACTCGTGGAACCTCGACAATTACGCGCAACTGCTGCGGGTCGATATTTATTGGCAAACACTGCTGCGCTCGATGTGGATTGCCGCGCGCGTGACTGTCTTCTCTTTACTGCTGGGGTATCCGCTGGCGTATTTTCTTTCTTTTTATGCAGGAAAGAAAAAAGACCTGCTGTATCAATTGGTGATTATTCCGCTGTGGGTGAGTTACCTGGTGCGGGCTTATGCGTGGAAGACGATTCTCGGGTCGGATGGGGTGTTGAACACCTTGCTGCAGTATGTGCACCTCACGAAGCATCCGCTGGAATTCCTGTTGTATAGTCCGTTTGCGGTCGTGCTGACACTGACGCACATCTATACGCCGTTTGCGTTTCTGCCAATTTACGCGGCGCTGGAGCACATTCCGCGCAATCTCGTCGAAGCATCTCATGATTTGGGAGCGACTCCTGGGCAAACTTTTTGGAAGGTGATTTTCCCTCTTTCGATTCCGGGAGTGCTTGCCGGAGCGACGTTTGCTTTTGTGCTCAGCTTCGGCGATTTTCTTGCGCCCTTACTGCTAGGTGGGCCGAGCGGCATCATGATTTCCAACATCGTAGTCAGCCTGTTTGGCGCGGCTTACGACTGGCCGCTGGGTGCGGCGATCTCATTGTGCATGCTGCTGGTAGTAGTGAGTTTGCTGTTTTTCTCCGAGCGGCTGGAAAAGAAATGGAGCTTCTCGTGAGCGATGCGAAACTGGTTTCAGGCTCACGCTGGTTGCTGTTGCATGCTGTCGCCGTCTTCGCCTTCCTTTACTTGCCGATTGCCGTTCTCATCCTTTATTCGTTCAACGCGGAGGGCGTTGGCGGATTTCCGCCGCACCATCTGACGCTGGACTGGTACCGCACGCTCTTTGCCGACGGTCCCATCTGGGATTCGGTGCTCAACAGCTTGCAAGTTGCGTTGGCGGCGATGGCGATCTCTTTGACTTTCGGAGTGCCGGCGGCGCTCGCGCTGGAGCGCGCGCAATTTCCAGGCAAAGCATTGTTCCGGCGGCTGGTGCTGCTGCCTTTAATCCTGCCAGGAATTATTACGGGGCTTTCGTTGCTCATGCTGTTCAACGTGACGGGAACAAAGCTCAGCCTGATTACGATCGTCCTGGGACATGGAACAGCGTTGATTTCCGTGGCGACGACGGAAGTATTCGCGGGCCTGCAGAAATTCGACCGGGCGCAGGAAGAGGCTTCGCTTGATCTGGGCGCGAATTACTGGCAGACATTCTGGCGCATTACGGTTCCGAATTTGAAGCTGCCAATCATCGGCGCGGCGCTCCTTATCTTCACACTATCTATGGATGAGATTGCGGTGAGCTTTTTTCTGATTGGGCGCGATAACACGCTGCCGCTGGAAATCTGGGGACGGCTGCGGCGCGGCATCACACCGGAGATAAATGCGGTATCAACGATTATCTTTTTGCTTTCACTGATTGCGATCGTACTTTGGTATCGCTTGCGCATGCGCAGCGAGGCACCTTCGGAAGCGGGCACGGAACTCGTGGAAGCCGTGGAAGGAAATGCGTTATGAGCGCGAATCGCAGAGACTTCATCAAGTTTGTCGTGGCAGGTGCGGTAACGGCGGGATGCCCCATCGACATTTCACTGGTGGCGGCACAAAACGATCAAGCGCAGAAGAATTCAGCGGTAGACGTAGACGGCGAAGACAATCGAATTTGCCACCAGGTGCGCGATGGCAAAGTGTTCACGCGGCCAGCGGCCTCGGCGCGGCATGACGTGGTGATCGTCGGCGGTGGCATCAGCGGTTTGACGGCAGCTTATCGTTTGCAACATCGCGATTTTCTGTTGCTGGAAAAAGAACCGCACTGGGGCGGCAACGCCTACGCAATGGAGTATGAGGGCTGCACCTACGGTACGGGGACGGCATTCGTGTCGAAAGAAGAATATGCGTACCACTTCGCCAAGGAAATTGGACTGGAGCCACTGCCGGTCAACAGTTCGGATGCGAGCATCATTCGAGGCGAATTGATTCCGGATACGTGGGGCGACGGACTCAATAAGCTGCCATATCCTGAGCCGGTTCGCGAGGGCTTCAAGAAGTTCAAGAAAGAGATGCTCGCAATTGACTTGGAGAAACGCAGCAAGGAACTTTCGAACACGTCGTTCTCCGATTTTATGAAGGCGTATCCGCCGGAGCTCAAGCAGTGGTGGGATGCTTATGGGCCGTCGAATTATGGAGCCGAGAGCGACGAAGCGTCCGCTACGGTTGGCATTCTGGAATTGCAGAGTATGGCGGAAGAGAGCCATGCCGACGATCGTTGCACTTGGCCAGGAGGGTTGGGGGCGCTGACGAAAAAACTTGAGAATATTCTTCAAGCGAAATACAAAGATCGCATCCAGACCGGCTCAACGATTGTGGCTGTCGTACCCGGAAAAGAAGAAGTGCAGATCACTTACATGTTAGGCGGCGAATTGAAGACGGTGGCGGCCAAGGCCGTGATCATGGCGACTCCGAAGTTCATTACGCGGCGCATTATTGAGGGCTTGCCTGAGAAGCAGAGCGATGCCATGCATCAGATTCGCTACATTCCGTATCCTGTGGTGAATCTGATTTTCGATAAACCGGTTTTCAATTATGGCTACGACACGTGGTGCCCGGGAAATACTTTTACTGACATTGTGGTGGCGGACTGGGTGATCCAGAAGCAGCCGAGTTATAAGCAGAAGTTCAATATTCTGAGTTGCTACACGCCGATGAAGGAGGAGCAGCGCTTTACACTCTTGACGGAGGGAGGCGCGCGTTCCGTGGCGGCGAATGTGCTGCGCGACTTTCAGAAGTTGATGCCGGAGCTGAATGTCGATCCTGTCGAAGTGCATATCTACCGGCGTGGCCATCCTTTGTATATGTCGACGCCCGGATTGTTTACGGAAGTTCAGCCGCTCGTGCGGCATCCCATGGATCGCATCTTCTTCGCCAATACAGACTCCGAGGGACCGGAATCGACCGCCAACGAAGCGATTCTGGCGGCGCAGCGTGCGGTAAAGGAAGTGACTGCGCGATTGGCGGGAAGGCACGCACCGAAGGAGAAGGCAGTCGCCGGGTAACGCGTCCTATCTTAAATTTTGCGCCTCTTAGGTTTTATGCCTCCGTTTTCAAAACCATCAAAATGTTCCTGGAACTTCGGGTTACTAACCTGCCGCACGTTGGTGCGATGTAATCTCCTGATAAACCTCCACCCATAGTAAAGTTATAAAAGGGGCGGTTGCAGTCGAGGATGGGCCACGTCCGCCCGTCAACCCAATCAGATCGATAAAAGGGAAACCACACTTTGAGTTTGAGCATTCGCAACATCGCTATCATCGCGCACGTGGACCACGGAAAAACAACCTTGGTCGACGCCATGCTGCAGCAGAGCGGCACGTTTCGTTCGAACGAGCACCACGTCGAGCGGGTCATGGACTCGAACGAACTGGAGCGCGAGCGCGGAATTACCATCCTCGCCAAGAACACGGCCATCTTCTATCACGACGTAAAGATCAACATTGTGGATACACCAGGTCACAGCGATTTTGGCGGCGAGGTGGAACGCGCGCTGAAGATGGTGGATGGCGTGATGCTGCTGGTCGATGCCAGCGAGGGCCCGCTGCCGCAGACGCGCTACGTGTTGAGCAAGGCGCTGGAGGCGAAGCTGCCTCCCATCGTCGTCATCAACAAGATCGACCGGCCCGACGCGCGCGCCCAGGAAGTGCTAAATGAAATCTACGATCTGTTCATCGATCTCGATGCCAAAGAAGATCAGCTCGACTTCCCAGTGCTCTACACCAATGCGAAGGAAGGAACTGCGTCGACCGACATCCGGGGCGGAGGGGAGAATTTGCAGCCGCTGTTTGAGGCGGTGGTGAAGACGATTCCGCCGCCTAGCGGCGATCCCAAAGGGCCCTTGCAGATTCTGGTGGCGAACCTTGACTACAG
Source organism: Candidatus Sulfotelmatobacter sp. (assembly GCA_049279555.1). Taxonomy (GTDB): domain Bacteria; phylum Acidobacteriota; class Terriglobia; order Terriglobales; family Acidobacteriaceae; genus Sulfotelmatobacter. The sequence continues at coordinate 11,679 of JBAPOI010000459.1, forward strand.
CGACTATCTCGGTCGGCTGGCCATTGCGCGAGTTTTCAACGGCACCATGTTCACCGGCGAAGACGTCGCCATCGCCAAGCTCGACGGTACGCTGCACAAAACGAAGATCACGAAATTGTTTTCGTTCTCCGGGCTGAAGCGCACCGACATCACGGAAACCGTATTGGGCGATATCGTCGCCGTGGCCGGAGTGGAAGGCATCACCATCGGCGAGACCATTACCGACGCGGAGAATCCTGCACCGCTGCCTCCCATCGTGATCGATGAGCCAACCATCGCTATGATGTTCACGGTGAACAATTCGCCTTTCGCAGGCCGTGAAGGCACCTATGTTACATCGCGGAACTTGCGCGAGCGGCTGGCGAAAGAATTGCTCACGAATGTTTCGCTGCGCGTCGAAGAAATGGAGACCACCGACGCGTTCAAAGTGCTGGGGCGAGGCGAACTGCAACTCTCCATCACGATTGAGATGATGCGGCGCGAAGGCTATGAACTGATGGTCGGCAAGCCGGAGATCGTCACCAAGCGCATCGACGGAAAGCTAATGGAACCGGTGGAGCACCTCACGGTCGACGTGCCGGAAGGTTTTGTCGGCGTGGTGATGGAGCAGTTGGGCTCGCGCAAAGGCGAAGTCACCAACATGCACAATCACGGCTACGGACGCGTGCGCATCGAATTCCGCGTGCCCAGTCGCGGACTCATCGGCCTACGCAGCCAGTTGCTCACGGACACCCGCGGCACCATCGTGATGAACTCCTTGTTCGATGGCTACACCGAGTGGCAAGGCGACATCCCACACCGGCCGACCGGCGCGCTCGTCGCCGATCGCGCTGGCACCTCCACGGCCTACGCGCTGTGGGGACTGCAAGAGCGCGGAGAGCTTTTCGTCGGCGCCGGCATCGAGTTGTACGAAGGAATGATCGTCGGCGAGAACGCGAAGGATGATGATCTCGACGTGAACGCGGTGCGGGAGAAGAAACTCACCAACATGCGTGCATCCACTGCTGATGAGGCGATTCGCCTGGTGCCCTTCCGTTCGCTGAATCTGGAGCAAGCCATAGAATTCATTTCCGACGACGAGTATGTGGAGATCACGCCGAAGTCGCTGCGCTTGCGGAAAAAAGTGCTGCAATCGAATAAACGGAAGAAGAGAGCGATGGCCACGATGGAAGAAGTGTGAAGTCCCGCAGCCGTTCCACAGAATTGAAGGACCAATCAACGCTGCGAATGCTGATGGTGCCCTGCAGCTGCGGGACAACGTTCACCGTCGCGGAAAACTATGATCGTCTTGGCACCGCCTGGAGCCGCTATTTGATCTGTCCGAGTTGCGGAAAACGGCACGACCCCAAGAATCGGTTGCTGCGAGTTGGTTATCACCGCGAAGGTTATTGGAAAGTGGACGAGTGCTAGCGAAATATCCCAGCCGGTTCTGAATCTAGGTTAAGACTTCACGAGTTATAGGTCGCGTAGGTGGTTATTCCTAACTACTCCTGCCTTGACAAGTAATATTTGACAAACCTGCTATACTTCTGGCCGCATTCGACTGTTCGCCGGCTCCGGTCTCGATTTTCAGGAAGGTGTCCCCGACCTGCCAGTCCGCCGCATTGAGCTTGCACTTCGACAGCTCAATGCAGAGGAAGATGCGTGAAGAATATTTTTGTAGGCAACTTGAGCTTCAACACATCGGAAGACGAGCTGCGGCAGATGTTTGAGTCGTTCGGGCAGGTCGACCGGGTCAGCATCATGACGGACCGCGATACTGGCCGCTCGCGTGGCTTCGGCTTCGTGGAAATGGCGAGCAATGAGGA
>JBAPOI010000460.1:0-2180 GCA_049279555.1 Candidatus Sulfotelmatobacter sp.
AAATCCTTCATCGAATTCTCGCGTTGATGTTAACCCCATGCCTGCTGCAGCAGCCGATGCTGGCGGCCGTTTCGGGTTTTACCGTTCGCGGGTCACTGACACCGAACCACGATGTCATGGGGTCTCATGCGCTCGCTTCGCAGGCGGTGTTCGCCGTTCGCAATCATACTGGCCGCCTCATGGGCCGAGTGCTGCGATGGGGCGGGCTGACTCTGTTCGGTCCCGCGCTGCAGGCGGCCGTCGTCAAACATGAAACGGCCGCTCGTCTTTTATATCAGGCGGTCCATGTGGGATGGCGTCTCCTAGGAGCCTGTCGGGGAATGGGTGCGCGCGGCGGAAGGGTGTGGAATTTTCTGCCTGAGACAAGAAATCATTATTTTCCGTCGATGATGTGACGATGACGATTTGATGAGGGCGTTCGTGGATGGTAGAGTTTCTCGACGACAAACGACGGAAGGGAGACTTGGCGATGGGACAGATTTTCAAGCCGTGCGAGCGCGACCAGTTGTTTTTGCTGCCGCCGAACATGCGGGAGTGGCTGCCGGAAGGACACCTGTCCTACTTTATCGTGGACCTGGTCGAGCAGATGGACTTGACCGAGATTCTGCGGCACTACGAGAAGAACGAAGACGGGACGTTTAAGGCGCGCACGGGACAGCCGCCGTATGACCCACGGATGATGACGGGGCTGGTGTTGTACGGGTACGCGGTGGGGGTGGTGGGATCGCGCAAGATCGAGACAGCCTGCGAGGAAGATCTGCCGTTTCGGATTATCGCGGGCAATCAGCGGCCGGATCACGACACGATTTCGGAATTTCGGCGGGTTCATCTGAAAGCTCTGGAGAATCTGTTTGTCCAGGTCTTGATGATCTGTTCAGAAGCGGGGCTGGTGAAGCTTGGGCATGTGGCGATCGATGGGACAAAGGTGAAGGCCAACGCGTCGAAGCATAAGGCGATGAGCTACGAGCGGATGACGGAGAAGGAAGCGGAGCTGCGCAAAGAAGTGGCGGCTCTGTTAGCGAAAGGCCAGACGGTGGATGCCGAGGAGGACCAGCGGTACGGGAAGAACAAGCGCGGGGACGAGTGGCCGGCGGAACTGGCGCGCAAGGAAGATCGGTTAAAGAAGATTCAAGAAGCCCGGAAAGTGGTGGAAGAACGGGCGAAAGCCAAAGCCTTTGCCGAGGGGCGGTTGACCGCTGACGGCAAGGTGGTCGAAAAGCCTGGAAAGAAACCGACGGATCCACCGGGGACACCCGAAGGCAAGGATCAATACAATTTCACCGATCCGGAAAGTCGGATCATGAAGAATTCGGACAAGGCGTTTGTGCAGGCGTATAACTGTCAAGCGGGGGCGGATGCGGAACACCAGATCATTGTGGCGCACGATGTCACGCAGCAAGCCAACGACAAGGAGCAGGCGCTGCCGATGATGGCGCAGGTCAAGGCCAATACGGGGCAGTCGCCAAAGCAGGCAAGCTATGACGCGGGCTATTTCTCGGACATCCAGGTAACGGACGTCGAGCAGACGGGTGTCGATGTCTATTGCAGTCCGGACCGGCTCAAGCATGGAGAAGATCTGCCGAAGGGGCGGGGACGGATGCCGAAGGATATCACGACGATCGATCGGATGCGGCGCAAGGTGAGGACTGAGAAGGGGCGCGATACGTATTCATTGAGAAAAGAAACGATCGAACCAACATTTGGGCAAATCAAAAACAAGGGACTTCGGCAGTTTTTGCTCAGAGGGTTGGAGAAGGTCAAGGGCGAATGGTCGTTGTGGTGTACGGGTCATAACCTGACCAAGCTCTGGCGGATCAAGGGAAAGGTCTGTCCCACCTGGGTCAAAAGCCCGACGTGGGGCACAGGAATGGCCTAAAGAGCAGGGGAAAGACGGATTTTTGAGAAAAATGCTGCTCGGAGAACGTCGAATGCCTCGCTACCGTTGTCGGATCATCGATGAAGCAATGCGCATGATGAGCGAATCGAGCAACCAATGGCTTGAATCCGCCGCGCGCGCCCATTCCCCGACAGGCTCCTAGCGAGGTGATCCGTGAAGCGCTTCGCTTGTTAAATGAGCACGACTCGTTGCGGAAAATTCAACATGAAGAGTTGCGCCGGGAAATAGCTGTTGGTATGGAAGACATTAAGCAGGGCAGGGTGGCCCCCCTCGATATCAACGC
>JBAPOI010000461.1:0-1718 GCA_049279555.1 Candidatus Sulfotelmatobacter sp.
GCACCGTTGCCAGGAACACGTAGCTCTCGATTTCCTTCGGAGGATAGTTTATCGCCTTTTTCAGGGCTTTTTCCGCCTCAGCGTATTTGCCGCTCGATGCCTCGCAGACGCCCAAGAGATGAAACAGCTCGCCATCGGCCGGCGCTTCGGCCATGAGCACAGCAAGATGGGTCTTGGCATCGGCAAAACGCTTCAAGCCGATGGCTAAATGCACCGCCTTGCGCCGGAGGTCACCGCGGCCGGGTTCGCGTCGCAAAACTTGGTCAAGGACCAAAAGCGCTCGCTCGCGCAACTTCGGATCCTTGACCGCCTGTTTGTCGAGTATCAGTCCGACACGAGCCAAGGCTTCCGTGTTCTCAGGCACAAATTTCAAGTAGCGCCCCAGGTAATCTCGCGCTTTTTGCAGGTTTCCCTTGGCCTCGGCTTGGTCGGCCATCCGTAACAATCCGCTGGCGGTTTGCCGAGCTTGCAGGAGGTGAACGCCATGGAATACCGTCACCACAACAGTGGTTGCGCCAAGCAGCCAGAGGAAGAATTTGACGTTGAATTTTCTTTTCATGATTGCTGACCGCATCGTGATGTTCTTGCTTCGCTTCTTTGAAAACTCATCCTCATTTCGCAATTTCTTCGACAATCGCCTTGCAATGCGAACAAATCCTAGCCCGCGGCGGACTTCCGTTCCATCGTGGCGTGACGTTATGCGATGCCCCTCGAGCTCCATTCGAAAGTCACGAGAGTTTTTACACGGTGTCAACTTTTGTTAACACTGCCTGGACCGGCGAACCAACTGCCTGGACCGGGGCCACAGCGGTTAGCGGTTCCTTGCCAACGACAAAACGTGGCAATGAATCGCGCTGACAGGCGAGTTGCTTAGCCGCGTCGATGGCCCGTACAAAACGGTGGCGGCTCAGCAACGTCGTAAAACGACCGCGGCTGCGACGAATCCCAACGTAGGTGCGCAACCGACTTAACCAGCGTAACGGCAAGCGCTCTTGCTCCGGATCGAATTCCCATGGATGGAAGTACAGCATGGCAACGGGCGGGAAACAGGCATGCTCCACTTGGTGGATAGCCCATTCCATGAAAAATAGCGGGAACAGGCGAAAGTAACCTCCCCCCCCCATCGGCATGTTGAGCGTCAACAATCGCAAGGTTGCGGGCGGGATTTCCAAGATGTCATGGCTCTCCCCCACCGCCAAGAACGGCGCTCGAGGGGCCGCTGGAATACCGTAGCGATCGTGGCGTACCGGGTAAATCGAAGAATCGTAAACCATGCCCAGTTCCGCCAGAACGTCCAGCGCCCACCCGGTTTGCCGCATAATGCTGAATGTCGGCGCCCGGTAGCCCACCACTGCCTGTCCCGTCACCTGCTCAAGAGTGTCCTTGCACTGCCGAACATCCTCGCGGAACGTGGCAGGCAAAAAGTTAACGACACGCTGGTGGTCCCAACCGTGGCAAGCCACTTCATGCCCCGCCTTATGGATTGCTCGTACCACGGCCGGATTGTCACGCCCGATCTGGCCAACAATGAAAAACGTCGCCTTGACGTCGGCTTTTTCCAGTTGGTCAAGCAACCACCTTGTCGAGGGCTCGAGTCGCTCAACATAATGCGCCTTTAATGTCGGATCCAGCTTCAGTCCTGCCGCTGCTTCGATACGGAAGTGTTCCTCCACATCGAAACTCATGACGATTTGGGAAGTGCATTCGTCATTTTCGAG
>JBAPOI010000462.1:0-12269 GCA_049279555.1 Candidatus Sulfotelmatobacter sp.
AAGGGTTGATTTTTCAATGTTTTAGTAGGTACAATGAAAAAGGCTGGGCAGAGTTCTAACCTCCGCTCCAGCCAATCCACGGATCTAGGAGGATCGCATGGACTCAATCAAGTGTAAGCCACTCCCGGTTATTTCGGGCAAGTATGTAGAGAGGTTTTGGTCACTGGTGTCAAGACGTGGCACAGATGAGTGTTGGGAGTGGACTGGACTGGTAGACCGATACGGGATTTTCTGTGGTCCTTTTTCGGACGGTAAGAATCGTCGGTTACGGGCGCACCGGATGTCTTATTTTCTTTTGGTTGGAGACCCTGGGGACCGTCTGGTATGCCACAGTTGCGACAATCCAATCTGCTGTAATCCTGGGCACTTATTCGTTGGCGACCACGACGACAATATGGCCGATAAGAAGCGTAAGGGCAGAAGTGCTATTGGCGAGAGTAACCCGCGAGCCGTTTTAACGGAATGGACAGTTAGAAGGATTCGGGAGTCATCAGGGCGGTACAGCCTAGGGGAGTTGGCTGCTCAGTTTGGGATAACCAAGGATCACGCGCGGCAGGTAATAAACCGCTCGATCTGGAAGCACGTAGGGCCGGAAGAAATCCCCCCTACCCCCCTTGAGGGCGGGGATTTAGAAACAACCGTGAACCGCGTCAATTCGCCCGGGTGATCGTTTCGGCCAGATCTGAAAGACTTAGGCTTCGCCGCGTTTGCGCTCTCGCGTTCGCGGCATCCGTCAACCGCCAACTAAGCGCAACCATCTCACCTGAATTTCTTCGGGCTGGCCGCTATTAAGCTTCACTGATTTGGATTATGGGCTGATTGTGTAGGAACGTCAAGTGTACGGAAAGCGGACAAAAACTGGGCCCGCGCAAGTCTCATAACCAGGGCGGCCCCGCAAGGGTGGAACTCGGAAATGTGACAACTGTGATTCTTTCGTGTTTTGTGTTGCAATCTTTTGATACACAAAGTACACTTGAGTAAAGAAAGAGGGATACATCCCGAGAAAGAGGTCCTAGTGAAGAGAATTATAGAAACATCCGAGGCATCCGCAATCGAGAGTCTGTTAGACGAGCAGGTGTTGTTATTCTGCCTGAACTACATCTACACGGGGAAACTGGTGGCAGTCAACGACACGACAGCCACCTTAGCAGACCCATCAATTGTTTACGAGACTGGATCGTTTAAGGATTCTGGCTACAAAGACGCCCAGAAACTCCACGTTTCCGAGTGGAACATTGCGCTTTCGGCAATCGAGTCTTTTGGGAAATCAAAATGAGACGAGCACTGAAGCGGAAAACGGGGTCAGGTTCAGGTTCGCGGTCGTGGTCTGGGTCGCGGTCGTGGTCGGGTTCTGGCTCGTGGTCGCGGTGGGGGTCGTGTTCGGGGTCGTTGTCGCGGTCGTGGTCGTGGTCGCGAGGGAGATAGTGACTATGGAATCCAATCACCAAGAAACGGCTGAGGTTGAAACAATGGAACGAACAAACGAGCAGCAATGCCGCGAGATGGCGCTAAATTTGGCGGTGGACTGGTTCCAGCATGTGGATGACAAGGACATCACGGTTTATGAAATATTGTCTGCCGCCCAACGGTTTGAGGAATTTCTGCGTACAGGAGTAACGGAGGTGAGAGTTGAATACGACCGAAACAGTTGAGAAGCCGAAGCCGGTCAAGGTCGATGTGCTGCCGTCGTTGTGGCGGCGATTGCGGCAGTTGGCGTTAGAGCATGGGCACACGGTGGCCGAGGAGTTGACGTTGGCGATCGCGGGGCACCTGTATCACGAGGAATAAGCCGTGAGTGCCACGCTGTACTACCGAATGACATCCGTCAAGAACAAATACCTAAAAACGGTGTCGTCCCCGTCGTCTTTCATGAAGACGCTGAATAAGATTTACGGCTGTCCCCCATACCGATTCTCCGAGGTAGACATAGGAATACTTCGTGGGATGTCGGCTGGATATGGTCTAAATCCAGAGTGCGATCAGAACGGATTCGACGAGATCGTTGAAGCAATTGAGAACGATGGCGAAATCGAAGTTTGGCCGGAATACTGAGGATTATAATGATTGAACAGAACTGGCTTCCCTCCGAATCCTCCATCTTCGCTTCCGGCCAATGCACTCACCCCTACTGGCGCAAGGGAGGAAGCTACAAAGAGCGGCAGCGCTGGCGGTGCATTCTATGCGGCAAGGAACATATCGATGGAGCCAAGCCTCTGATGTCTCCGCAGGAGAGAGCTATCCAATTGCTGCCTCTCTATCGCGCCGGCCACACGGTACTGGAAGCAGCGCGGGAATTGGGCTTGTCCTCAAGCACGGTGATGAAGGGTTTCAAGGAACTCCAGAAGCACATCCCCCGCAAGGCCCGCACGCGGGGAACACTGTGGTCGAGGCGTGAGATTGTTGTTGAAACCTTGTTTGAACAGGAGTAATCTGTTGGTAATCCTTGAGTCTGACGGGCGAACACTCTCCTCCGAGCCGCCCGAAACTGCGAGCCGACGGCGGCAGGGTTATTTCCTTTACCTGCCGCCCTTTCTACGTAAGGAGGGAACGCAGCAATGAATGACGATCTGTGGACCCGACTCGAATCCCTCCGAGGAAGCGGCATCGACGTGACGATTGAACCAGTGAAGGGACGTGAGCCGTGGAATCGAGAGTATTTGGTGGTTAATACTCCTGTGTTTATGTTTTGGAAAATCCCGTGTAGGTGGAATCCAGACTTACAGCGCTTTAGCGTTGGAGAGGACGATTTTCATGCCGCCCGATAGTTGGCACAGCTACCCGTCCATATACGCATTAGGACATCGCTACCTGGGTGCGCTACTGACAGTGCCGGTCATTGCCGAGGAGAAGGTTGACGGGTCCCAGTTTAGTTTCTGCAAAGCAGAGGACGGCGAACTATTGATTCGCTCGAAGGGTCAACAGATGGTCCTCGACGCGCCGGAGAAGATGTTTGAAGCTGCTGTTCAGACAGTTAAGGATCTAGCGCCGCTGCTGACTCCTGGCTGGACGTATCGCACCGAATTTCTGGCTAAGCCAAAACACAACACTATAGCCTATGCCCGCGTTCCCAAAGGTCATCTTGTGTTGTTCGACGTGAACACCGGCCACGAGTCTTATTTGACGTGGGAAGAGAAGGCTGCTGAGGCCGAGAGATTGGGAATCGACGTGACCCCGCGACTGTTCACGGGGAAGCTGGAGGACCCGGTTATGCTGCGCGGCCTGATGGACAACGATAGTTTTCTCGGCGGTTCCAAGATCGAGGGAGTTGTTGTTAAGCAACAAGACCCTGTTCTGTTTGGGCAAGACAAGAAGGCGCTCATTGGGAAGTTTGTTCGTGAGGGATTTCATGAGCTGAATACCAAGGAGTTCCGAAAGAGCAATCCCACGCAGCTAGACTTGATTTCGGAGTTAATCTTGGAGTACAAGTCCGAGGCCCGATGGAGAAAGGCTGTGCAGCACCTTAGGGAGTCGGGAAGGATTGACGATACGCCGAAAGACATCGGATTCTTAATGAAAGAAATCCCGGAAGACATCAAGAAGGAAGCGGAGGAAGTAATCAAGGATAGGCTGTTTGCGTTTGCGTGGCCTAAGATCGCGCGAGGTGTAGCGGCCGGAGTTCCAGACTGGTACAAAGAAGAACTAATGAAGAAGCAATTCGAATCGGCGGTAGTGGGTCAGTTTGGAAAAGGTACAGATTGACAACGGTAGTTAAAATTCCGCCGCGTCCTGGCTACCCGGCCCGCAAGACCTTACCGCCAAGCATAAAAGTCAGACGGGATGTAGAATGGTTCTGGAGGAACGACCGGACACTCTGCATCGGTGCGTTGGCGATTGATCCTGGGCCCACAGAAGAATGTATCGTGCTGTGCGCAGATCGCAAGGTTAGCACTCCTGACTGGGAATTTGCATCCGAAACGGAATACAAATTCCACGCACTCAGCCCCCAGTTCGTGGCCTTGGCTTCTGATTCTTTATCTCAAGCTAAGGAGTTGGCAGATATATACCGATTCCACCTAAAGTCGGTGCCACTGACTGCCGAGAATGTTTTGGAGGAAATGAGAAAACCTCCGATTGTTCTGAAGCGTAGACTGGCAAATTCGTACATTGGACGGTGTTTAGGACTTTCCTATGACGAATGGGTTAAACATGGAAGGGATTGGTTTGGTGATACGATCTTCGAGCGCCATGAGGACACTATTGCGAAACACGCACTGAGGGTCCAACTGCTAATCGCGGGATTCGTTGACAGAAAGGCTTTTCTGTTTGAATTAGTTTCTGACGAAGTTAGCGTGGTAACCAATTTTTCAATGATCGGTGCTGGATCGTACACGGCATCGCCCGCTCTTCATGCTAGGAGTCAAACCAGAGCCACCATGCTGGATCAGGCTCTTTACAACGTGTATGAAGCTAAGAAAATGGGAGAGGGTAGCCCATCTGTGGGTAAAAAGACCATGATGCGAGTGTTGCATCCACCCGCAACGATTGGTGGTCCGGTATGTGAGCAGATAGTGACCGCGAGTGGTGCAGCGGCTCTTGAGGAACTATTCGGGGAGTACGGTCCCAAACCCATGGCCTCATGCACGTTACCCGAAGACTCACTGCAATGGGTTCCCCTTCCTATGGAATCAGGGCGATGATATCTTCAATTGCCCACAGACGATCCGTCACCCCCGCCTGCATTGCCGGGGTCACCCGAAGTGCGAGTTGGATGTTCCCGACGACAAGATTGAGAGACATTGGGAGGCATCTCTGAAAGAACTTGGGGCGTATCGCCTGAAGATCGCTCAGAAGATCTCTCCAGTATCCGATCCACCATATCCAGGAATGCTAGGTGAAGATCCTGAGCGTCTTTGATGTAGTCTCTTTGCAGTTCAGCGTTCAGTTCTTCCAAGTAGTCCCTCGTGCGTTGCGTACGCAATTCCAGTATAAGGGAGAATTGCGCATGCACAACCCCTAACCAAATCCCCGCCGGCTTAAACGTGGCGACCGTCACTTTCGTGATATCGTGAATGCCATGAGAGCCCACGGGATTGACAGACTCCTGAACGAAGCTCGATTCGCCTTGGCCGAAGGCGTACCGGACCTTTGATCCTTTTCCACCGGATCGGCCCTCCCTATGACCGGGTACAGCTACATGGACGGGTTGCTGAAAGCAGAGGAAATATGCCGCACATGGGCGGCTTCGCCTGGCTCCAGAGAGAACACCCGCGAGGTCATATGCTCCATCATCGAAGACCTGGAGTTCGAAATCCAGAAGCAGCGAATGGAGGCCGTCGTTGCGCCAACTGATTAAACGCTGGTGGCTCTGGATGGTGAAAGAGTTCAAGGCCGCGTACCCCAAGCCGCAAGAACCGCCGAAATCCTAAATGCCGATCCTCGCCGACATCGAGGAAATCCTTCTCGAAGCAAATAACCCCAAACTGAAATCGTCCGAGCGCCAAAAGCTACTAGCCTACGCCAAGCAGCAGACTGAATTGTTCGAGCGGGAGTTGCGCCAGAACTCTTTCTTTGAGTTTTTCAGGTTTGTTAGGCCAGACTTTCAAATCAATTGGCATCATCGCGTCCTTGCGGATCTAGTGCAGAGAGCGGAAAGTACGAATAACGCTAGGGAGATTTGCAACCTGCCGCCACGCACGACCAAGAGTGAGGAAATATCAGTCTGCGGAACGGCGTGGGTTATCGGGCGTCACCCTGAGTGGAAGGTTTTACAGCTCTGCTTGAATCAAAAGCTGGTTGAGGAGTTCGGGCGAAAGACGCGCGATCTCATTGAGAGCGAGGAGTTCAAATCGGTATTCCCCGACGTGAAACTTCACCCATCCAGCCGTGCGGTGAATTCGTTCGCTACGACCGCACCGGGCTCCAAGTACCTGGCGGCAGGCGCCCTCAGTAACATCCACGGATTCGGCGGTGACTGGATCGTGGTCGATGACCCGATAGGCGATCAGGACACAACGCCATCTGCAATGGAGAAAGTTGCGGAATGGTTTTCGCGTGGTCCGCGGCTCCGTCTTCAACCGCAGGGGCGAATTCTAATGGTCATGTCCCGTTGGCCCGGTCAGGATCTCTGCTATCGGCTCATGGACGATGCCAGAACAGGACGTGGTGAAGAATGGAACCTCACCAAGATCCCCTCCTATACTCTTGACGATAACGGGAAAAAAGTTTGGCTCTGGCCGTCGTTCTGGAAGGAAGACTTCATGGAACTCCGCCAGAAGACGCTTCCTGACCGTATATGGCGGTCCCAGTTCCAGCAGGAGGATGTCTCCGACGATGGCTCATCCTGCATTCCCGAAGACCGCTGGCGTCAATGGAAGCATCTCGCGGATGGCAAGGAATACCTGCCCATATTCGTGTACAAGATTCAGTCCTGGGATACAGCGTACTCGGGTCAGGGCCTCAAGAAGAACTCGGCATCGGCTTGCACCACGTGGGGCGTCTTTCTGCTCGACGCGCTTGATAAGTACGGCGAGATCGTGCCAGCCGGCGGCGACGAATACTACATCATGCTGCTCGACGGCTACAAAGGCTGGATCGAGTTCCCGATGCTGAAGCGTGTCGCCAAGGGCCTGTATGATAGATGGCGCCCCGATGAGGTTTGGATTGAAGGGCGCGCATCGGGTAAGCCGCTATTGCAGGAGTTGAAGAAAATGCTCGGCCCTGTGTTGCGAGACTACACGCCAGTCTCAGGCGAGACCAAAGAAGTTCGCATGGCGGCCGTGACGGACTTCTGGGCATCGGGCCGCGTCTTTGTGCGCGATCTGGAGTTTCACCCGCAACTTCAGGAAGTCGTCTCCGCTTGCGCCCGCGGCCCAGGCGATTTGACGGATACGGTTTCTCAGGCGCTACGAAGATTTAGGCGTGGGGGTTTCGTGACATCATCGCTCGATGATTCGTTTGCCTACGAGAAAAAGCCGCGGCGAAAGATCCGAAGGGTCGCGGTCTACGGATAGTCTTTTGCGTTCAACGCTAAAGTGTTCTAGTATTTAACCAATGGCGGCAATCGCGATTTGTCCCAAGCACGGCATTCCCGACACCTGCTATCTCAAGGGCAAGAAGACTGAGCGCCACATCGCGTTCGTAAACTTGAAACTCCATCCCATCCACAACGATTGCACCTCTGTCCGTGGTCGGTCGATCAATTACGAAGGCAAGGCGGAAATGAAAGAGGTTCCAGTTTAATGGCAACCCAGACGATCCCGCCGCCCGGCACCGTTCCGATAATGCCTGACGAAATTCCATCCTACCTCCAAGCGCAACCAGCACCGCTTCCCGCGCCCGTTCAGGCCCCCGACTTCTACCGCAATCTAGCAGATGAACTGAACGACCCTGTGCTGATGCAGATATCCAACCAAGTATTGACTTGGTATCAGGACGATGAATCGGCGCGCGAGCAGTGGCTCCGCGGCTGGAAGGACTCCGCCGAATACCTCGGACTCACCTACGACAAAACGCGCTCCGAGCCGTGGGAGGGGGCATCGGGCGTATACGACACCGCGCTGCTTGAAGCCAACATGCGCTTCGTCTCCGAGATGTCCACCAGCGTGTTCTCTTCGTCGGGCCCATGTAAAGCCGATTGCTACGGCCAACTGACGGACGAGAAGCAGCAAGCCGCACTTCGGGTTGCCGATCACATGAACTGGACGCTTCTCAAGGCAATGGAGGACTTTCGTGCCGAAACCGAGCAACTGAACTGGGGTGTTGGATTCCAAGGGATCGGGTTCAAGAAGGTCATCAAAAACCCCGTCACGCGCGACCCGCAATCGAACTACGTGCGGGCCAACATGCTGTTCGTCCCGATCGGCTATTCGACACTCACCAAGTCGCCACGAATCATTGAGTACATGCCGATGACGATGGCCGAGATTCAGCGAGGGAAAGCGACGGGATTCTATCGACAGAACTTCATGTCGATGGCCGTTCGGCGCAAATACGACCTCGTGGAGCAAGCGGACCAGCGCGATTCTGGGCTGCGTCCATCGCTCGGGCAAGACGAAGACGTGGAGCTCCTCGAAGCGCATGTTGAACTCGAAATCGACCCGGAAAATCCATATGCGGAGATCCCGTATCCGCTGCCTTACGTCGTCACGATCGACAAAAACAGTTCCTCGGTCGCATCTATCCGCCGTAACTGGATCGAAGGTGATGGGGAATACAAGCGCCGGCAGACCTACGTCGAGTATTCCTTCATGCCGACCGACAAATTTGGCGTCTACGCCATCGGGCTGGCTCAGATTCTCGCGAATCTCGCCCGCGCTTCGACCGGATTGATTCGAGGGATGCTCGACGCAGCCACGCTGAATAACATGCGCGGCGGATTGCGGTCGCAGGACGTTCGAACGAAGAACGATGACCTGTCCATCACGCCTGGGGAATGGAAAGTAGTAGAATGTTCGCCCGAAGATCTGCAAAACGGCATGTGGTCGCCTGAGTACAAGCCACCCGATACCGTTCTGTTCCAGATGTTGGGCGAATTGGACATGCGGAGTAGGCGTTTGGCCGGCAATGCCGACCTCAATATCTCCGAAATGTCGGGGCAGACGCCTGTCGGGACGGTTTTAGCGATTATCGAGCGCGGAATCAAGGTTTTCACGTCCATCCAGTCGCGCTATGCCTCATCTTTCGATCAGGAACTGCAACTGATCCGGGATATCAACTACGACGAGCTGAAAAGTCGCTCAGGAGACCTAATTTCTCTCAAAAACCGCCAGTTCACGATCACGGCGGAGGATTATGAACTAGCGATGGTCGCATCTACCATCGATCCCGACTCAGGAACCATCTCTCAGCGAATTTTGCAGGGGCAATCGGCCGTGCAGCTCATGCAGGCGGTCCCCGGACCGTTTGACGAGAAAGCTTCATGCCGAAACGTGCTGCTTTCGATGGGGGTCAAGGATGTAGACTCATGGATTCCGCAAGACCCCATTGTCCCGCGGCTTGATCCGGTTTCCGAGAATGCCCGCATCATCGTGGGGCAACCAGTTCAGGCTTTCAAGGATCAGGATCACCTGGCGCACCTGACTACCCATCAATCGGTCTTGCAGAACCCGCAGTTACAGCAGGAGATGCAGAACGACCCACAGGCCCAGACGAAACTGGCGGCCGCCACAGCCCACGTTTCTGAGCATCTGGCGTTCATGCAGCGGCTGGAGATCGAAAAGATCCTCGGGTTCGCGTTACCGGATCAGATGAGTCCGGAAGAGGAAAACTACCTAGCACCATTGATCGCTTCCGCTGCACAGCAGGCGGCGGCGAATCCGCCGCAACCCATTACTCCTCCGCAACAGCAGAATCAGCCGGTCGATCCAATCGCCCAACAGGCTCAGGTTCAGAATCAACTGAAGCAAGCCGAATTGCAGGGCAAGCAACAGATCGAAACCGCGAAGCTCGCTCAAAAGGCGGCGCAGGATCAGAAGAGGAATCAGTTGGAAGAGCAACGTATTTCGACATCCAACGCCATCGCGGAGCAAAACCTGCAATTGAGGGGCGCTAACAAAGCTAAGGGCCCGATCATGCCCGGACAAGTCCAATAGCCTATGTACGATGAACTTTCCAGGCTTTCCGCCGAATTCCGAAAAGACATCGAACGCTGCGAGCGTGACATCACCAAAGAGCCATCCATCACAGCCAACAACGATCTAGCACTGCTTGGCGCGCGTTACCTCGCCAGCCTAGCCGAACTCAAGGCGTATCGACGGGCCTTGCGTGAAGTTGAGAAAGTCGTCGAGTTGACACTGAAAAAGGAGTTGTAAATGCCATCCATCGCAGCCCCCACTGCGGACATGATCCCCTACTCGATTGAGTTCAGCGAGCAGGTACGAAGTTTCATCCAGCCAGCCCGGTACAACATTGTCCTACGTCTGTTCCGGGTCAGCGAAAACCTATCATCCGGCCTGATCGCCCCCGGCAAGATCGTGGATGAGGCGAAACGAAGCGAGGCGCGCGGTCAGATCCTGGTGATCGGCCCGGACTGCTTCTCGGGCGATGGTCACCCCGGTGGTAACACCATCGAACTGAAGGAAGGCGACTGGATCTTGATGCCGAGTTATGCGGGCGGATGGATCGAGATATCGGAATACCCCGATGAGGAGTTCCGCATGATTGCCGATACCGAGATTCTGGCGCGGATCTCCGACCCGGCCAAGGTGGACCGAAAATGGTAGAAAATCTGCTTATTGGCATTGCCTGTGCGGACGCGTTCGGACTTGTCGGATGGCTACAAGGCGCCCTAGTTGATAGAAAATGGTAAAGGGTACATCTAATGAAAACGGTAAACATTCCACACAAATTACTAGTGGAGGCATTGATGGGTAAGGTCAGATTGGACTGCGACTTGTTCAGCAACTCCCACCTTGTCTCAATATCCACGCATCCCTCGGAAGATCCGCTAACCGACGAAGTCGAACTGATATTCGACGACGGTTCGGATGTCCGAGAGTTTGCTACTCCTAGGATTCGTTCTCGTTTAGAGTATTCTGACGATCTGACGCTGAAACCAGGCGACTGGAGAAGGGTTTAACGGGATACCTTGACATGCTTAGGAACTGGATAAAACGTATCTTCGGCTTCCGGGACAAGTCGACAGTTGATGCTGCTTACAAATCTGGCTACGATGACGCCGTAAAGGACGAGCAAACGGCCAGAATGATGGCCCGATACTATCCGACTCCACCCTCCGAGGCGAAGTTGCAATCCCGAATTTTTAACCTAGAAGCAGAATTGGGATTACACCGGGAATTGTGGGCTAAAAAGCGGAGCGAAGTAGACGATTCCAACAGTTTGAAGGTTTGGGTCGGTGGACCACGAGAGACATGGAACGATCTGGAAAACAGAGGACTTGTATGAACAAAGACGAAGTACGAACCGCTGAGGACTTAATCGCGCTGGCGAAAGAAACGCCTGACGCTGTAACCGCCGACCCCAATCCAGTCGCCGTCACCGCCGACAAGGTGGATGTTTCACGTGAAACACCGAAGGAACACCGCCAATCGACCGCCCCACCGTTCCCCGAGGACACGCCCGAATGGGCCAAGAAGCGCATTGCCGAACTGTCAGGAAAGAACGCGGCACTGAAGGCGCAGCGGGATCAGGAATCGGCCCGAGCGACCGAAGCAGAGAAGAAATGGAAGGCGGAAGAGGCCGAACGGAAGCGCATCGCCGTCGAACTCCCGAAGTACAAACAGCTTGCCGCGGATAATGCGGCCGAACGATTCAAGATGCTCGAAGCGGACGCCGCCAAGGATCTGAACTCAGCCTTTCGTGAAGGCGACATCTCGCCCGAGCGCATGACCAAGACGATTGGCGGGATTGTGGAGGCGAGAATAAACCAACGTAACTTAGCCGACGCCAAACGCGAGATCGAAGCGGAGCCTGTTGTAGAAACTCCCAAACCGGAACCGCCCAGGGACCCTCTCGACGTGCTTGAGGCAGAAGGTAAGATGGGCGTAAAAAAGCAGGTGTTTATTGCTGATCGGGACAGATTTATCAGTAAGTATCAGATCGATTTGAACGCACCGGACGGCACGCCAGAGGCCGTTAAGAAAAATATCGCTTTACAACACGACAAAAGTGCGGTACAACTCGGGTATCCAGTAGGATCATACGCTTACTGGGAGCACATCGAAGACGGGTTGCGCCGAAACGCCCCTGAAGAACGTCGTGAGTCCGGGACGGATCACACGGAAACAGAGACGAGGACACAGCCAGCGTCCCGAGCACCGATACCGAGTGTTGCGGCTCCCGCAGCAAGATCGGCACAAAGCGTTAATCAAAACGGTCGCCAAAAGATCCAGTTAGGCTCTACCGATCTGGACATCTTGAAGCGAGCAGGTGTTTCAAACCGATATACACCAGAACAGTTGCAGGCAGCGATCCTCGCTGAGAAACAGAAGGAACTCGAAAGAGCTTAACCTACTGAATCGTCTCGGGATTGCTCCAGCGACAAGGAGTTTTCCCGAGTGCCTCGACCGAAACGAGTTGTAGCCCAGGTTTCAGACCACGCCCCCCGCGCAGCGTCCGAACCGCCCCCTGTCGATTTCCAGTACCGCCCTGCCAACCAACTTCCCGACCCCAACCACAAGCCTGGTTATCGCTATGGCTGGATTCGCTATTCGATTAGGAACGAACCAGATCAAGCGAATTGGGCCGAAGCTATGAGGGATGGCTGGGAGCCCGTACATGCCGACTCCGTTCCTGAAATGAGCGGCATGGTGATTCCTGGATCGACGAGCATCTGGAAAGATCACTTGGAGTTTCGCGGAAACGTACTCTGC
>JBAPOI010000463.1:0-2200 GCA_049279555.1 Candidatus Sulfotelmatobacter sp.
GACCAGCCCTGGCTGATCAGCTGGCGAAACTTTTCCAATTCGGCACTGCCGGGAAGCTCGATGCAAAGTGCGTAGTAGCTCGGGAAGCTGGGAAAAGGACTTTTGGCAAAAATTCCCGCTCTGCTCAGCCTGTCTCCCGCGCGGCGCCCAGCATCTCCGAAAATAGCCTCGTCAAGCCTGCGCAGCAGATGGAGGACACAATGCCTCCAGTAGGACTCGGGGTAATCCCAAGACCCATTAATCGTGAGCGTGCACCACAGCCAGTTTACGCCCTGCTGTGAGTTCATTCGCTGCACGAGCTCGAACCATTCTTTGACGTCCATTCAATTCCTTTCTTTGTTAAATGGGACCCTGCCTTAGGGGAACAATTCCCGGACTTGGCATCAGATCCGATGTGAATCATGTGCGCGATTTCCTCGCGGGCAGATATTTTTTGACACGTATCGCGAAAATAGAATCCGCCATGCGCGCGGCCAGGCTGTTCGATGCCGGTTGCTTCAGGCAGGTGGACTTCGAGCGTGCCCTCCGCCTGAGCCGCTCGGTAACGGAGTAGGGCGGGGAGGTCGTTCTCTGTGGGTAGCTCGACCAACAGTGGGGCGCGGTTAGGCAGACCTATCGGCGGGCATCCGCCAGTCGCCTGAGCCGTGCGGAGCTCGCTCCCAACTCGGACTACACCCGGCTCGCGGAGAGCCGCCCGAAGCCGCCTCACGACGACGGCGGCGCACTCTTCCGGGGGTTTTCCGGCGTCTGGCTTATCGCCGTCGAGGCCAGGGCTGACCCTCGTGAGGCGGGACTTTTCTAAGCAAATACAGGTGGTTATGGGGTAGGCAGGGCTAGATCTCATTCATATCGTGGCCGTATTGTACGCTCCTTTCGAACGCCATCGAAAGTTTTTAGGCCCAATGCCCGGCGCTATCCTGAGTGCGGGGAACCCGCGGAGGGGATGCCATGACACGCTGGATTAGGTTTGCGCTGCTGAGCTTATCGGTTTTCAGCGGTCCAGCCACCGCCGCTTCCTCAATGACGGATGATCAAATCAAGGCGCAGATCATCCACGAGTCGCTCGCTAGCTATCCCGGTAACTGCCCGTGCCCCTACAACTTCGCGAGGAATGGAAGCAGCTGCGGGCGGAGGAGTGCTTACAGCCGTCCTGGAGGTTATTCACCGCTGTGCTATCCCAGCGATGTCAGCCAGCAGATGGTTGCTGATTACAGGCGGGCGCACAGTATTCCGCCGCAAGATTAGAGCAGGCACGTGGGACAGAAGATATTCGTTTCATTAGGAATGTGCTTGTTCTTGATGGCTGCCTGTGGTCCGAGTTCGGATAAACAGATCAGCCAACATGAGGACTCAAACGGCGGCGCTCGGGAGTCCGATAAGCAAGACGGTCAATCTGATAACTCGGGCAATGGTACGCTCGATGCCGCAGAGGCGGCGCGGCAAAGCGCTATTGATGAATTAGAGGACCAATCCTATGAAGATGTGATGGGATCAGACGAATGTACTCAAGATTGCTCCGGTCACAACGCCGGTTGGGAATGGGCCAAGAAAAATCAAATGCTAAACCCGGATGATTGCGGCGGTGATAGCGAGTCCTTCATTGAAGGATGTAAGGCATATGGGGAAGAGGTGGAGCGCCGAGCGGATGAATCTGATGATAGTAGTCCACCTAACTAGGTTCCTTGCTTTGCTGCAGACATCAGGTCACTAGAGCCGTCCTGCGCGAGCCTCTTTCCGTGCATAGGCAAAGCTCGCTTCCAACATCTTTGGATTTACCTTTCCCTTCTAGCGTTCCCGGTGAACGATTAATGCGACGAGAAAAGCCTCTATAAAGACGTCAATATCGACCCATGACTTTTCCACCAGATGCACAGGCCAATCATAATATTCATTGGCTCCGCGTTTTGTGGTCTTCAAGAGACGGCTTGCTTCTATCGGATAGGATGGCGTCGAGCCTCCCTTCTCTGGCGAGGGAGAGTCCTTCCTAGCCTCCAAACCGTTATCCGTGACTGACCACTGGGCGTTTTGAAATAAGGACGTCGTGGACATATGTGCCACCTCAAAATGAGCTGCCTGCACAAGATAGGAATGAGCCGAAGGGCTGGCAATCCCGCCGAATTTCAAACCATGACACCACTAAGCGCCCGCCATCGGGAGATTTATGATGGTGGTCAGGGCCCAATTCTTTTCAGTGTAGCGC
>JBAPOI010000464.1:0-1852 GCA_049279555.1 Candidatus Sulfotelmatobacter sp.
ACAAAGCGTGGCCACCGCAAACACTGATGATTCTTGCGCACAAGATCGCCAGACGGGTTGAGGGGCAGACTTTTGTTGACTGGGCTGTTGCGGCCATGCAAGCAGACTTTGATTCGCCAAGCCTGCGAATCCTCGCTGGCCTGGACTTAACACGCCCCGTGGATACGGATGAGGCCGTGGACTACTTCCAGAGGAGTTTGGGGGAACTCGGCTTGGTAATTCCCCCGCAGGCTATCCTCTTGCGAGACTATCTGGCGGTAGTCGCCCGCAGGATGGTGAACAACGATATTGGCGTTCGAGAGGCGTTGGATGAAGTGCATTCCTCGATTGTTACTCCCCTGGATCACCCCGGTGATTTGATGTCGTGGTGCTTTCTTTGGGAAGGGAACCATTCTGATGGAAGACTGCCCGATGACTATGGTGATTTAACCGACACAGAGCTTGGAAGGGAGGCTCTCGAGCTTGCGAGAGCTTACCTCACCCTACATCACTATTGATTGGCTCCTCCCCACGTAATACTTGCCCACTTCGCAGAATGAATTGGTTTAGCAGGCAGCTCACTGCGGGACGCATGCCGCGCCGCTGGCCGCGGCAATCCGCCCAGCCACGATCTGATCCCCGAACCACAATTCCACAAACAACATTTGAATCTTGGCCGGACTGCATCCCATTTGTTGCGCTTGTCGATTACACCAACCTGACAAGCTGAGGGTGCAAAAGCTCTAACATTGGACTAAGTTTTGTCCGGTGGTCTAAGTTCGACTTTTGCACTTTTTAGGGTGCTAAAAACTGGTCTGCGTAAATAGTGCGAGCCTCCGGCACAATGGTTGGGACATCACTCTCAATCATCGAGCAAGGAGGCTCACAATGGAACTTGTACCCGGTTTTACGGTGCTCGTGCAAGGACTGTCGGCGGCAATGACTGCTCCTACTTTCGCCAGTTTGACAACTGTGCTGACGGGTTGGGTGTTTGCCAGCCGGCGAACGGTCACGCGGATGATCTTGGCAGCCGGCAACGTGGCCGAGAAACATTTTTCGTCCTACCACCGATTGTTTAGCGCGGCCCGTTGGTCGCTCGACGCGCTGGGGCTGGCCGTGTTTGATTTGATCCAACCGTTTTTGGGAAGCGTCGTCATGCTGGGACTGGACGACACCTTGGCCCGCAAGCGCGGTCTGAAAATGTTCGGCACAGGCAGGCACCACGATCCGCTGCTCTCCACGCGGCGAACAGCCGTCCTGAACTGGGGACATAGCTGGGTCGTACTCGGGGTGATCGTCGAGTTGCCGTTCCGCCGAGGCCACTATTACTGCCTGCCGGTGTTGTTCCGTTTGTACCTCAACAAGAAGAGCGCGTTGAAGCATCGCCGCACGTATCGCACGCGGCCGGAGTTGGCGGTGGAGATGCTGGCGCGCCTCGGCAACCACGCTAAAACCCGGCGTTTTCACGTGGTCGCCGATTCCTTGTATGGCGGCAAAAGCGTTCTGCGGGCGCTGCCGGTTAACTGCGATCTCACCACCCGCATCGACTTGGACGCGCGACTGTATGAGCCGCCGCCGGCCCGTCTGCCCGGCACGAATGGACGCCCGCGCTTGCGTGGAGCGCGCATTGCTTCGCCGCGTCAGATGCTCTCGGGCTACTGCCGACGAATGACGCTGGAACTCTACGGTCGCAAGGATCGGGTGCGAATATAAATCCCCTCGAACCAAATCCACACGTCGGGGTGTCGACGGGGTACCGAGCTCGCCTGGAAGAGGACAATAACATTTTCACGCGACCCAGGAGGTTGTGGCACAAAATCAAGTGACAGACGCTGTTGCCAATGCGTAAGTGACTCGTCTGCCGTGATAATGA
>JBAPOI010000465.1:0-6020 GCA_049279555.1 Candidatus Sulfotelmatobacter sp.
AAAATCAAAACCTTAGCAAATTCAAAACCCGTACGAAATACAAAACCTTAGGAAATTCAAAACCTTACGAAATTCAAAACCTTAGGAAATTCAAAACCTTAGGAAATTCAAAACCTTAGGAAATTCAAAACCTTAGGAACCCCAACCTAGATGGCTTCTAGACGAAAACATCGGACCGTGAAAGCCAGATCTTCAGATTACTTCTTGTAAACCACGCCGCCCTTCATCACGAACGAAACGTTCTGCAGCACGCCGATATCCTGCAAGGGATCGCCTGGGGCGGCGATGATATCCGCCAGATATCCCGGCTCCAACGCTCCGATCTGTCCATCCCATCCAAGCAGCTTCGATCCATTGAGCAAATCTGCCTGCAACGCAGCCAGAGGGGCCATGCCGTTGGCGACCATTAACACAAGTTCCCGCGCCTGCGTGCCGTGAGGGAACGGCCCCACGTCTGAGCCCACAGCCATGGGAACCGCCGCCGCGAGCTGCTTGCGGAATTCCTGCCGGTGAAAATCCAGCAGCGCATGTTCCCGTGCGCCCTGCTCAGGCGTGTCTGCATGATCGGCGAAATATTCTGAGATGGTAAAGGTCGGCACAGCAAAAATCTGCTTTTCGCGCATCAGCCGCATGGTCTCATCGCTAAGCTGGTAAGCGTGATCGATGGACGCAACCCCCGCCTGCGCCGCAAAGAGCGTGCCAGGTTCGCCGGTGGCGTGTACCGCAACGCGCTTGCTGAGCCGCGCAGCCTCCTGCACCGCTGCGCTCAACTCGGCTTCCGTATATTGATAGATCGTGGAGAACTTGCCCTCGCGAATGACGTCGGGGCCGGTCTCATAAATCTTGATAAAGTCCGCGCCCTCCTTGAACTGCTCACGCATCACCGAAACCAACTCAGCCGCACCATTCGCGTAATCGGCGTTTGCCAAAACGTGTTGCGCCGGGTTGAAGCCGATGGCGTCTTCGTGTCCACCCAGAATGTTGATCGCATTTCCGCTGATTCGCATCCGCGGTCCGGGAACTGTCCCGTTATCAATCGCGTTGCGAACCGCCGTATCGGCGGACCCCGCGCCCTCGGTCCCCATATCACGTTCGGCGGTGTAGCCCGCCATCAAATCGTCCCGCGCTGCCAGCAGCGCCATAATTATGCGCTGCGGCACGGATTCCTGCACCGTCTGCAAATCCTCCGCACCCGGATGCAGAAACAGATGAACGTGGACGTCGATCAATCCTGGCAAGAGCGTCCGGTCACCGAGATCGATCACCTCCGCCCCAGCCGGATGCTTTACCGACGAACCCACTTCCACAATTCTTTCGTCCTCGACCAGGACTTCGCCGGGCTTCACAATGCGCCCGCTCTTTATGTCGAGCAATCTGGCCGCGCGCAAAACGATCGCGTGCGCCGCTGCAGGCTTGGATTGAGGCGAAGCCTGGGTTTGCGCGGCAGAAGATCCGACCAGTGATAGCAACAAAAACGATAACCAGAGAGACGACCAGTGCTTCTTCATGGCGTTCGTAGGGAACTTCAGTAGGGGATGGTACCACCTTCAATTTATCGAGGCTAGCGGTTGAAAATGGAGTAAGTCAACTCCCTCCAGCTTACTTTGCGCTATACCTCAACTAACCACTTCCATACTCTTCAATTCCTGCAGCAACCCCTTCTCCACGTTCTTCTGGTGCTCCGCCGTGAGTTTCTTTCCTCCAGATGTTAGATAGAACGCATCGATCGCCATTTGTCCTTCGGTATCGATCAAGGCAATCTCGATGTTGCAGCGCTGATGCGAAAGGCACGAGCTAATGCGGTGCAGCAACCGTGGCCGGTCTTGGGCAATTACCTGCAGCAGAGTGCTCGTCGACGAGGCGGTATCGTCGAAGTCGATTCTCGTCTCCACCTTCACCTTGGTGCTCGTGTGCTTTTCACTACGTTGCCTTTCGCGCAGCATCCGGTCGAGGTCCGCTTCTCCCGCTAAAACTGCGGCAACACTTTTCTTGAAGCGTTCCCATTCCGATAGGTTCAACTCCAGGGTGCGAAAGCGGTCGGTAAAGTAGAGGGTGTCAACAACCGTGCCAGCCTCGTTCGAAAACGCATTCGCCTTCACAATGTTCATCCCCCAGGCGGCCAACACTCCGGTCACGGTTGCGAACAAAGACGGGCGGTCCTTCGTCACCAAGGTCAACTCGTACCAATGCCGTCCGCGCTTCAGATCGACCTGCAACGGATCGTTGCCCAACCCTTCCGCCATCCCCATGTGCTGCATGACTTCTTCGGCGGAGTGTACTCGCAAGTATCTTTGCGGAAAGCCTTCTACAAAATCCTTGAACTTCGCGCCCGTCACCGGAGCCAGACTGCGAATTCGTGCCAGTTTTTCTCCACTCGCATCGCCATGGACGCGCTGATCCGCGCTGCGGTTGAGGTAATTCGCCGAAGCGATGTAGAGTTGCCACACGTTTTCCGCTTTCCAGGGGGTCAGCGCTTCCGGATTCACCGCCTTAATGTCCGCATAAGTCAGCAGGCACAGCATCTTCAAGCGTTCCGGCGTGCCAACTTTTTCGGCAAAAGCCGCTACCGTCTCCGGATTGAAAATGTCGCGCCGCAGTTGTGCCGACATCTCCAGATGATTCTCAATCAAAAACATCACGACTGCGCGTTCGTTCTCTTCCAGGTCCAGCCGGTCCATGCAGTGCGCCGCAATCTCCAGACTCGCTTCGACGTGACTGCGGCCAGGGACGCCCTTTCCCGTGTCATGCAGCAACAACGTGAGATAAAGCAACTCAGGATCTTCCAACTCACCCAGCAGCTCGGCGTAACGCTTATCCCATTCCGATTTTCCCCGGCTCAGCCGGTGCAAACTTTCAATTGCGAGGATGGAATGTTCATCCACGGTGAAGCGATGATAGAAATCTCGAACCACCAGCGAATCAATTGGCTTTAGCTCCGGCAACAATAACGTAAGCAGCCGCAGGAAATGCATCGCCCGCAAAGCCTCGGCGGCGTGCGGCTGCAACAGTGTTTCTTGCAGATAAAGCCAAAGTTCCGCCCCGCGCGGCGGGGTAACGGCCAGCGCCGGCAGCGCCTGCTCGATCCGGTGCTCCGTGGTCGTACTCAACCGAAACCCGTGAGCCGCCATGAAGTGAAACAGGCGCAACAACATTTCGGGATCCTGCAACGATGCGGACTGCTGCAGAAAAATCATTCCATCCACCACGGAAAAATCCGGATGCGACGCCTTCGCCCGCCATCCTTGAAATTGCCGCCGCACCGAAGACCATGCCTCCGGGGTTTCCTCGAGCAACTGCGTGACGGTGCGCTGTACCGCGCGCGCATGCCCAAAGTAAATCCGCATCCAATCGGCAGCGGTAAGCTCCGCCGCGTCGGAGGCGCCAATCTTCCGCGCCGCGGCTTCGTCCTGCGCCTCCCAACTCAGCGAGTTGTCGTCTCGCCCGTAACGAAAGTGCAGAAAGCACCGTGCCGCCATCAGAAACTCCAACGCCGCGTCCAGTTGCTTTCGCACTCCGGCCCGCAGCGAACTCGTGTCGGGCCAATCCCGCAACTTGTCCATCGCCGGGATCAGCGCCAGCCAGCAAGCCACGTTGTAATCCCGCAGCCCGCCCGGCGTTTCCTTCAAATTTGGTTCCAGATGAAAAACCGTGTTTCCGAATTTTCCATGCCGTTCCCGCGTTACTTCCGCCAGCCCCTGCAGCAGCGGTTTCGCTTCCCGCATCACCAGCCTGGGAATTGTTTTATCGTGAAGCCGCGCGAACAGCTCCCGGTCGCCCGCCAGGTAGCGGCAATCCAGAAGGGAGATGGTGAACTCTGTATTGTTCGGGTCGAACCGGTCGCACTCGGAAAGCGTCCGCGATGCGGGACTGAGCTTCAGTTTCAAGTCCCAAACTTCCTGCGAGAAACGCCGGACTGCATCCTTATGAGTCTCCTCACTTGCGCGATCGGCATATAAAAAGAGGAGATCGATATCGGAGTAAGGAAAGAGCCAGCTTCGGCCGAAGCCTCCCGTAGCCACCAGCGCGAAGCCCTTCGGACTTGCGTCGTCCGGCGAAACGATACCCCGCCACAACCGCTTAAGAAGGTCCTCGACGAGCCGGGTTCTTTGCAACACAGCGGCGCGGCCGTCTCCCGTCGCGGCGAAGTCGAGCGCAATTCGCGCCGACTCCTCAGCCAGAGAACCCCGCAATTCGCTGATCAGTTGAGACGCTGCCGTCATGACGATGGATCAATGAATCGTCGCTTGCGTACCGCGGATCGATTACTAAACCGATCGCCCGATGTTGCCTTCGACAATTCGCTGCTTTCAGGCAGCGTGTCTTTTCGAAGATGGCTGGTAACACGCTGCTCTAAAAATGTCCGGACGCGTCCCGATTGATGGTCCCTGCCCTGTGCGCCAGTCAGCTTGCGACCGATTGCCGATCCAAGCCGGAAAGATCGTTGTCTTACAGTGCTCCTTCGCCCCGCTCCTCATTGCGAATGCGAATCGCGTCATCGACGCGCGTCAGAAAAACTTTCCCGTCGCCAATCTTGCCGGTGCGCGCCGCCACCAGGATAGCCTGCACCGCCTTCTCCACCATGGCATCCGCCAGCACCACCTCGAGCTTGGTCTTGGGGATCAGATCGACGCTGTATTCGCGGCCGCGATACACCTCTGTATGCCCCTTCTGCCGCCCGTGACCTCTTACTTCGATCACCGTCATGCCCTCGACACCAATGTCATGCAGGGCACTTTTGACCGCTTCCAGCTTGGAATTTTGGATGATCGCTTCGACCTTCGTCATGGTTTCATTCTCAAGTTCGCACTCCCGCAACCGCCCACGATCTGGACACAATTCTACGCGCCTACTCTATCGCCTGCATGGGTTCCGGGGAAATCGAATGTATTTATCGGTCCCATCAGGATTTGTTATTGCGGGAGAACAACATGGGGCGCGCTCGGCCCATGGGCTAAGCTTGAAGGAGCCAGCCGAGAAAGAATGACAAGATGCGAATCTTCACTTCGCCTTCGAAAAATCTTCCACGGCAAATAACTGCCCGGCGCGCAGAATCACGCCTACTCCAATCGAGTCCATGTCTGTATCGAGGATGTTAGCGCGGTGGTTCGGAGATTTCAGAAATTCCGCTTCAATCAAGCCGACCTCGGAGCCCATGACTACATTTTCCGAGAGCGACATGAAATGCGCACCGGCTTTGGTCGCCCGCGACGGCAGGGTAGGCTCACCTGCGAAAACATGTTCCGCAACGGCCCGTTGGGCCATCATTCCCGCGTGCCGCCGAGCCGCCGTCGCCAATGCCTCATCCCACTTGAGCGTTGCCAAGCCCTGAGGCTGACGCGCTCGATTTACTGAAACAAACAACTGACGTTCCGCCAGGCTCGCACCAGTCTGTGCTTGCGCAGGTAAGAAAAAACTGAGAGCAAGAACCACAAGCCCCGCCATCCGGATCACGGTTCGCATCGGGAACGATCTCCTGCTAAATCTTAACCCGCAGTTTCCAGATTCCACTGGCGTGCCTCCATAGTGATAAGACAAGACAAAACCTCAACGTCACTTTGGCTGCGAATGTTCTTCTGGAGGTGCCGGCGGTTTGGCAAACTTTGCATCATCCACCGGCACATTTTCCTTCACTTCGCTCACTTGAACCGTGAACCGCCCGCCCGGCCTCGCCAGCGTCCAACGAAATGGAATCTTCACGCCACCCGCCTCGCGATAGTCCGCATAATCGATTTGTGTCGGCAGGCGGCCCAGCGGGGTCTCGCCAAATCGGACCAGTCGAAGCAGCAATCCGGACTTCTCATCAAAGTACAGCCGCACTGGGGTCTTCGCTTCGCGCTGTCCGACCACCACGTAGACATCGTGGCCGTCAATTTTCTCTGTGCCATGCACCTTCGCTTCGCTGAACATACTTTTCAGGTGCTCCGCAAAATGAAGATCGGCATCCATTGCCGCCGCATCCAGGTCGGGTCCATGCATTTCGCGCACGGGCCGCTTCGGAGCGCCCAGCCACCCCTCATGAC
>JBAPOI010000466.1:0-10516 GCA_049279555.1 Candidatus Sulfotelmatobacter sp.
AGCAAAGGGAATACAGCCAGCCGCAATGGACGGGCGAAAGGCGCCCCGTAACTCCTTTGCCGAAAGATTTTGCGGAATTATGCCGTTGACATACCCAGCTTATTTGGAACAACCACCCTTGAGCCAGAGTGTCGCTAGTGTCGAAAGTGTGCCAAACACGCCTCCGATTAAGGCTGCCCAGAGGGGCATGAAGTTCTTCCACCGTTCAGCTGCGCTTACTTGACGATCATGGAGAGTAATTGCAGTTTGCAGAAGCGCAGATGTAAACTCGGGCGTCAACACTGGTCGCTGGTCTCGGTCTACTGGGTGAGGTAGCACATATCGTGCAACGAGCGAAAGGCGACGTTCGCGTTCCTGAGCGACTCTAAAAAGCTCGCGATGCTCTTGGGCAACGGCCAACCAACCTCCCGTGGCTGAAGCCGGTTTGCCTTGGAGTTCCCGTTCCACTTCGGATTCGCTGCGTTTCGGAAGCTCATCGAGAGCAAGCACCTGAATTAGCGCAAGTACATCAGCTAGACGGCCCGGTTTTGTGTATGGGCCTTTGGTCATTTACTTGCCCTCGTCTTGGCGTGTTGTTTCTTTCCCAGACTCGCTAATGGTTTCACCGATTTTGAGCTAGCCTCAGCCCACTCCCGTCGAGAGGAAACACCGCCGCACACGAATTATTGTGAGGAGGAATCCACAGCCCGAAAGCCTAGCGCGGCTCCATAGCCGCAAATCGCTAGCCCCCAGGCCCGTCATTCGAGACATACTGTTCCAGCGATTCCAACTCGCGGCTGAGGTCATCGACCCGCCACTTCAGCAGATTGCGAATGGAAAGAATTCCCAGCAGCTTGCCATTGTCGTCGGCCACTGGCAGGTGGCGGAAGTGGCGCTCTAGCATAGTGGTCAGCGCTTCACCCGGTCCGGTGCGCCGGGTAGCCATCTCCACGGGCGTGGTCATCAATTCACGGACCGGCGTCGTCTGCGGGTCGGTACGGCTGAGGGACATCTTCCGCAGGACGTCGCGCTCGGTAAAAATTCCGGCGACACGGTATTCGGAGTCGACGACGGCCACGGCTCCAACATGGTGGTCGAGCATTTTGTTGATGGCGTCGGCTACGCTGGCATCAAGCGGAACCGCTGCGATTTCCCGGTCACAAAGTTCCAGCACGCTCATGAATGCCTCCTCCGGCTCTCAAGTCTCGGAGCCGATCCAGTCCGAAACGGAATTCCAGATTGATGCATTATGCCCACCGCCAAGCCAATGTCAAGTGAATTGAAATACAGGGAATTTCTATTTTTTTCGATCCGGGCCGGGACTCCGCTCGCAGTTTTCTGCCCCATTGGGGAGCATACTGATCCCGATGCAGGCACCGTTGGTGTAAATCGAGGGAGGCCTTGCGCACAGGAAATGAAAACCCTTGCTCGGCAGTAACCCATAGGTGTTCCTTGCGGTGTGGCCGGAGTGTTCTTGGCTAAGGATTACGACTTGCTTTCAAGTCTTAATTCCCCTCCAAAACAGCTGTTTTAGCAGCCAACACGTGCATCTGCCAGCAAAAATCCCGAGCAACTCAAAAAAGCTTGCACACCACCAATGATTAGTTAAAGTGATGCGTTGGAGAAACAAAAGTCACTTGCTTTCGCTTGGGAACTGGGATAACTAGTTACTAACGATATCGGAAACTCGTGCTGCAGCACGGGTTTTCAGGGGGGCCCAAAGAATATGATTCCGGAATCTCACCCGCTTCGTCAGCTCTTCCAGGAATTGGTTGGACGCCATTACGCCGAGGAGATCGGCATTCGCGATCCCGAGGTCGTTGCTTACGTTTCTCACCTGTTGGCCGAATTCTGCGAGACCGATCAGCTATTCAAAATTCATGACGTAACCGACCGCCCGATTACCGATCTAGGCGAGATGGTGGTCGAATCCGACCCCGTGTATGGCCCGGCTGCTTCGTTCGATCGTGAGCGCCAGGTTCGCAAACACATTGGCGACTACGCGCTGTTTTTCGCCGGCATGTTTCCTGAGAGCATTAACCACTTCCGGCTGCGCCGCCAGCGCGTAGAAAATTTTGTCGAATGGATGAAGGCCGGGAAAGAAAGCTACTACATCGTTTCAAAATTTGAGCATTTCGAGTACGCCAAAGTGGCGCCGCTGTTCGCCCGGCTCTCTCGCGAGTTCGAGGGCTGCGTTTATGGCCTCAACATGGTGAAGAACGATCTGCAGGAAATGCAACACCTCATCGTTCGCCGCGATAACGAATTGCTTACCTAAACCGGCGTCACTTGTTTAAGTCGGGACGTCCCCCAATCCTGTAAAAACTTAGCGCTGCGTTTCCCTGGACTAGCTTGCGGACTTTGCCCAGCGATCCAAACTCCTGGTCCGGATCGAACTTCTTTTCATGCTCCGCGACCACCAGCGACATCGCCCAAACCAGCGATGAATTGGCCAGTCCCAGGAGCGTTTCTCCATAGGCGTTCTGCATACGATAGGGCGGATCGAGAAACACCACATCGGCAGCCACATGTTCCCGCTGCAACCGCCAGATCGCAGCCGAAAGCTCGTCCTGCAAAATTCTGTAGCCTTCGTTAATTCCGAGGCTCTGCAGGTTCTGCTCAATCAACTTCGTCGCCGCCGCCGATGTCTCAACGAAATAAACCTGCCTGGCCCCGCGACTGAGTGCCTCAATGCCCACGGCGCCCGTTCCGGCGAACAGATCCAGCCACACGCTACCCTCGAGTGCGGTCGGATTGCCAGCTGTAAGCACGTTGAATAGCGTCTCCCGCAGGCGGTCAGAGGTTGGCCGGACATCCACTCCGCGCAGAGAGCGCAAGGTGCGTCCGCGGTACTTGCCGGCAATCACGCGCATCGTTTGTACTTTCGAGTATCGAAGCCACTATATCCGACCATGTAAAATAACTGTAGTTGGGGGCTCATGAGAAGCTGGTCGATTCACGTCGGGAGGTTGTTTGGAGTCGAGGTTCGCCTACACCTGACGTTCCTGATTTTGCCTTTGTTCGTTTTCTGGACGGAGTATAACTCCCACGGCTCTGCCAACGGGCCGCGCGACCTGGCGCTCGTAGGCATTGTCCTCGCCTGTGTGGCGGCTCACGAAATCGGGCACATGCTGGTGGCGCGGCGCTATGGACTGATTCCGAAAGCTGTCATTCTTCTGCCGCTCAGCGGCGTCACGGTTTTCGATGAAACCCATGCTGAGAAGCCAGCCTCCGGCGCAGCCGCCTGGAAGCCTGAAGTTCGCATCGCCCTTACCGGGCCTCTGGTAAATATTGTTCTAGCCGCGATCGCGGCAGGCATTGTGTTTGCCGTCATTCCGGAAGCAAATCTCTGGAAGTGGCCTTTCTTGCAGCCCAGCAACCTGCCGCGCAGCCTCGTCTGGGCAAATCTCTACCTCGCCGGATTGAATCTTCTGCCCGCCTATCCTCTCGATGGAGGCCGGGTCCTGCGGGCATTTTTCGCGCGCACTATCGATCCTTCCGCAGCCACGCGACGCGCGGTCTCCATCAGCCATGCCCTGGCGATGATGCTAATGGTCGCTGGTTTGTTCAGCGATACCTGGCTCACCATGGTGGGTGTCATTATCTTTTCTGCGGCACAGCTCGAGGAACGCGCCGTCATCTTCCAATCGGTCCTGGATAATGTGCGCCTCGAAGAAGTGATGCTCACTGACTTCGCTACTTTGTCACCGGCGGATACGCTCGAAGACGCGCTCGAAAAGGCAGTCCATTCGCTGCAAGATGATTTCCCTGTGGTTCGAGGCAGCGATATGGTCGGCGTGATTTCGCGGCAGCGCATTCTCGAGGCTTTGCGCGTGGAAGGCAACGGCTACGTGCAGGCCGTGATGAACAAGCTTTTCGAGGTCTCCGCTCGGCAGGAATCCCTCGCTTCTGCATTCCGCAAACTCACCGCACGCAACCTCAGCATCATCCCGGTCGTCGAAGATCAGCGCCTGGTGGGCATCATCACACTGCAGAATTTAATGCACTCGATGGCTCTGCTGGCGGAAAGCCGCAAGCTGCGAAGGGACAACGCGGAATCGTAGGTTTAGTGCTTCCTGGTCTCATCGCCCGTGAGGAACAAACCTCAGAATAGCCGCACCGCTTTAGCCTTCTCCACTGCGGGTATTTCCTCCAGTTTTCTTAACACTTCGTCCGGCACCTGCCCATCGACGTGAACCACCGCGATGGCCT
The DNA here is from genome assembly GCA_049279555.1 of Candidatus Sulfotelmatobacter sp. Classification (GTDB taxonomy): domain Bacteria; phylum Acidobacteriota; class Terriglobia; order Terriglobales; family Acidobacteriaceae; genus Sulfotelmatobacter. The sequence goes on from JBAPOI010000466.1 coordinate 4,192, forward strand.
CGCGCACTTCCGATCCTGCTTCCGCGCTGCGCCTTCCGAGAGAGAAGTTAGCGATGTTGATTTCGCCTTCGCCGAGAATCGTACCCACCTTGCCGATCACGCCGGGAACATCGCGGTTTCGCAAATAAACGAGGTCTCGCTCCAGCGGCGCTTCCACATCAATGTCGTCGATATGCAACAGCCGCGGCGCGGTCCCGCGCAGTACGGCGCCCTTCACCATGTGCTCTTCTTTCGAGGTCTTGAGAAAAATCGAGAGCACGCTCCCCGCGCCGCCGGTCGAGGCCTTTGCTTTATGAGCCTCGTGCACGCGCAGTCCTCGACTTTCGGCCAGCGCCCCCGCGTTCACCAGGTTGGCTTTCTCCTCCAATGCCTGGTTGAGGATACCCTTGATTGCCCCGTTGCGAATCAGTTCGGTCTTCCACTCCGCAATGTGGCCGCTATAACGCAGCGAAATCTCTTCGATCGATCCTTCGGAGATCTGCGCCAAAAACGCCCCCATACGCTCCGCCAAAATAATATAAGGATGCATCTCGGCATACTCTTCGGCGGAAACCGAAGGCACGTTCACCGCATTCTGGATAACGCTGTGCTTCAGGTATTCCCGCACCTGCTGTGCAATCTGCACGCCCACAGCTTCCTGCGCCTCAAACGTCGAGCCGCCAATGTGCGGCGTCAGAATCACATTCTCCAGCGAGACCAGCGGAGAATTCTTCAAAGGCTCTTCCACGAAAACGTCGAGCGCCGCGGCGGCAATGTGCCCTTGCTTCAGAGCCTCAGCCAAATCGGCCTCATGCACCAGCTCTCCACGCGCGCAATTCACCAACCGGACACCCTTTTTCATCTTCTTAATCGCAACTGCGTTGATCATGCCCGCGGTCTGCTGCGTCAGGCCAACATGCAACGTGATGTAGTCAGCCCCGGAGTAAAGTTCTTCCAGACTCACCAGCCGGATCCCTTGCTCCTTCGCCACGGCCACCGAAACAAACGGATCATGCCCGATAAGTTCCATGCCGAATGCGCGCGCGCGCCGTGCGACTTCCATGCCGACACGGCCAAGGCCGACGATTCCCAACGCCTTGCCGCGCAGCTCAGTCCCTTGCAGCGACTTTTTTTCCCATTTGCCGGCGTGCATCAGCGCATCGGCACGGCAAAGATGTCGAGCCATGGCCAGCATCATTCCCAGCGTCTGCTCCGCAACCGCCACGGCATTCGCACCCGGGGTGTTCATCACCGCGATGCCTTGCTTCGTGGCCGCGTCCAGGTCGATATTGTCCACGCCCACGCCGGCACGGCCGATCACCCGCAACTTCTTAGCATGCCCCAGCAGCGCCGCATCCGCCTGAACCGCCGAACGCACGATCAGCGCATCGGCGGACATCAGTTCCTCCGCCAGCTTACCGTCCAGTTGGTTGGGGGTCAGAACGGTCCAACCCGGCTCTTTGAGCTGCTCGATGGCTGCGCTAGAGATTTTCTCCGCGATCACTATTTTCAAGAATTGATCCTTCTAATTAGGCATTTGGCCCTGACAAAACCTTGACAGGAAGTTTACATACTGCCGACACTTCAGTCGCCCGTTTCTCCTAACCTTCTCTTATCGAGCCATCGGCTCGTTAGGAGACAAGGTCATGAAGATTACACAAACAATAATTTTGGCTACGCTTCTCGCGGCAGGACTGGGTTGCGGCTACAGTTCAAAGGCCACCACTCCGCCGGCTGCCGGAACCATGCCGAACATCTCCGCTCTCGTCCCGAACGCAACGACCACGGGCAATGCATTGGGAGCCAACGGGCTCATGGTGACCGGCACCAACTTCAACGGCAACGCCTCCATCAATTGGAACGGCACCGCGCTGACCACCACTTTTGTGAGCGGAACCCAGCTGACAGCCACCATTCCGGCCGCAGACGTAGCGTCAGCCGGTACGGCAGCGGTGACAGTGACAAATCCCGGCCCCCCTGGCGGCGTTTACGGCGGCGGTACGGCGGCGGAAACGTCCAACAGCATGACGTTCACGATCAACTAGCTTGGACGAGCGCCTTCGCCGCGACGCTCCTCAAGCCTTTACCAGTTGTGGTTTGTCCGACAGGGCGCGGGCGTACACTTCCTGCGCCGCACGCACCGCTGCGCCATACTGCACAGCTTTCCCGGTACAGCGGGCCAGCACATGCTCGAGCGCGGCCAGGATGCCGATAGTATCCAGATAATCGTAATAGCCGATGTGCGCGATACGAAAGATCTGGCCTTTCATTTCAGCCTGCCCATTGGCTACGACTGCATCGAACGACTCGCGGAATTCTTTTACGATCTTTCCGGAGTCAATTCCGCCGGGAGAGCTAACTGCGGTAAGAGCCGCTGCCGGCGACGCTGCGTAAAGCTTCAATCCCAATGCTTGCACGCCAGCCCGCGTCATCTCTGCGCAGAGTTCGGCATTGTCGACCAGCGCCTCGCGCCCTTTGGCCAGGTCTCCATTTCCCATCCCGCGGACAAATTCCAATGCCGCTCCCAGCGCCGCAAACAACGAGGTCGCCGGCGTGTACGCTGATTCGCCTTTAGCCGCCGACTTCCGCTCCTTTCGCAAGTCGAAGTAGTAGCGCGGAGAAGTAGTTGTCTCCATGCGCTTCCAAGCGCGCTCGCTGACCGCGCAATACGCCAGACCCGGAGGCATCATCAGCGCCTTTTGCGATCCGCCAACGATCACGTCCACGCCCCATCCGTCCACATTGAGATGAGTCGTGCCGAGTCCGGTGATCGCATCCACGATCAGCAAAGCATCGCCGCCGCTGGCGCGTACGATTTTCGCAATGCCTTCCACGTCGTGCCGCGCGCCGGTTGAACTTTCCGCCGCCTGCACAAAAACCGCTCGTACATCAGGAGTCACCTTGGCGCGAATGTCGTTCAAGGAAAATGTATCGCCATAAGGAACGCTCAACACCTCGACATTGCAGCCGAACGCCTTGGCCAGGCCGGTCCAGCGTTCGCCAAACTTGCCCGCCGTGAGCACCAGCACCTTGTCCCCCGGTGATGTCAAATTCGAGACGGACGCCTCCATCACGCCCGTGCCTGAGCAGCTAAGCACCAGCACGTCGTTTTCCGTGCCGATGAACTCCTTCATGTCGGCGAGTACCCGCTGAAACAACGCGCGGAAATCGGCGGTGCGGTGATGTGCGGTAAATGACGCCATCGCCGTTTGCGCGGCAGGCAATAGCGGCGTTGGCCCCGGAGTAAAAAGACGATTCTTGCGCAGCATTCCGATAGTCCTTGGAGAAATTAGAAAGATTGCTTCTCCATTAGTCTATCGGAAGCTGGCAGGTTGCGGCTGTCGAAAGCAGCAGTTTGCTTGCGGCAATTTACTTCACACAAATTGCAAAATTAAATTCAGCGCGATGCGGTTTTCGCCGCCAGCACCTCAGGCCGGGCAATCTCCGGACCCTTCGCCAACAGCTCCCCCGCTTTGGCCATGAGTGCCTTAGCAATCTCGCCGTTCATGTGCGCGCTGCGCGCATTTTCATCGGCGAATGTGTCGAAGATGCCGTATTTTCCCGGTCCCATCTTGATTGCATACCAAGTAATCGTTCCCGGCTCGCGCTCGGCGAGCGGCAGGGCTGACTTCAAGAATTCTTCCAATTCTTTTTCTTTGCCGGGCTTTGCTTCCAGTTGAACCCAAAACGCTAGTTTGCTCATGATAGTTGAAACCCTCCTCGCATCTGATGCGCGGCGAGCAACTTTGGTCACTGCGAATCGGCGGAATCGCATCGTCGCAATCGCAGAAAAAAGGCAGATGCTCGCTCTTCGATATAATCCCGTCATGAGCCTCGTCGAACAGATTCAAAAGGACATCACCGCCGCCATGAAAGCGCGCGACGAACAGCGCCTCTCCACGCTGCGCATGGTAAAGAGCGCCCTGAAGAACCGCGAGATCGAAAAAATGGCGCCGCTCGACGACAAAGAATCCCAGGCCGTCTTGAGCACGCTGATCAAGCAGCGCAAAGAATCCGTCGAACAGTTCACCAAGGGTGGACGCCAGGAGATGGCCGACAAAGAAGCCGCAGAGATCGTCCTGATCGAAACCTATCTCCCCAAAGCAGCAAGTGACGCCGAAGTAGCCGCAGGCGTGAAAGTCGTAGTCGCCGAAATGGGTTCGCCCACCATGAAAGACATGGGCGCGGTGATGAAGAACGTCATGGCCCGCTTCAACGCCGCAGGCATGCGCGTGGATGGAAAGATGGTGAGCGAGGTGGTGAAGAAGGAACTGGCGGGCAAGTAGAGGCCGCTCGTGTAGGGACAGCCGCCCTCGGCTGTCCAGTCGAGCGAAGCTCGACAATATTGCATTGAAGATGACCAAGAGCAAATACCCGAGTTCATCGAGCCATCACTGGGTTTACTTCTGCCTCTGCAACTCCCGGTAAGCCTCGCTCTTCGACATCCCTCGCTCCTTCGCCACCTTCTTTAGCGCGGTCTTCTCGTCGACCTTCTCTTCGGCCATGATCTGCTCGATCCTCTGGCGCATCGAAGGGCGGACGAAGGCGTCCGCCGCTCCACGAGATTCGTTTTCTTCGGCCTTCCCAATCAGCAGCGTGATCTCGCCCTTCACACCATCCCGCGCCCTAAGCGTCTCCAGCACTTCGCCCGCCCGCCCACGCAGAAACTCTTCGTGCAGCTTCGTCACTTCGCGCGCGATCACCACATGCCGGGCGTTTCCTAAGACTTCGCACACATCGGCAAGCGCTTCTACAATGCGGTGTGGAGCTTCATAAAAAACCTGGGTGCGCGGCGAAGTCCTGATGGCCTCCAACGCCGCCCGCCGCTCGCCACGCTTCGCGGGAAGGAATCCACTAAAGCGAAAAGAATCGGTCGGCATCCCACTAGCCACAAGGGCCGCCAGGAACGCCGACGCCCCCGGAATCGGCACCACCGGCAAATGATGCCGAATGGCCAGCGAAATCAGCCGGAATCCAGGATCGGAAATTCCCGGCATGCCCGCGTCGGTTACCAACGCAACACTCGCCCCTTCCTGCATCTCTTTCACCAGTTCGGCGGCGCGGGTTATCTCGTTGTGTTCGTGGTAGCTGATCGTGCGCGTGCGAACGCCGTAGTGGTTGAGCAATTTCTGGGTTTGACGCGTGTCTTCACACGCAATCACGTCCACTTCCTTCAGCACGCGTATCGCACGGAGGGTAACGTCTTCCAAATTGCCGATGGGGGTAGCTACAAGATAAAGTGCCGGACCCGGCGCGAGGGCGTGCGCCGCAGTCTGTGGCCGCACTTCGGATCGAACTCCTTCTGGCTCGGCAGTCTCGGAGTCATTTTCTCGGCCGGCATCCTTCATGGCCGGAGTCTATCACTGCGGAAGCCGTAACTCTCCGGCCCCGAACACAGTTATGCTAGTCGTACGGACCGCTTGTCCCGGGAGATTCCATAATGACCACTGCCGATTTCCGCCGCCTCGCTCTAGCCCTTCCCGAAACTGCGGAGAACGCTCACATGGATCATCCAGATTTTCGTGTGCGCGGAAAGGTTTTTGCCACGCTCGGCTATCCCGCGCAAGGCTGGGGGATGGTCAAGCTCACTCCAGAGCAGCAACACTATTTCTCGAAAGAGCATCCCGAAATCTTTGTGCCGGTGAAGGGCGCCTGGGGACGCCGCGGCGCTACCAGCGTCCACCTCAAGAACGTCGACAAGGCAACTCTTAAGAAAGCGATATCCGCCGCCTGGCGCAACACCGCACCCAAACGTCTCGTGGCGCAGTTCGCAGAGCTGGACAAGTTCGCGAAGCAGATCTGAGATATTGTCATCGGGAACGCTCTCGTGTCACCTGCCATCCGCCTCTGAATTGACGCAAGCGAATCTTCACCCCTAGAATCAATATGAAAGTAGTTTTTCCTCACAACTGTCTCTGAAACCATGCCCCTTTACGAATATCAGTGCGAAAAATGCGGTCACCGCTTCGAGAAAATCCAGAAATTTTCCGACAAGATGATCAAGAAATGCCCGGAGTGCGGCGGCCGGGTCGAGCAGATGATCTCCGCGCCCGCCGTGCAGTTCAAGGGATCAGGCTGGTACGTTACCGACTACGCCAACAAGTCCCACGCCCCGTCGTCTTCTGATGAGGGCAGTTCGGCGTCGAAAAAAGACGAGAAGTCCAAGTCCGACGGTGCGGGCAAGGAGAGCTCGAAGGAGAGTTCCTCGAAAGAGAGCGGCTCCAAAGAAAGTTCCAGCAAAGAAAGCTCAACCAAAGAAGCCTCCTCGTCCAGAGAAAGCGCTTCGAGAGAAAACACGCGAGTAAGTTCGTCCCGCAAACCCGACAAAAGAAAGTCGTAATTAAGA
>JBAPOI010000467.1:0-3278 GCA_049279555.1 Candidatus Sulfotelmatobacter sp.
ACAATATATCGTGCGTAGAATCGCAGAACTTTCCTATATCTGTGCGACTGCTTTTCCGCAGAACTTATCCAGCGCGGCCTTTAACTCCGCCGCAATCGACGGCGCTTCGCGCGATTCAATGTCACGCCGCGGCATCATGTAGACCAATTGACCGTCGAGCAAAATCGCAATCGACGGTGACGACGGCGGCTGCCCCGTAAAATAACTCCGCGCCCGTTCGGTGGCTTGCACATCTTGCCCCGCGAACACGGTAAACGACTTGTCCGGATGCGCGGCATTCTGCAGCGCCATCCGCACCGCCGGGCGCATCCGGCCAGCGGCGCATCCACAAATCGAATTCACGATTACCATGGCAGTGCCCGGCTGGCCGCTCAAAGCACTGTCAACAGCCTCGGCCGTGCGCAACTCTTCAATACCCAAGCGAGTTAACTCTTCGCGCATGGGAATGACCATAATTTCTGGATACATTCGTCTTACTCCTTGCTTCCTAGGATCAGGTTAGGAAAACATCGCGTACGTTTATTCTACACTCAGCACTTGTGACTTTCTAAGCCCCCACTCAGTAGTGGTGCAGTTCAGCCTTTCACATAGCGGTGTCATCCTGAGCGTAGCCGTCTTTCAGGCGAAGCGAAGGACCTCCCTCTTCACCGGCCTCGCGCGTAAGCGAAACTGCGCACACTTGAAAATAAACTCGCACTAATCCACTCCACAATCGATTCCCATTCTCGCCGAGCCCTAGAATCAATTTCTTAATTCTGGTTTTTCCACACTTTGCCCGGGTGTACAATCGCTTTAGTTAGCACTGGTTTGCTCCACTTCGTTGGCAAGCCCGAGGTGCTCATGAACGTTCACATCAGTTACCGGCTTCATAAAACTCCCGCCGTCGAAAAAGATCTCCAACATCAAATCGAAAAACTGCGCAAAAGGCTGCAGGTTTTTCGCCCCGAACTCGTCCACTTGAAGGGCGCGGTGGAGGAGATTTCCGCGCGCGAAGGCACCAGCGTTTCCCTCAACCTGCGCTTGCCTTCAGGGCAGATGGCCGCGCAAGCTAAAGCCCCGTCGGCCGCAGCCGCGGTGAAGACTGCCTTTGAAGACCTGTTGCACCAGCTTGGCAAACATAAAGACCTCCTTCGCTCCAGTCATAAATGGACGCGTCGTCAGAAGGAAGAGCCGGCTCGCCGCAATTCTTCCGTCCCCTTCGAGCAGACTCTCGCCGTGGTTTTTCCTCCCATGGTTTCCGCCGAGGACGTCCGCTCCTACGTCAACGTAAACCTCGCGCGCCTCGAGCGTTTTGTCGAACGCGAAATTTATTTCCGCGAGACCTCCGATCTCGTAGCCGCAGACTCCATAAGCAAAGAAGAAGTCATCGACGAGACCATCGCCGCCGCTCTCGGCAACGGTCACGAGAAGCCTGAGCGTCTCGCCCTCGAACCCTGGCTTTACCGCCTCGCCCTCAACGCGCTCGATCAGCTCGCCCGTCCCGATGAAAGCAACGGCGGCACCGTTCATCTTGAAGATTCTGCCCGCAAACAAAACGTTAAGGCCAGCGACGAACCCGAACTGCAATTCCATCAGCCCGACGAAGCCATCACCGAAGAAACCATCATCGCCGACGATCGCATCTCAACTCCCGAAGAGATCGTTGGTTCCGATGAAATGATGCGTCTCATCGCTTCCGCGCTCCGCGACGTTCGCCCCGCCCATCGCGAGGCTTTTATTCTCCACGCCCTAGAAGGTTTTGGCATTGGCGAGATATCTGCCATCACCGGTGCTTCTCCCGAACACGTGGCGGCGTCCATTTCCGCCGCCCGCGATCACCTTCGCCACTCGCCCGGACTCGCCCGGCAATTCAAAGGGCGCTTCGCATCCACCGGCACAGCGTAAATCAATCCATATCGAATAAGGACTGGAATCCGAATGATCACACGCGAACAAATCCGTGAATTAGCTCAATTGGAAGATCAACATTCTTGCGCTCTTAGTTTCTACTTTCAACCGACACCGCCTCGCAACAAAGCGCATAAAGAGGAAACGATTCTCGTTAAAGATTTGGCCCGGGAAGTCTTGCGCTCCCTGGAATCCAAGAGCTCGGAAAGTAAGAGTAACGGTAAGAATAACGGCAAGTGTGAATCGGCCCGCGCCGATCTTGACCGCATCGTGCGCCTGTCACAGGATTTGCGCGGCAATGGCTCCCATGCCAAGGCGGTCTTCGCCTGCTCGGCGCAGAATTTTTGGCGCGAATTTGATTTGCCGGCTCAACTCTCCGCAACTCAGCTTTTCGTCGATCGTCATTTTCATCTCAAGCCTCTCGCCCGTTTGCTGGGAACTTTTCCCAGCCTCGGCATCGTCCTCGTCGATCGTCATCGTGCCCGGCTTTTCGATTTGCGCCTCGGCGAACTCACCGAACGCGAGGGATTTTTTCAGCCGCTCTCCCGCCGCGGCCGCGGCGATGGCTTCGCAGGATATGACGGAGGCCATGCTGAACGCCGTGTCGCCGACGAGGCCCGCCAGCATTTCAAGCACGTCGCCGAGTTCCTCAAAGATGCGTTGGACAAGGGCATGTTTGAGAAGTGGATTCTCGCCAGCGCGGATACGCATTGGCCGCAATTCGAGGCTCAATTGCATCCCTACGTCTCGCAGCGGATGCTCGGCCGTTTTTCCGCCGCCGATGTCGCCCATATCGCCCGCGAAGAAATCCGCTCCGAAGCCGAACGCATCTTCACCAACTCGCAAAACCAACGCTGCGGAGAGGCTGTCCGCGAAACCATCGACCAGGCTCGCAGCAACGGTCGCGGCGTCACCGGATTGCGGCGGGTGCTCCATGCCCTCGAGTTGGGCGAGGTGCAAACCCTGCTGCTTGGTGAAAATTATTCCTCCCAAGCCGTCGAATGCGCCGGCTGCGGCCATCTCGATGCCCACCTCGTGCATTACTGCCCCGCTTGCGGACGCGCAACTCGCACCGTCGTCGACGTTGCCGAAGCGATTCTGCCCTGGGTGATCCGTCGCGACATCGAACTCTTCTACGTCAAAGACGATGCCGAGTTCGATAAAGTCGGCAACATCGCCGCCCTCCTACGCTTCCGCTCCGAGGCCGACACCAGCGCGCGCCCCATCGCCGCCAAGTCCGTCTATCCACCCAGCCACCGCCGAGGACTGGTTGGCCGCTACCGCGGCGTCGCCACCGGAGCCTGATGGGATGTTTCGCAGCCCATACCCGGGTCTGTCATCCTGAGCGAAGTGAGTGATTGGCGAAGCCAAGCACTCACACAGTCGAAGGA
>JBAPOI010000468.1:0-2331 GCA_049279555.1 Candidatus Sulfotelmatobacter sp.
GTACAGAGGTAACAATGCGATAGAGATTACGGTTCTTGCGGTCCCAGTCTGTTTGACCTTGCTTGAAAAAAGGTTTACAGAAATTCCACGAACGAGTCGAAAATGTCCGCTCCGTGATTATTCGCGATGCGCGTAGCCGCGCGCTCCACATTCTTCATCAACCCATCCAGATAGTCGCGTGAATCCGAGATGCTGACTACGCCGACTGTGGCGCGATTCCACACCGGGCTGGGGTCGAGCTCCGCGACCGAAACGTTGAAACTATTGCGCAGCCGGTCTTTCAGGCTGCGGACCACCTGCCGTTTGTCTTTCAGCGATTGCGCCGCTTCGATGTGGAGTTCGAGGGTGAGGAAGGCGATCATCCGGGTCGTTAGTCGTTGGTCGTTGGCAAAACCGCTCGGCTCACGGTTCTTGACTAACGGCCAACGACAAATTACCAACGACGGTTCTTAGGCGATTACTTCCGCTGCAATTCTTTCGGTCGCGAAGGCCTCGATCACGTCGCCAACTTTGATGTCGCCGTAGTTGGAGATTGAGATGCCACATTCCATACCATTTGTAACCTGGCTGGCATCGTCCTTGAAGCGGCGCAGCGATCCCACTTTCCCCTTGAAGACCTGCACATTATCGCGCAGAAGACGAACTTCGGAGTCACGCTTGATCAAGCCGTCGCTCACGCGGCAACCAGCCACGGTGCCAACTTTTGGAATACGGAACACATTCAGCACCTCGGCGCGGCCCTGGTAAGTTTCCTTGATGGTGGGTTCGAGCAATCCACTCATCGCACGCTTGATCTCGTCCTGCAGTTCATAAATGATCGAGTGCAGGCGGATGTCCACTTTTTCCTGCTCTGCGATTTCCTGCGCCTTGCGCTCCGGCCGCACGTTAAAGCCGATGATGATCGCGTTCGATGCCGAAGCCAGCAACACATCGGTTTCCGTAATCGCGCCCACGCCCGAGCGCAAAAGTTTCAACCGCACCTTGTCGTTCGAGAGCTTGGTGAGCAGGTCGGTAATCACTTCCACCGAGCCTTGTACATCGCCCTTGAGAATGACGTTCAGTTCCTTGGTACCAGCAGCCTTGATCTGCTCGGCCAATCCTTCGAGCGATACGCGGGAGCTCTTGGCGAGTGCGGCTTCGCGAGCCTTCTGCTCGCGGTACTCCGAAATGCCACGCGCTTTATCCCGATCGGCAACCACCACGAACTGATCGCCAGCCTGAGGCAGGGCTTCCATGCCGATGATTTCTACCGGTGTCGATGGCGGAGCGGTCTGCAACTGCGCGCCGCGATCGTCAAACATGGCGCGCACTTTCCCGTACACATTCCCCACCACAAAATTGTCGCCCGCGTTCAGTGTTCCGTTCTGCACCAGCACCGTAGCCACCGGACCGCGACCGCGATCCAGCTTCGCTTCCAGCACCACACCGGTAGCTGCGCGCTCCGGTGTCGCTTTCAACTCGCCCAAATCGGCGACCAAACAAATCATTTCCATCAGCAGGTTCAGATTGGTTTTCTTCTTGGCTGAGACGTCCACAAACACCGTCTTGCCGCCCCACTCCTCGGGAACCAATCCACGGTCGCCGAGCTGCTTCTTCACACGATCAGGCAAGGCATCGGGCTTATCGATTTTATTTACCGCGACGATGATGGGGACTTCCGCCGCGTGCGCATGATCGATAGCCTCGACCGTTTGCGGCATCACGCCGTCGTCGGCGGCCACAACCAGCACCACAATATCTGTCGCCTTTGCGCCGCGCGACCGCATGCGGGTGAAAGCTTCGTGACCGGGCGTGTCGAGGAAAACAATCTCCCGCCCATAGGCCGGCGATTCCTTATCCGTGATTCGCACCTTGTAGGCGCCGATGTGCTGGGTGATGCCTCCCGCCTCGCCCTCCGCGACGTTCGTCAAACGGATGGAATCGAGCAGCGTAGTTTTGCCGTGGTCCACGTGACCCATAATCGTTACAACAGGTGGACGCACTCCGGTTTCTGGAGCGGCTTCTTCGCTGGCCGCGGCGGCATCGATATCTTTCGCCGTCTGCTCTTCGAAAGTGATGACGTTCGTCTCAGCTCCGAAGAAGCGCGCCATTTCGCTGGCGAGTTCCGAGTCGAGCGTCTGGTTAATCGTGGCGAAGACACCCTTCGAGAGCAGCCGTGAAATTAAATCCTTGGCGCGGATCTCCAGCTTCTCCGCCAGATCTTTTACGCTGATGCCTTCCGCGATCGTGATGCTGCGCGTAATCGGCATGGGCTCATTCGACACCACCATGCGCGGTGGCGGCGTGTAGCCCTTCATCGGGCCTTCCTTCACGCCACGCGGTACGTAACGC
>JBAPOI010000469.1:0-1845 GCA_049279555.1 Candidatus Sulfotelmatobacter sp.
ATGCGGTATGGTGACAAAATCGATGTCAGCGGCCTGCTTGAAGTATTGCGCGGTCAGGTAGGCTAAACTGCCCCGTGCAGTAGTGGCGACGTTCAGCTTCCCGGAGTTGCTTTTGCTCCACGCGACCAGTTCGGCAAGCGTTCGCACCTGCAGGGACGAACGAACGGTGATGACAAAGTCCTGATGGACAAGCTTCGTCACAGGGGCAAGTTGCGTCATGACGAGCTGTTGGGATTGTGGGTACAAGGTTGGATTGATCGTCAGCGTGGCTCCGGTCGTGGCGAGAAAAGTGTAGCCGTCGGGAGCGGCATCGGCGATCGCCTGCACCGCGATCTGACCGTTAGCGCCGCCTTTGTTTTCGACGAACATGGGCGTCTTGAGCCGATCCGCAAGTTGATGGGCGAACAGACGCGCAATGAGATCCGGGGACGCACCAGCCGTCGTACTCACCATCAGCTTGATCGGTCGGTCCGGGAAGTTCTGCACTGAAGCCGTTCCGGCAAGACTCGCCAACGCAATCACGCTGGAGGCGACGAACGTGCAAAGACCTAATGTCATTGTCCGCGGGATCATGAGCTTGCTCCGTCGCAGATGAAACGGGCGCAGTATGGTCCTCGATTGTACAAAGAAAAGTGATGGTTTATTATAGATCAATACCTTTTGCTTATGGATAAGCGCTCATGGACTTGACCGATCGAGTAGCGCAGCGGCTCAAGCTGCGCGATCTGCGCCTGCTTGATGTCGTGGTGCGTTCAAAAAGCATGGTCAGAGCCGCAGCCCAGCTGAATCTAAGTCAGCCGGCCGTGTCGAAGGCGATCTCCGAGATGGAGCAGGTGCTCGGCGTTCGGCTCCTCGACCGCAGCAGGCAGGGTGCCGAACCGACGCCGTATGGCCGCGCCCTGCTCAAGAGCGGAGTTGCGATCTTCGACGATTTGAGACAGGGGGTCCGAGAGATCGAGTTTCTGTCGGACCCAGAAGCGGGCGACGTGCGAATAGCCGTTACGGAACCGATTGCAGCGGGAGTGCTACCGATCATTGTCGCCCGCATCGCCCGGCAGTATCCGCGAATTTCGATTTACGTGGCGCAATCACCTGTTGCCGTGTTGGAACACCGTACGCCCCAATATCGAGACTTGCGCGAACGCAACGTCGATTTAGTTCTTGGTCCATTCGCAAAACCTTTCGCGGAAGATGGTCTCGACGCGGAACTGCTTTTCGAAGAGAAGCCAGTGGTCGTCGCAGGAATACGCAGCCGATGGGCTCGAAGACGTAAAGTGGCGCTTGCCGATCTGAAGGACGAGCCGTGGTGTGTGATCCCGCCCGACACGCTCGTAGGAGCGCGGTTCGTAGAGGCGTTCCGTGCCGTCGGGCTGGACGTTCCCAACAGAAAAGTGCTGGCCAGCTCGATTCAGCTAAACATCGGTTTACTCGCGACTGAACATTTTCTCACCATTCTTCCGGATTCACTTCTGTGGTTCAGTGGTAAGCGCCTCGGTATCAAGGCGCTGCCGATCAAGCTATCGGTTCCCCCACGATCTATTGGGATCGTTACCTTGAGAAATCGGACGATAAGCCCGGCTGCTCGGCTGTTTATTCAAACAACTCAGGAAGTAACCAGACCGCTGACGAAAGCCTAACCCACCGCTAGATCGGCTCTGCTCGCAGAATCAGATACGACCGTCGGATCGCCCAGGTGAATGTCTGCTTTTGACCCATAGCGTCGATTCGCCACCGTCAATTGCCGCATTGCGAAAGATTTACTCGATCACCTCGTCGGCGGTGGCGAGCAGCGTCTGCGGCACCGTCAGGCCGAGCGCTTTGGCGGTCTTGAGGTTGATGACTAAC
>JBAPOI010000470.1:0-12604 GCA_049279555.1 Candidatus Sulfotelmatobacter sp.
GCCTTAGAGAACTTGCCATGCCAACGCTTATCGCACTTCTCGTGTTCCTCGTCGTAGCGGTCGTGGCGTTCGTTGTGGCTTCGCTGCTCGACCAGCGCAACGCCCAGGCTCGGCTCATCAAGGACCGGCTCGCGAACGTTCAGAAAGCACCGGAGCGCGAGCCTGACGCTGAACTTGCTCTCCTTCGCGACGAGCAACTGAGCAAGATTTCCGCCTTCGATGCCCTGTTGCGCCGCTCCAAACGAGTTTCCGCCATACAAGAAACATTGGTGCAGGCAGGCATGAAAGTTCGTGCTGGCAACTTTCTGTTGCTCTGCTTGGCCTGCAGCGTTGGCGCTGGGTTCATCGCCCTGCTGTGGAGCAGAAATCCTGCGATCGCCTGGGTGGGGCTTGTGATTGGCCTGGTCCTTCCGTATTCGTTCATCTCCTATCGCCGCCAAAAGCGATTCGAAAAGATCGAGGAGCTTTTTCCCGATGCGATTGACACTCTGGCGCGCGCCGTCCGCGCCGGCCATGCTTTTACCACAGCTCTCGAAATGATATCCAGCGAAGTTCCTGAACCGCTGGCCGGCGAGTTCCGCCAACTTTTTGAAGAGCAAAAATTCGGCATGCCGGTTCGCGACGCGCTCCTCAATTTCACCGAGCGCGTGCCACTGGTGGACATAAAATTCTTTGCGACCGCGGTCATGCTGCAGCGTGAGACCGGCGGCAACATCGCAGAGATTCTCGGCAATCTTTCTGCCATCATTCGCGAACGCTTCAAGATTCAGCGGCAGGTGCGGGTTCACACCGCGCAGGGGCGACTTACAATGGCATTGCTTATGGCGATGCCTCCGGCTGTGGTGGGAATTCTGCAGATCTTTAGCCCCGAATTTGTAAGGCCGCTTTTTGTCGATCCCATAGGCCACGCACTGTTAGTGATTAGCATTGCTTTGCAAACCACCGGTTATTTCGTAATCCGGAAGATCATTAAGATTGAAGTATAGGTTTAATAAGTTGGACTATTCGATTGATAATGGTTAAGTTATTATAATGCATCGCTTAGTGAGTTCCTAACCTAATGCTGCCTTTGATACTAACAATCGTCGTGTTCGTGACCGTGGTGCTTGTGGTTTTCTCTTTCGGCGCCGCCGTAGCGACCCCCAGTTCCGTGTTGGGAGCCCGTTTGCGCGCTCTAGGTGGACAGCCCGCTCAAGCCCAGGAAGCGCCTGCGATGAAAATGAAGGAGCGTATTGAGCAGGCGCTCGATCCCCTCAGCAAAGCCATTCCGCTGTCTCCGTCGGATGTGTCCCGCACCCGCGCATGGCTGATTCAGGCCGGACTCCGGGACTCGCGTCACGTCAGCTACTATTTCGGCTCCCGCCTTATCTTGGCATTTCTCGGTCTGGCCGGCGTCATCGTATTCTCCGGCGTCGGCAACATGCCTCTGTTGGTGTGCGTGCCTGCTCTCGGCTTTTTTATTCCGCGATTCTTTCTGAAGCGCATGATCAAGAATCGCCAACAGCGCGTTCGCCTCGCCTTGCCTGATGCTCTCGACCTTACTGTGATTTGCGTGGAAGCTGGCTTGGCGCTCGATCAGGCGCTGATGCGGGTGGGAAAGGATCTACACCATACCCATCCTGACCTCAGCGATGAGTTCCATTTGGTTAATCTTGAGATGCGGGCCGGCAAACCCCGTGCCGAAGCGTTGCGCAACCTCGTTGACCGTACCGGCGTGGATGACATTCGATCTCTGGTTGGCACTCTGATCCAAACGGATCGCTTTGGCACCAGCGTGGCCCAGGCCCTGCGCGTGCATTCGGACTCTTTGCGGACCGCCCGCAGGCAGCGTGCCGAAGAGCAGGCCGCGAAGACTACAATCAAGATGGTTCCTCCCCTCGTTATATTCATTCTGGTACCGTTTCTCTTCGTCACGATTGGTCCCGCGCTGATTCAGGCGTATCACTCGCTGGCGGGCAAGTGAACGCCGGAAATTAGTCGGCCGGAACGAGAAGTGACTGTAGCGAGAGCCAGCCGGAAGAGAATCAGGAGATTTATGTCGGGAGTTGACCCGCGCGGCCAGGCCTTCAACCAAACCCGCCAGCGTTATCTAGCCACCGAACTAGTGGTAGCCGATACGCATTGGTCGCGATTGCGTGGCCTGCTGGGCGCATCTGAAGCCGACTTCCTGAACGGAGGCGGACTTTGGATCCGACCTTGCCGCGGCGTCCATACGCTTGGAATGCGCTTCGCCATCGACGTGGTCTATCTCGACCGCTCCGGCACGGTGATACACATCGAACACAACCTTCGGCCATGGCGGTTCGCCCCTGTGCGGGTGCGGGCAACCTCGGTGCTGGAATTGCCGCCATATACTGCCTCTTCTACTGGAACCCTGTTAGGAGATAGAATTGAGATCAAGATGCGGTCCGGCGGCTCGACTGCCCCCGGCATTCCCCCAGGCACAATTCCAGACGACGTAAACCGGGAAAAAGAGATTCACGCTTGACCGAAACGCTCCAACTCGAACGGACCGACATCTTTGTCCACGTTCACGATGCGCCGAAACTCCTGGTAGAGTGGTCGCCGCGCTGGGAAGAGTTCGTTACTTCGATCCGCCCGGCATTTGCCCGCTCGGGGTCCCGCCTGGCTGGTGAAGCGCCGCACGGTGTTTCCTCTTATCGGAGCACGGCCGCTGCGTTGCTGCTGGAAGCGTTTCTGCTTTTCGTTGTGATGGTTCTTCCGCGGCAGATTGCCCACATGCGTCCCTACGCCGCACCGAAGCTTGTTCCTTACGAAGTGATCTACTACTCCGGCGACGAACTGCCGCGCACTCAGGATGTGGGCGGTGCGCAAGCTGGCGCTACTGGCCGTGCTGGCGGCCGCCAGGCTCATCACCGCACCCAGACGATCCGCGTAGCTCGTGGCGCCTCGCTGGCTCCTAAAGTTGTCGATGCTCCCAACCTTAAACTTCCCTCTTCCAGCGCTGCAGTCGCCAACCTGTTGGCCATGAAGGCCGCTCCCGGAGCGCCGTCGGCCGAGGGCCTACGCTCTTCTCTTGTGGCTCCGCGCCTCTCTGAAAATGTGGTTGCTCCCGCAGCGAGCAGTGTTTCTCGCGAACAGGCGCGCAATTCACCCACGCTGAATACGGCGATTGTGCCTCCCGTGCCAAGCGTTCAGTCCGAGCACACTCTGGTGGCGCCAGCATTAGATTCCAGCGTCATCGCACCCGCGCCAAATGTATTGCGCTACCGGACGCTTACCGCACCCGCTTTGAACTCAAACGTGGTTGCGCCTGCGCCGAGCCGCGTCTCACGTGATCGGGGCCGCTCCACTCCAGATTTGCAAGGGAGAGTGATTCCGCCTGCACCCACGTCCGCCAGCCGCGAAGTATCGCCTTCTCGCGTGCAGATGAATAGCACAGCGGTCGTTCCGCCGCCGGTTTCGGCTCCCGAACGGGAGAGCGATCGCACAGCGAAGCTAAGCATGCCTGCTCCGTCGGTAATCGCGCCACCGCCTTCCGCAGAGTCCACGCGTGAATTGCGCCGGCTTGAAAGCGGCGGTGCACCCGGGACATCACAAACTATTGTCCCTCCTCCACCGACCGCGACGAACAATACGTCAATCGTAAGCAGCATCATTGGAAAGCTTTTTGGAACGCAGGATGTCGTGCCTCCTCCTCCGAATGTGTCTCCAGGTAGTGCGTCTGGAACTTCCCGTAATCCGAATGGAACCTCCACAGGGCTTGCCGGCAACGTTATTCCGCCGCCACCGTCCGCTGGAGGTTCCGGCAGTGTCGGTTCATCCGGAACGTCACGGCGCGGGGTCCAAGGCAATTCTCCCGGCACAAATGTGATTCCTCCTCCGCCGTCGGTTTCCGGTGGCGGCGCAGGCGGGGGCGGAACAGGAAATTCAAATACTCTCGCCAGCAACGTAATCCCGCCGCCGCCCGGTCTTGGAGGAGGTTCCACTCCGTTCGGCTCGGGAAGCGGTAGAAAAGGTGCCGGCCTCGGCGGTCCCGGCGATGTGGGCTCCGTGCTCGCCCCGCCAAAAGGTGGAAACGGCAATAGCGACATTTCTGGAGTTGTTTTGTCGTCCCAGCCCGGCTCGACGGTCGGCATACCCGGAAACGGTGGTAAAGGTTCGCTCGCTATTTCGCCCAGCGGCGGAGACAAGCCGGGCTTGGGTGGCCAGGGTGATGGCTCAGGTATCGGTTCGGGCAACGGCCCGGGCAGCGGCTTGACCGGGGAGGGTTCGGGTGCAGGCAAAACTGGAGCCGGCCACGGCTCCGATCCAAATGCGCACGGCGGGATTTCGCCTACGCCGGGGCCCGGTGGAGCTGGGAATGCAACGAGCGGCTCCCCGTCAGTACCGGGAGTCGATGTCCGCGGCGGCAGCACCGTGGTGACTTTGCCGAGTTTTGGCTCTGGTGGTGAAGGTACCAACGACCCCACTCTGCCCGGGCGCTCATCGGTTCAGGGAGACAAAGGCCCGGCCATCACAATCGTGGCGACGTCGCGTTCGGGCGGGGCGTTCGATTTCTATGGAAAGCTGCCCGGCGACAACTACACCGTCTACGTCGAAACAACCTCAGGCACCGCCGTGATGCAATTCGCCGAAGTCACCCCCGGCTCTGGAGGCCGCACTGGACCATTAACAGGACCGCAAGGCTTGCGCACCGAACTGCCCAAGGATCTTCCCCATAACCGCGTCGTGGTGAAGTGCAAAGTGGACGCTTCTGGCAACTTGAGAAACCTTCAGGTCCTCGAACCCGGCCCCGCGGTCATGACCGCGAAAATCGTGGCCGCACTCCCTGGCTGGAAATTCCGTCCGGCCACGCGCGGTGGCCAGCCTATCGAGATCAATGCCATCCTTGGATTCAACATCAACACCAACGATCGCTACTAATCGGCAGCTTGAATATTCATTCACTAGGCGCGGAGAAAGCATTATCAGCCCGTTTTTCGAACATTGCTCAGAGTCGCGACCGCGCCAACAGCGCATAAGCTTTCCGGAACCACGCTCGCTCACGACGCCGCTGATAGGCCGGCATGCTCGGCCGCTTGTCGAGAATCTTCTGGCCCCATTGTCGCGCTTCGTCGTTACGGCCCTTCGCGAGAAGAAAAAGCGCGTAATTGTAATAAGTTTCGGAACTCGTGGAAGTCTTCGTGGCCTGCCGAAAGAGCGCATCGGCCTTTTCAGACTGTCCGGTCTGAGCATATGCATGAGCTAAAAGCCCTGCTGCGCGCTGGAAGTCGTAGTTCGGATCGGAACTGACGGCCCGCTCGAGATCGGGCACAGCAGCGGCAAAATCTCCTAATTCGACTTCCGCCACTCCGCGCCGGTAAAACGGATCCACCGAATCTGTTCGTTGCGAAATCGAACGGTCATAGCATCCGCGGGCTCGCGCAAAATCGCCCTCGTCGAGATACAACAATCCCAGCTCTTCGTAATTTCCTGCTGAAGGGTTATCGAGGATCGCTCGCTCCAGTTCGTGAATGCGCCTCCGCCGCGGAAATGCCTGAAACGATCCGCGCAGCAGCCCCGCGTCTGGAATTACCTCCGCCACAATGTAAACCACCGCCCCGATCCATCCCAGAAACAGGATGACAAAAATCCAGTAAGTGTCTGGTCGGCGACGAATGAAGTGAATGATGGCCACGCCCTGAAGGATGAACCCCCACCCGTGCAAGAAAAAGAAGAGCGATCCCATGCGAAACCGAATATAGCATGTGGCTTCGGGGCCTCAGCTTTCGGGCTTCGGGTGCAGGCTCCGCTCGTGAGCACACACACGGAGCAGGTCAGGCTGCGGGCTTCTTTACTGCTCTGATGAGACCGTTCAGTAATCTGCCTACCTCGGCGCAGCGGTTCGAGAGTTTTGACGCCTCGTTGTTGGCTATGAGTCCTAGCTTCAGTGCGATCACGATTTGAGTTTCGATCTCGAATACTGAGCCCCTCGCGACGGCCAGGAACTGCGCAAGTTCACGGTCTGAGAAACGACCTTTGCCTTCGGCGATATTGCTAGCCACCGACACGGCCACCCGTCGCATTTGGCTCGTTAGGCCAAACATTTCCTCTCGCGGAAAGCTCGCGGTGCCTCGATATACCTCAACGACTAACGCAATAGAAAGTTGCCACGCCTCGAGATCTTTGTAGGTTCCACTCATGTCGGTTCTTGGGCTTCGGCTCTTCGCGGCATTCGACCCTATCACCTTGACACCCATAGTTGAGGTGACATCGGTCACCTAGGCCTGTGGAAAATGGTATCTAGTCGCTCTAAGGACGCGTGTGTCCGATTTCGGAACCCGAAGCCCAAACCGTATGTGTCACAATGAAGAGTGGAAAACACGAATCTAAGTGCCCGCAGCCCGATAGCCGACGCCCGAAGTCCTCTGCGGTTGCATTCGAATTCCATCGGGCTGATTGCTACCGATATTGACGGCACCCTACTCAATCCACAATTTCAAGTTTCCGAGGGTGACCTGGCCGCTCTGCGCCGAGCCCATGCCGGGGGCATCGAGATCGTTTTAGTCACGGGACGACGGCATATGTTTGCCTTGCCCATCGCAAAGCAGTTGGGCTTCGATTTGTGGCTGATCAGCTCGAATGGTGCGATGACCCGGTCGCTGGCGGGCGAGACCTTCCATCGCGACCTGATGCCGCTCGCACTGTGCCGCGAACTTTGCGGAGCCATGCAAGAATTTCGCGGCAATACCGTTCTAACCTTTGACAAAGAAACTAGGGGCGCGATTGTGCTGGAGCATCTCGACGAGTTGAGTGCCAGCATCCGGCGGTGGTTGGAGAAGAACATGCAATACATCGAATTTGTCGTTCCGATCGAAAATTCGTTGGTCACAGATCCGGTACAGACGATGTTTTGCGGTTCGATGGCGCGAATGGCAACGGCCCTGCAAGCCCTGGAGGCCACTGGCCTGGGCAACCGGATGACCGTGCTCCGCACCGAATATCCTGAGCGCGATCTATCCATGATCGACGTGCTGAATGCAGGTTGTTCCAAGGGGCACGCTCTGTCTCGGTGGGCTGCCCATCGCGGTTTTCGGCCCGAGCAGGTCATGGCCATCGGTGACAACCACAATGACGTTGAAATGCTTGAGTTTGCCGGATATCCGGTTATTATGGGGAATGCCTGCGCAGAGCTGCGCGGGCGTGGCTGGAAGGTAACTTTAGGTAATGACAGCTGTGGCGTGGCAGCGGCCCTGGCGCAAGTGGTCGCGGGGTGATTTTTACTCCTTTGCGACGCGGCCTGAATCTGATTTTCAAGTGTCGATTTCCTGGATGAAGCGATCCATCATCATCGCCGGATTTGTAGCGCTGATCGCCCTCATTGCGGTGAGCACGCTTCCCTGCCTAGCGGCTGAGTCGGCGGTTCTCCGCAATGGATTTGAAATTCGCCATGAGCGCAGGCAAGTGATTGGGGATGTGACCCGGCTGTACGTGAACACGGACGGATCGAGCTTCGTCGATGTGCCGACATTAGAGATCGATCACTTTGAAGAAGCGGCGAGCGCGGTGGCAAGTCCCAAGTTCCCAGATCCTTCCAACAACATCAAGCAGCCGGCAGATTTGAATGAACTTGTAAACGCAGCGAGTGGAATGTACAAGCTCGACCCAGACCTTGTCACCAGCGTGATTCGCGCCGAGAGCGGGTTCAATGTCCACGCGGTTTCGCCGAAGGGCGCGCAGGGGTTGATGCAGTTGATGCCGCAGACCGCATCGCAACTAGGTGTGCAGAATGCCTTCGATCCGCAAGCGAACGTGGAAGCCGGTTCACGTTATCTTCGCGAACTCCTGGAGCGCTACGATTTCGATCTGATCAAAGCGTTGGCGGCCTACAACGCGGGACCGCAGCGAGTTGAGCAATACGGCGGCGTGCCCCCTTACTATGAAACCCACGCGTACGTGGCCCGCATCGTGCGCGACTTCAATCGCAAGAAATTAGCGCAGAAGAGTTCGCCTGCGGCAGCAGCGGACCGTGCCAGCGTCAAGAAGCCAAACGCCCCGGCTTCCACCACCAAGCCTGCAGCTTCGAATGTGCAAATTGCGGCAAAGCCGAGTTCGACGACAGCGAGCAAATAATTCGTTCCTCATCCCATTCCTCCTCCGGCGGTCCGATAGGCGGCGTACCCAGTGGCTGAAAATGAATTTCATTTTCAAGATGACACAGTGGTATTCTGACTCTTTCATGCTGCAAAAGCGTATCGATGATCAGCCATCCATCTCTCGCGAAATGGTGCGGGAGGCTCAGGGGATCCTCCACCAGCATCTGAAACGGGTTGGATTGAAACAGACCGCGCAGCGCGACACGATTCTGCGGTCCTTTCTCGAAACCCGCGACCATCTCTCGACCGACGAACTGCACCGCCTGGTGCAGAAAAAAGACGCCGGCATCGGCTACACCACCGTCTATCGCACTCTCAAGCTGCTTGCTGAGTGCGGACTGGCCAGTGAAGTCGCTTTCCACGACGGCATCGCCCGCTATGAACATCAGTACAACCGCCGCAGCCATCACCACATGGTTTGCACGGAGTGCGGCAGTTCGGTGGAATTCTTTTCGCGCGAAGTGGATAAGCTCGAGCAGGAAATCGGACGCGCGCACAACTATTCGACCACCCGGCACACTTTTCAGATCTATGGCGTTTGTGAGGATTGCAGGCAAAAGCACGCCGGCGGCCGGCCAGTCTAGACTTCATGCCGATCCCCTGCCCCGATTGCGCTGCCGAGATGCCCGATGACGCCGCCTTTTGTCCCGGCTGTGGGCGTGCGATGCACGCGCCTGAACGCGCGCACGGCACTGTCGGCGGCCTGCCGGAGACCATGTCTGGTGCGCTCGCCTACTTTCTCGTCGTTCCGGCGATTGTTTTTCTTCTTATCCAGCCCTTCAGCAAAAATCGCTTTGTGCGCTTTCATTCCTTTCAGTGCCTTGGCTTTTGCCTGGTTGGAGTGGTAATCGGTGCTGCGCTC
Organism: Candidatus Sulfotelmatobacter sp.; assembly: GCA_049279555.1. GTDB lineage: Bacteria > Acidobacteriota > Terriglobia > Terriglobales > Acidobacteriaceae > Sulfotelmatobacter. The sequence goes on from JBAPOI010000470.1 coordinate 8,962, forward strand.
AGAATTTTGGGCGTGATGCTCGCCTTTATTCCCGCAGTCGGTCACTTGCTGGTTGCATTGTTCACCATGTTAGTGAGCCTTGCGTTTTTTGTGGTTTGGGTCGTACTCGTTGTCAAAGCTCTGCAGGGTGAGATGTTTAAGCTTCCGCTGGTCGGCGACTTCGCGGAGAAGCAGGCAGCCGCAGTCTAACGATCGCAGACGTATTTCGAATCGCGCTCTCTTACGAAAGATTGCCTCGGACACCGCTTTCTGTTACCTTTCCGCAACGTTGCGCGGATCGCATTCGCGCGACCGAACGCGGATTTCCAATTTCCAGTTCGGAGAATACTCAATGGCGTTTTGCAATATGTGTGGCACACAGATTGCCGATGGCGCAACCACATGCACCGCATGCAGCGGGCGCGGCATGGTAGTTCCTGCCAGCACCGGTGCGGGCCTTGCGGATAATGTCGCCGGAATGCTGGCTTACGTCACGATAATCCCCGCGATCGTGTTCCTCGTGATCGAACCGTACAACCGCAATCAGTTCGTCAGGTTCCACGCCTGGCAATGCATATTCTTCAACATCAGCTGGTGGATTCTATGGATCGGTCTGCGCATCATCGCGCACCTTCCCCTGCTGGGTTTTCTCACCTTGCTGATCTGGCCGGTGGTCTGGCTCGGTGGCTTCATCGTCTGGCTCGTTCTGCTGCTGAAAGCGAATCAGGGACAAATGTTTAAATTGCCGGTGATTGGCGATATGGCGGAAAGACTGGCGAACGCGGCCTAAGGTACAACCGAGGCTCTTGACTTTCTTCCTCTAAGCTGTCATTCCTATTAGCTTTCACCTTGCCGTCCGGAATGCACTGGGCGTGGTTCTGAGCGGCGGGATTTTTTGAGCACTGGGGATCAGATTGAAAGTCCGAGTCTTTTACCACGACAAGTGTTTCGACGGAGCTTCGTCCGCCGCTCTCTTCGCGCGCTTTTATCGCGAAAGAATCCGCAGCGACGCTGACTTCGTTTTCTCCGGATTGCTGCATCGCGCCGGATCGCTCTTTAACGAATCCGATTTCAACGGCGACGAGAACGCCATTGTCGACTTCAAATATTCCAGTTCGCCGAAAATCACGTGGTGGTTTGACCATCATGAGAGCGCATTTCTTTCGCCAGCTGACGCGGCACATTTCGAGCGCGATCAAAGCAATCGAAAATTCTATGATCCCGCCTTCAAGTCGTGCACCAGCTTTATTGCGATGATTGCGCAGCAGCGTTTTGGATTCGATCCTACTCCCGTCGCCGATCTGGTTCATTGGACCGACATTATTGACGGCGCTCTCTATCCCGACGCCAAGACTGCTGTGGAAATGCAGGCCCCTGCCATGAAGTTGACGATGGTCATCGAATCCGCGCCAGACCAGCGGTTCGTTCCTAACCTGATCCCGCTTATGGCAACAAAATCTTTGGCGGCTATACTTGAAGAACCTTTTGTGGCTCCGCTTTTGCCGCCACTTCTTAAACGCCACGAAATCTCGATTGAGATTCTGCGGCAGCGCACCGAATGCAAAGGCGGCACGATTTTTTTCGACATCACCGATCAAGACCTTGAGGGCTACAACAAGTTCGTTCCTTACTACCTTCACCCCGAATCGATCTATAGCGTGGGACTCAGCAAGAGCAGCTTCCGCGTGAAGGTGTCGGTCGGGTCCAACCCCTGGGCTCCCGAGGAACCGGTAGTCAACCTGGCGAAGATCTGTGAACGCTACGGCGGCGGCGGACACGCCCGCGTGGGCGCCATCTCTTTTAATGTGGATCAGCACGCAGCGGCGATCCGGGCATCGAGGGAGATCGTGAGTGAACTCCGCGCCGCAGTTCGCACGAAGAAGAGTTGAAAAGCATCGGCAGCCGATTCGTTACTAGCCCCGACGACGAAGCACGCGTTTGCACTCCGAAGTCGTGATACTCTGAAATTATTTGCGCCGCTGCATGCTCTCGCCTGCAACGATAAACGGTTCCTACCCAGCGCAGCGCCGCTTGCTGCGGGTGGTAGCTGCCTTCGAACTGGTCAAAGGCCTTTTCGTGATGTTGATCGGCTTGAGCGCGATTCTCCTCGTTCACAAGGATGCCTGGGTCATCGCCGAAAGTCTGTTGGCACTTTTTCATGTCAGCACAGACCGGCACTGGGCGCAGTTCTTTCTCGATTTTGCCGACAATCTTACCGATGCCCGCCTATGGATGGCAGCGCAATTGGCTTTTTCCTACACCGCCCTGCGTTTTGCCGAGGCCTACGGCTTATGGAAGGAACGCACCTGGGCAGAGTGGCTTGCTTTCGTTTCCGGAACTTTGCTGCTCCCGCTCGAAGTCCGTGGGCTGTTGCGCGGCATCACGATCGTTCGCTCCGGTTTGTTTCTGGCCAATCTGACGATTGTGTTCTACATGCTTTTCGTGCTTCGCGCAGGACGCCGATACCGGGCCGCGCTACGCGCATCTGAGGCCGAAAGCCGTGACAGTAGCGGCGAGTAGGGTCTATTGACTCTGGCGGCGACCAGTTCCTCCGCTTCATAATCTTAGAGCCGGACCGTGGAGTTCTATGCGAGTTTTTTGGGGTTGTGTATTCGTCGCTATTTACGCAGTAGGAATTGCTCTGAGCCAGGACACAGGTTTTGCCAACGGTCCACAATATCTCCTGAGTTCGGTATCGGACGCTCGATCTGCTTCTTCGAATTTTTTCATGCGCTCCATTTCCACGCCCTCCTTGTCCCTGGCGGGTCCGGCTTTGGAAGTCGGCGCCAGCAACGCAACCGGCAATCTCAATGCGGGAGCGGAAACTCAAACCGTCGGGGTACCTGAGGCAGTCGCTCTGCCCAAAGCCAATTTATTCCCGATTTACTACGGTGTGCCTGCGGCAAATGTTATCGAGATCAGCTTTCCGGCAGCGTCGAGTAAATCGATTGCGAGGACTGAGATTCCTCAAAGCATCTTGGATATTGGCGTAGGGCGGATCATCGAGGCCCAAGATTTGTGGGAGAGCGGTTATGGAGTTACTCTGCCGGAAGCAGTGGCGTATGGCAAAGTGCACATTCGGCGTGCCACACGCATTTACACAAATGCTGACATCGAACGGTAGCGGCGTTCCGTTTTGAGATCTCGCGTCGGTCGCATCGCCAAAATGGTTCGCATCCAACCTTTGAGTATCCCTTTTATTAGTGCGTAGCTGCAAACAAGTGAGAGGATCGTCTCTCTGGCCAGCGTTCCCAGCCGTGGATACTCGCGGATTTCCCCCCGCTTGCCAGCAAGACTAGGCCTTGCTACACCGAGCGAGAGGCCCCTAGGGGAGATTTATGGGCTTCGCCGCTCCATCCTCGTTCGTTGTTGTGGTCACTCCAAACCTCCTTACATCCTGCCCCATCTGGCATGATATTCAATTTTGTCCGAAGACACCGTGCCTTGAACGCATCTACCGACTGAGGGAGCGCTGGTCGCACCGGGAAGTGACGATCACTGCACCCAGCAATCCACGGCTGGCTGCGGGTGATCTGCACCGTTCGCTGCAGACGCTTTCCTATTGGCAGTGCCGTAGTTTATTCCTCTGGCAGGTAACTGGGCCTGCCGAACTGCTGGCCGATCTCGATGGAGACATTCACGGAGAACCAGCGGCGCGACCCTT
>JBAPOI010000471.1:0-2746 GCA_049279555.1 Candidatus Sulfotelmatobacter sp.
TGTGACGACCGTGACCCGATCTGCGTACCAGAGTTGCCACCACTTCAAGCGATGATGGTGCTTCCAGTTACGGCGAAACTCTTTGAGTGTTGCGCGCGAGGCGATTCTAATGCGTGAACCCTTGGGATAAGCTTCCTTGTAAAGCGGCATAATTTCTCACCATCCCCCCTTACCCTATCACCAATCTCCCAATGGTGGGCGGCCAGGAATCTCACATGGGCAGGCGGTAAGGACACTTCGCTCACAATCTAGTAAGCTTCCTCAACTGGGGGATGCTATGCGTGCGCTAATTCTTGCTGCAGCCGTGATACTGACCATCAATCCTGTATTTGCGCAGTCAGTGGGAATCCCAGCCATGATTCCGCCAGAACCAGCGGGCGAGCCACACGTTTGTCCCCCAAGAGATTATTATCCGATGTACGCCATCCGTGCTCACATAGAAGGGCAGTCAGTTGCTTGTTTCCTGATTGAGCCGGACGGTTCAGTCAAAAATGTGAATATCATCGAAACAAGTGGCAATCCCGATCTGGATCTAGCCACGATCAGCTGCGTGTCCAAATTTAGATATAAGCCTGCAACGAGTGACGGGCAGCCTATTGAATTTCCTTGGACCCTAGGCATCTCTTGGTGTGTCGGTCACCATTGCGCTGATCAGTACCCCGTTTCACCCGAGACTAAAGAAACTTGCAGACATTTCTTTGACAATCGGACGCCGCGGAATTAACCGAGTAATGCTTTTCGGTGCGCCCTCTAGCTGCCTGCCATTGAACTCCCGCCTATATCCCGAACGTGATTGATCCAACGGCTTCCACGAATTCACAACTACCTTCACCCCATCACCAATCACCCAAAGGCGGGCAGTAATGCTGCAGCACAATTCCGATAGCGGATCAGTTAGAATAGTGGGCCAGTGTCAGAACTAGATTGATGACGGATGCCGTCGCCAGAACGACAACCGACAGCAGCATATAACGAGCATTGAGACGGGTATATTTCGCAGTCTCGATCATGGCGCTCGTCGCGCGCTCTTGCGCGTCGGCTGACTCTTTCAAGATGATGGTCTGTCGACGCATAAACTCTGCTTGGACCGCTGACGGCTGGTCCATTGCATAATCCACAAGTTCCATATCTGTCTTGTTAGTTACGGGATTGGTCATCGTCGCTGGCCCTCCTCCCCGTTCTGGACAATCGCACTAACCCTATCACCAATCTCCCAATGGCGGGCAGGCTCGCGCTTCGTAAATTCCTAGTCCACGGCGCATCCGCCTAATGCGCCTTTGCTTCGTCCGCGATTTTCTTATCGAGTCCCTTATATTGCTCCATCATGTCCAAGAAAGCTTTGCAGTCGCCAGCCGTATCAGCTTCAGTCCTAATGGAAACGTTCTTATTATCCTCTTCGACGGTGCGAATGATGATGCTTGGATGCGCAGGATTTGCGGGCAGAGTTCTGCAAATCACTTGGGAGGTACGCTTAATTGAAATGCACTCATACTTGTCATTTCCATTAAGCGGTTGAGCGTCGGAAATCGCATTATAGTACTTCCATTGTTTAGCAATTTCCTCAGGTGCGATGGGATGACATTGTGCGGTGGAATTGTTCGGAACGGGTGCTGGCGGGGCATCAACACAATGGAACGCGGATTTTGTGGCTGCTAACGATTTCTCGTCGAGGCGAGCGGCAGCTTTTTTATCGAGAAAACCATTCTCTTCGTGAACAGCTAGATACGAGCCGTCAGCCTGACGATGCCAAGAAACGTAGCCGCACTCAATGTCCACGTTCTCGAATTGGCCAACAAAATCGACGGAGACATAGACACCCGGCGCTGAAGCCCTAACTGGATCTTTCTCCAAGTTAATTGCTCTTATTGTCCGGGTCTTAACGCCCCCAGCCACCGAGTTGAAATATTTGACGGTTGCGCGCCAATCGGGCACAGCGGCCTTCATACTAGGCTCCATGAGCGCATTTGCCTCGTCTAGATTTCCAGCATCTTCTGCAGCTAGATAACGATAGGTAAGAGCAACGATTGCAGCGTTATCGCTATCCGATGCTCGCCATTCCTTGGCACTCTGTGTTGCTGTCGGGGGCGACGTCTGATCCGTGTGTTCCACACACGCGAGTTCCTGCGAGAGATGAAAATCTTTGACTGCGCTGTCGGAGGGTCTAACTTCGAGAGGTACGCTCGAATAAAACTTGAACTCTCCAAAACGTACTTCCTTGCTAGCGCAAAGTGTCTTCGCTGTTGGCACCAGCAAGGCTTGCCCTTCATCGACGGTAGAAATCTCATTGCTCTCCAGCGAGAGGCTGTAGGAGTCGTTGCCGTGTCGTTGGATACTAATGTCCGGCGGTTTACCGAGCGCCGCGCTCGCCAAAACCGATGGCGACAACGCGAGTAGTAAGAAAAGGATGACAGTTCTTGGCATTTTCTTCGCCACGTCCCTTCGAACCTTCCACCCTAGCACCAATCTCCCAACGGCGGGCAGTGCATAATCCTGGACGCACCTCGGCTCATCATTTGCCCGGTTGCTGAATTAACGCGCAATTTGATCGGTTGTACTTTCCCCATGCAATTGAGGCTTTAGTGTTGGGGTCAGTAACCCACTTGGACGGCGCAAGCACCTCGCCATTGTCATCTTTCTCGACAACAGCCTCGAAGGCGTCGTCAGATGCCGATTGGTAGATTCTGCCAATCATGAAATCGCTAGTTGGACCACCAAGGAGCATCACGACAGCCCACGGCGCATCTGC
>JBAPOI010000472.1:0-1757 GCA_049279555.1 Candidatus Sulfotelmatobacter sp.
GGTCCCATTCGATCAATGACGGCAGCGTCGGCGGAGGCGAGTCGGATGTCCCGCAGGATACTTTCTGCAGAGCTTGTGACAAAGGCAGCAGCGATGACGACGTGCGGCAGATGTTCAATCTCGCCGCTGTCTACAACTTGCCCTTCGGAGCTGGGCAAAAGTACCTGAGCCAACCCGGTACCGGGCGCTCCCTATTGGGAGGTTTGCAATTGAGCGCCATCGGAACTGCGCAAACCGGTCTGCCGGTTAACATCACGATCGACCGTACCAACGCTTCCGTTCCCGGCGATTTCGCAATTAGCGGCTGGATGCGGCCCGATTATGTCGCCGGTGTTTCTCTGACCCCCGCCGGAGGATCGACCCCGAACGAATGGATAAATACGCTCGCGTTTGCCAAACCCGCTTTCCAGACTTTCGGCAATCTAGGACGAAACGCCTTTCGAGCGCCCGGCATTTCGCAGTTGGACCTGGGCCTGTCGAAGTACGTGGGTATTACGGAGCGGGTGAGTTTGCGCTTGCGAGCGGATTTGTTCAACGTCTTCAACCGGGCGCAATATGGAGCGCCCAATGCGGACGTGTCTAATCCTGCTAACTTCGGGGTCGTCACTACGACCATCAGCAATTACGCAACAGGTCGAGGTACTCCGCGCGAGCTTCAGCTTTCTGCCAAGATCCTCTTTTGAATCCTGTTTGGCGCAGTTCTGCGAATGGTTTACCACCACGTAACCTAATCGAAGTAGCATCAAATTGATTCCCGAGCAAGCCTCTTCCCGAAACATCCCATGTTGTTGCCCTTGTCGTCTGCGATCCTTCTCCGACAGGTCTCTCAAGGATAAAAACGGATGGTTGCGGGCGAGCGTGAGGCCCTGTCTTCGCTACCGATAACACCAGATATCGGGCTGTCTCCTATATTGCAAGTTCTGGCTTCCGGTTGGTTGATGCCGACCATTGATCGGATAACAGGCATTATGCGCGTATACCGGGATCTATCCGGCGAAACGTCGCCGGGCGGCCATCGCGGGACGCTTCTCATCGAACACGGCATTGTTCCGCTTCTATGTCGCGCACCCCTGTGCCTTCACAGTCTAAGCGGATATTTCGCTTGCTAATTGACTCGGCATTTTCAGATGCTACCGACACCGGTCGCTGAGAGTTGCCTTAGTCAGACTGTTCTGGCAGAATTGGTCAACTCTCTTTGTCGGGCGCTGGTTTCCGTATAAGCAGCGCCGCGCGTCGGAGAAGAGGCTCGCAATGAAGACCATACTCTTAGGTTTTTTCGCGATCGGCGTGGCTTCCGCGCAGATCTTGAGTTTTTCGCACATCGTTGTGATCGTTCAGGAAAACCGCACGCCGGATAATCTGTTCCAGGGACTTTGCGCACCCCCTTATGGAACGGCCAACTCGTGCAGCACGCAGCCGGGCGCTGGGCAGTATGACATCCAAGCGACAAAATGGCTCGATAAAACGTCGAGCACCGGCTTCACGAACCCAGGGCTGGTTGCGCTGGCCAACAGCTTTGACCTCTCGCACAGCCACACGGCGTTCGTCTCAATGTGCGACGTCAATCCGGCCACGGGGGCGTGCCGGAACGACGGAGCGGCTAACATCCGCTGTGCCCTGGGCACCTGTCCTGCGAAGGCCCAATTCAACTACATCGACAATTCGTCGGGAATTGTGAACCCCTATCTTGATATGGCGAAGCAGTATGGTTGGGCCAACTACATGTTTCAGACCAATCAGGGACCGAGCTTTCCGGC